>QXXE01000004.1 GCA_009911355.1 Clostridiaceae bacterium | reverse complement strand
GTTGCCTCCCTAATTCTCTTTGATTATACATTAAATCCTTGCGTATGAGGTGTCAACTAAAATGGTACAACATCATTCGAGGCGTATAGACTTTATAGATAACCTCGTAAATGGTGGCGGCTTCTTCGTCTTGAATCTCTTTGAATACTTCATTATTCATGGCATCGTCAATCTTTCCCATCAATTTTTTGTTCGCTGCCGCAAGAGCTTCACGAATAGTCGTACCCATGCCGCCACCTCCTTCTTTTACTCTTTCTTCCCCTCGTGGAGTTTAAGTAATCCTTGCAAAATGCCGCCCTCGTCTAACCCCTTTGTCGCAACAGACAGATCACCTGCAAACTGCATCAGGTCGCTCACATTCAGACTATCCACCTTTGTAGTCAGAGCCACAATCAAATCACGCAGAGCGTTCTCCGTTGTGTTACCACTCAAAGTACAGCCCTTCTTCCAGTCGATAGCTTGAGTACAGAGGGCAACCATTTCACCCAACATAGCCTGATACCCCTCATTCTGCACGGCATCCAGATTGAGAGCCAAATACAGCTCGTTCATGCCGTTCAAATCCAATGCCGCAGCGCCCTCATCGTCTGTTTCGTTTTTGAGAGTCAGGGGCGGAAGGTTCGTACACATCTGCATAATTGTGGCCCGCAGCATAGGGGAAACATACTCAGGCCGGAATTTGCCCGTAGAATCAAAACAACCGGAAATCACCCGATTGATAAAGGTGGTTTTCTCACTTACTGTCAACGCTGTGTGAAAGGCCACTTCAAAAGAACTGTCTCCCATGGTGAATGTCTGGGTATATGCGTCTTCACGCTTGTGCTCTTTTAGAAAGGCTTTTACAGTATTCACTGCGATTTTCTTCATTATCATAATCCTCCAGAATCAGTTCATTTTCATAGCCAGATTGTAAGTCAAATCATCCGCGTGTTGACTGATCCAGCCACGATAGTTCTTTTCCAGACGGCAAACTGCCGTCCGCTCATCATTGTTAAACCACTCCATGTAAGGCACAAATCCAGAACGCTCCGGATTGGAAATAAGGTCGTTCTGTCCGTCATGTCCGATAACAATTACTTTGCAGCTATCATGGACACGTGTTAGCACTTTTTTTAACTCATCAAAGTAGAAATTCTGGGCTTCATCTACAATAACTACCTTGTTCTCAAAGTTCGTGCCTCGCAGAAAAGTGTGTGTCAAACATTCGATGTAGGCGCTCTGGTACTTCTCGTTGATAGAACTGTCATAAAATGCGGTGTTCCGATTCACACCTATCTTATCTAACGCTTCATAAAACGGCTCGAAATACGGTTCGGATTTTTCTTCGATAGTTCCCTTTAGGAAACCTTGTTTTTGTTCCTGTGTCGGTGAAGCGATATACACAATGCCTTGGCTTCTGCCATACTCATATAGAAGATTGGCCGTGGCAGTAGCCATAAGTGTTTTTCCTGTACCTGCCTTGGCGTTACAGAAAACAACCAGTTTCTCCTTGCTCCAAATCGCATCCCGAAAAATCTTTTGCTGTTCATCCAGCCTCAGCCCATAAAACGGGTGTTCAGAAAGGGTAATAGGAACATCATGAATGCTCACGCCAATATTTTTCCGCGCCATATTTTTCACTCCTTAAAGAATGGTATCAATGTCTGTCACAATCTCATCAGCGATTCCCAACTTAATCATTTCTTCACTGAACATAAACCAGTCTCGCCGGTAGTTCTTGTCATAAACATCCTCCGTAATGTGAGTGCTGGAAATGATATACGCTTTCATCCGCACCTCCAGCTCCTTGGTAAATTCCAAGTTATCCAACATTTTGCCAATACTGCCGATTGCACCAGAAGATCCATCGTGAATAAGACAACTGGTATGAGGGAAGATATACCGTTTGTGACCGGCCATCAGCAAAAGGCCACCAGCACTATAAACTCGTCCCATGCCAATGGTATAAACGGGGGTTTTAGATAAGTGGATCATATCAATGATGTGCAGCACTGTATCCACACTGCCGCCGTCTGAATTGATAAGGATTTTGATAGGCCGACGATCCTTCGGTTCAATGCCTCTATCCTCTGCATTCCACTTTCGGATGTAAAGCGCAATGTCGACTGTGGCATCATCAATTTCGTCGTTCCAGAGAATTTCCCTCTTTTTCAGCCGACGATAGTATTCAAGCAAGGAAGGTTCAGGAAGCACATCCTCCATCAAATCCTGAATATCCTCAAAGTCCTCGGCAAATTCACCACAAATACGATTCTTCATGTTTGCACTCATGTTTTCTCTCCTTTTGATATTTCCAAATTGTTTACGACATAGTGACCAATACAGATTGCATCCGAAAGGTTGTCATTATCAGTCTCGATTCCGAACTTTTCCCGCACAAATTGCAGAGAAAGAATTTTGGAACTTTTCTTTGGTTCAAGCTCCACCTCTTTTACCTTGGATTTGATTTCCTTGGTAGTTCTGCCTCGTGCTTTACAAAAATTTTGCCATTGCGTTGGTGCTACAAGACCATAAAGGTATTCGTTTTTCTCACACAGATTTACGAGTACACCCTGCAACTGTGCCAGTTTCTTGAAAGATTGCACATTCTTTCTCAACTGAATGTCCTCAAAGAAAACCGCATCAATGCAGCGCGTGTGTATCACTTCATTTATCAACGCCTCGATGTGCAAAATTGCCTGTTCAAATGTATGATTTTTGCTCTCAAAAGCCCACGTCCCATAGTCAACCAGAGACTTTTCTTCATAATCGAAAACAGCCCACGCACCATGTCTGGCCTGATCAACGGCCAGGATATTCACCTCTACTCACCTCCAAATCGAAAAAGGAGGCGCTGCAGCCTATTTTCTGCAACGCCTCTTCTTTATTCTTATTCACTTACCTCAGCATCATCTGTTGAATGCAACTGCTTTTCATCCTTCTTCTCAACGACCGCCTGACCAGCGGGAACAGCTTTCTTTCTCGTCCCATTCATACCTTTCACTTTTGAGGCGATTTCCACCATGAGCATTTTCACACTCGGCAAAAGGCCGTCTGTCTCTCGAATATTCACACCACGTTTGCTAAGAGCATGATAGGCTTTCACAGCATCGTGATCGCCCTGATATTCCATCAAGACATTGAGAATATAGTAATGGTCGGCGGTGTCGGTCAGAGCACGCCAGCTATGAACCTTTTCACAGGAATAGCAATACTCGTACTCTGCACCGCACACCCGGCAATGACGCTTCATCGCTTACACGCCCACGCCAACTGCCTTACCGATGAGGATGTAGCACAGCTCTTCCTCCTCGGAGCAGTAATCCTTCATGGCGGAAATGCTGAAGGGGTGGGTGCCCTCGGTGGTCAGATTCAGACTGAAGTTGTTGTCCAGCTTACCCTTGGAAATCACAATAGTGATAGCAGCGGTCACACCACACACATCTTCAGCCAGGATCTTGGCAATATACTTGGCATTCTTGTTGAAGGTTTCAGAGCTGTCGGTCACACGAACGGCCTCGTCCGTCTCGTACTGATACAGCACGCCAATACGACTTCCGGTATAGGTATCAGGCAGCGTGATAACATTTCCGGTAATCTTGGCGTTTTCATCAGCAGTACCGACTTCAATGGGATCGCCCAGAGACTTGTCCTTGTTGATCGCGTACACCACACTGGGGGTAGTCGTCGGGGTATAAGCCATGGTAGCTTTCTTTTCACCACTGTCCTCCACAATCGTGATGATCTCGAAATCCTCACCCTTGATCTTCTTGTCGGCGGTCGCCACCTGAACCTCAGTACCCAGCTGAGAAGCCATCAGGCCAAGCTCCAGCTTAGAACTTTCGCCGGACAGAGTGAAACCCTTGGCGGTATCAAAACGTGAGATTAGAATACCACGCTCGTCGGTCTTATCCACAGATTCGCCAGTGAACTCAGCCTGGGGGCTTTCGATGTTTCTGAGCACCCAATTCACCATACCAGACTCCAGATCTACCTCGGTTAGACGGAGAAATCTGTTGATAACAGCACTCTTAATGTCAAAATTAGGCATAATTAACCATCCTTTCTTGTTAGCCGCAGGTGTCAGTCAGACATCCATTCAAGCTCTTTTTTGTTGATTTTTTTCATATCAACGCAACCACTATAAATTCCAAGCATTGTGAAATAGTAATGGTCACGCTTTTGCATACGCATAATACTGTCCATAAACACTCCGATAGGTGCATCCCAAACAGTATCCCATCGAAATTGAGATCCAGGCAGGTTTATTGCCGAAGAAACAAGTGGTTTCAGCATGGACTTGAACGGCTTGTTTGCTGCGTCCTCGCGATCATCCCGATCCGCCTCGATCATAATATCTCTGGTATAATCGTCATACGGCTTCACTTCATTCTTTTTGAACTGATGGATATGCCGTAGATAATCAGTTAGCAACTTGTAAACCGCACGGTCGATTACCGCCCCATCCCGATTCACAAGAACAAAATCTTTGAGGTTCTTTGAGGGCATGGGTTGAAACGAAGCCACATCTAAATCCCCAAACAGTATCTTCGTGTCACGCAACTGGATAGCTCTAAACGTAGACACAAACAACTCATACTCGTCTATCCTATCCCAATAAGTATTCATAGCGTCCCATATCTCTACCTTACGGTCAGCGGGTGTTGCACAAATTGTCTGTGCAAGTCCAAAATACTGCTGCTCCCCATAATGGTAGATCTCCCTCAATGTTGGGTTCCTCACTCCAATTTTTGGTGTAATTTTGTACGCTTCGCCTGTCAGCGCAGTTAGACTATCAATCATAACAGTTCTGCGCTCCTATTCCTCTCGTGAGTGATATATGGGATTTGCCACCCAGAATATCCTTCGTTAAACTGAACCTCATCTGCTGTGCTCAGAACAATTCCTCCCAGCCCAAACAAAGGTTCCTCTCCGTTATTCAGAATACAATCAACCTCATCTGCCAGCAGATCCGCTCTGGAACCCTGCAGCAAGTCAATTTGGTGTTCGTTACAGATGATATAGACGGTGATCCCCGTCTCCTTCACCACATTCGAGTCGGTATATACCACACGGCTACGCATCGTAATGAAGTTTTTATCTACTGTTTGTGTATCTGGGACATAAAAGTGAGTTTTGATAAGAGACGCCGCAGGACTTTTGCTTCCCGTTCTGATATTCTCAAACTCCACTACATTATTGCCCACATTACAAAGCAGGTTTACCACTGCCTGATTTTGTAGCAGCTTACGCTTCAAAAGGATTTTTTGCTGAATCATCGCGTCAAAATGCGGCACTCTCTTCACCTCCCTACCAATTCACGATTTGAATAGTAATGACAGCCTCACACGCGAGTTCGTCATTGATCGCTTTGATTTCAATTTGCTTTCCAACATAAGATGGATCGCTCTTTGCCTGTAATGTAATTACACCATCTTCCTCTGCGATAATACTGACTGCACCGCCAAAGTCGCATTCCAAGTGGTATTGAGGTGGATCAATAGGATCTCCATCAGCCGTCAAACAACGAACCTGTACTTGCTTTGTTTCGCCACTTGCCAATCTGAAGTCTCCGTCCAAATCAGTCAATATGAGAGAAGCCGTTGACCCTGGTACTTCCTCTACACCACCAGAGGTAGCAGCATGATAATCTGCAATCATCAGTTCAACACTGTCTGTTGCGGTATTCAGCTGGTCTTGCAGCACTGACCATTGAATTAACCCATCCTCCTCACGCTCACTGCCTACCGCATAAGAAACAGGATCTACCCTTGTAATACGATAGACACTTGGCTTGTCACGTCTTTTATCCATGATAAAGCGGAAATTGTCATCCAGCAAAATCGTCTCTTGGTTAAATGGGAGATAAATTAAATGCTGATCTTCTCCAACATTCATGTGGGTCTTTTCCAACTCACCTGTACCGTACTGTGTACTATTGGTGCTAAATACTGGATAGTCTACAATCTCACCAGTCAGCGGGGAAACAAATCGAATGGAATGTTTGCATTTCCACAATACCGCTTTTTCGTAAATACGGTTGTTGTCTGGCAACGCACTGACCAGCCAGAATGCTCCATCGTATTTCACATACTGCCCGCACTTCAAAATTCCAATATTACAGAGAATTTGTCGTACTGTCGTGCTGTTGTAAACATCGCTGGTCTTATTTTGAACGATTGCTCTTACCTGTTGTGGCTGGGCATATACAGCCTTATCATAGATCAACACATCGGCCCCGATAAAAGAGTCAAGCACCTCCTGAAAGCCATCCTGACCATATGCCCAAAACTCATCATCCTCAAAACCGCTGTTGAAAAGGGGGCGTGTCATCCGATACCAGCTCTTGGATTCCTCTGACATATTACCACCCCTTATCCATACGTATGATCTTTCTGCCGATGGAGCAGTCTTTCAACCAAAGCAATCTGATCGTCAAGCTCCTGCTTGGTCACACGCTTTGTAGCATCCTGCCCTGTCAGCTGTACATCTTTACCGTAAATACCATTCAAGGCCATGACACGGCTCAATTCCCTTTGCAGATAAGACACATACATCATCTGCGCCAGCGTCCGGCAAACGGTTCTATCCAGTTTGCCGGCAAACTTTTGTGTTTTCTCGTTATACCGCAAGTCGCAGCTTAAATTCAACTCATAATCTGCAACCGCTGTGGCAAGCCATTCTGCCTCTAATCCTTCTGGGATTTCAAATTTCGTCAAAGGCATGGAATGGAAGGTTTTCTCAATATCCGCAAAGGTTGTTCTCTTAGCGTTAGGCATATTCCATACCCTCTCCTCTCTCAGACCTAAACGGCGGCAGTTTCAGCCAGAGCACGTAGGGCATCCACCTTCCACGCCTCAACATCATCTGACCCGGCCTGCTGTGCCAACTCTACCAGCATCTTCTTCTCAGCATCGGTTGTTACCATTGCTTTAAGCTGCTCGTTGAACTTGGCCTTAGTACGGATATTCAGCAATGCCTTGACAGCATCCAGGTTCAGCAGAGCAGGAGCGTCTGTCTCCACACTTTCCAGGCCGAAAAGCTGCTTACGTTGCTCATCATTGACAATCTGAATACGAGCATGGTTGCCCATACCGTCTGTGCCAGTGAACATCCTATTCCCAGTTTGAATCTGTGCCTGAACCTCCTCGAATGACAGCAGAGGCCAGTTCTTCGCGTTCGCGGGGATCTCAACATCACCCTGCCCAGCTTTACGCCAGAAAGAGAGAGGCCAAGCGCACAGATTATTTACCAGGACATTGTTATTTGTTGCCATAACGATTCTCCTTGTTATTGAAAATTAGGGAGGGTTTTACCCCTCCCTTTTAGTTTTCTTTGATTTAGTTCGTCGCTTAGACGGTGGGTGCCTCAAAGTTGGTGTCGGAAATCAGACCGATCTGATCCTCCATACCCTCCGCAACACCAGCGCCCAGTTCCATGTCGAAGCGGGTCAGATGCTGCCGAGTCACGATGTCGTCACCAGTCATAGTGGTCAGACCACCACGCAGGAAGACCTGCAGCGGGGACACAGCGCCACGGGGCAGGAAGAACAGCAGACCTTGGGGCATATACAGATCGTAGTCGGTGCCCGCAGCATTCAGCTTCGTCCAGTTAATTGCGTTGGGCAGCTCGGTCACGATTGCGCCGTTGTACAAATTGACAAGTCCAGTCTTACGAATCTCCTCAGCGACAATAGTGTTTGCGTACCGCGTCTCGTCAGCTGCCAGAGACTTGAACCCAGCAAAATCGTTAAACTGGCTAACCACAGAGTAGTCACCAGCGATGTTGACCTTGCCGTACCGACGCATGGACTTCAGCATATTGTCAACGCCGGTCTTGGTAATACCGGTGGACTCAGCAAAGTGCTTCACGCCCTTAGCGTTCTTCAGCGCATTGTACAGAACAGTCATCACATAATAGACAGCCTTATTCTGCATATCAGTCTGCACCTGGTTCATACCCTCGGCAATATTGCCGTCGAAATTGCCGCTCTGAAGCTCACGGTAATCAACAGCAAAGCCACCAGAAATAGTCTGGGTGCCGATGGGGTACTCACGCCAATTCCAAGCCGCAAACGGCACATCAGCACTGGAAGCCTGGAAACGAGAATCCACGCTCTCATACTTATAGGTCTTCATCATAGGAGCTTCGTGGTATCCGATCCGACGATAAGTACCCATAAAGTCGAATAGGCGCACAGCCTCCAGCAGTTTCGGCTCAATAGCGAAACGGACAATGGTATTGATTTCGCTCTGTGCGGCAAGATCGCCAGCCAAAGCCTTAGAAGACAGCTCCTTCAGCGTTGCCACAGATTTGTCCAAAACCTTGGCATCCACATTGGGCTTCATGCCCGCTGCGAGAGCAGAAAACACCTCGACAACAGGGGAGTTCTGCTTAACACGCCCAGTGTCAACAACAACCTGAGCATTGTTCATATTGATTTCATAAATCGGGTTCATGTTTTCTCCCTCCTTCATTATTGCACGCGGATAACGGCCAGAATACCCTTACCCATATACGCGGTCTTCTCGATGACCTCAAAGTACACCTTGTAGCCGTCACTTGTGCCCTTTACAATCAGGCCATCAGTGCCAAACACCAGGGTATCGCCAGCGTCAACACTGTCAACACCGCCGTTGATCTCATAGTCGGCAAACTCCATCTCCATGTTTGCCACGGAAGTCAAATCGTCAGCACGAACATATTCGCCCTCCTTGACCTCCACAGTCTCACTGTAATTGTGCATCTCAGGCTTATCGTTAATATTGGTAACGATGCGGTGGCACGCCTTAGCCTCATCCGCACTGGCAGGCAAATTAGCCGTCTTAGCAGCGCGATCCAGAATCACGCCCATACCCACCTTCAGATCGACAGCAGCTTTGCAGTAGCCGACGTTCTGAACATTCTTGAAATAACCGATAGTCTTTGCTTTCATTTCCTCTCACTTTCCTTTCTTAGAATACATCGACTTCACCGTCGTCAGCTTCCAGCTTAGTGCTGTCTGTCATAGCGAAAACATCAATTTCACTGGCAGCGTTGGTTTCTGCAACCGACTTCTCGCGTGACAAGCGCACCATCTCAGTACAAATCTTGCCCACGATAGCATTGATTTCCACACTTCCGGGGTTCTCATTGAAAGCGTCGATCTCCTCTTTTGCGATCGCCTGCTGCTCCTCGGTGTAAGGTGCCAATGCTGCATTTAGCTCGGCTTTGGCAGCTTCGCTTTCAAGCTGGGCGATCTTGGCGTTAGCCTCACTCAAACTGGCTTCTGCCGTCTCCTTGGCGGCATTTGCCTCAGTCAGTCCAGCCTCAGCAGCGGCTTGTGCGGCATTTGCCGCCTCAAAGTCGGCCCGCAGCTGTGCGATTTCGGCCTCCTTGAGTTTGATGTCCGCCTGGAGCTGGGCAATCTCAGCATCCTTTGCCTCAACCTTTGCCCAGTATTCATCCCACTTGGAATTGGACTCGGAAACAGCTCCGGAGATGACCGCCATCAATTCATTTTTCAGCTTCTCATCCATGGTACTTTCCTCCTTTTGTTGCTTTTTATTATTTAACTCCATCACGATAGCGGCCTCATCAGCCGGTTTGACGCTAAGGATTGCATAGCCACTGTAATCATAGATTTGCGGAATACGACCCTGCTCTTTCCAACCGCCGGAGTAAATAATGTGTCCATCATGCTCGGCTTTACCAACAATTTCGACAGATCCCTTAATAGTGGATTCTGCCATATGCTCACGCAGCCAAGCTACAAACTTTGGATAACGCATCTCGTCCAGTGTTCCCTCAGCAATCAACACTCGCTTCGTTACACCATCAATTTCAACGTCATCAATATACGCCCTGTCAAAATGCCCCACCATAGTAGCATCCTCAAACAAAGGCAAGTTATCTTGTACACGAATCTCAGTCATTCCGTGCCCATAAGGAATGTCTCTATCATCTGTCAGAAACTCAACGGTAATTGACATACCTACTACAGAATGCAGGTTAGCTTGTACATATTTCTCAATCCACGAGATTCCATTCTCCTGCCACGTAGAATCGTCTGGAAAGATTTCATGCAGGATGACCTTGATAGGCCGTCTGCCTGCAATCTTGCTTTCGCTGGAAATCTCATAACAAATTGGATAAAAAAACTTCTCAGCCATACTTCTTCACCTCCCTTTACGTATCAGAAGGAGATGGACTTGCATTTCCATTATTAGCCGTTGTAGATGCGGTGCTTGCATTTTGTGGCGCATCACCGCTGGTACTTTTATCTACATCGCCATCTGGAGCGTCTTTACCCGTCACAGTAAACGAAGTTTTATGGACTGGGTAGCGATTTTCAAAATCTTCCTCCAACTCCAAGTCCATGAGAGAGAGATAGTCGTCAGCATTGATACCCGTTGCTGCAATCCATGCAAGCAAGCTCCCTTTGCCACGCGCATACAGATCAGAGAAATATTTTACCTGCTTCTCCCGATTAGCAAATGTAATAGGCAGGACCCTAAACTCTACGCGATAACTGTTATCACGAATTACATTATAGTTTAAGCACTTGTTCAACTCCTCAACAATAGCCTCAATCCATGTAAAAACATTGTTTGCCACAATCTCCAGATTCAGCATGGCCGTAGCATAGTTGCTTGTGGAACTGCTTCCGCTTAGAGCCGCCGCGCCCACACCGATAGCCTCGTTCACATCTTCTTTGATCGCATTCTCGTTATCCTCGTCCAGCAAGTCAATATTGACTGGCAGGCTATCCATTTTTGTGCCTGCCGCCAAAGAGAAAAATGCAATGCCGCTGGAATTTGTGCGCTGTGTCAGAGCTTGTCTTACCGTGTTATGCTGATTTTCCTGTTGCTTCTGAGATAGAGCGGAAGTACCCTTATCTTTCCCCTCTGGAAATGTCTCGTAGTAAATCTGATTGTTTACCTTATCCAACACATGACGCTTGGTATTGATAAAATACTTGGCATAATCAATATCATCCAAAGCCGCAACAGCAAACGGAACGCCATACGGATCGTTCTGACTGCTTTTAATTTTGGTTACAATCGTTTTGCGCCAATCCAACCTCAGCCATGTAGCGCCGTTTTCAAACCCACCATTGTGATACTTTTCCCAGCCGTCTTGAATTTGCCGAGGAAATCCACGTAATTTCCGCTTGCGCTCGTCATCCAACATACCATCAAAATACCGCAGATCAAACGCTACCTCGTAGCAGTTATTCCTACGGCCAATAATTCTTACATATTCAATAGGAAGAGAGATAACTACCGTGTTGACGCCAGCAGAGTTGATATCAGTAATGCCATTGATATCCGCATCCGTCAGCGCCAACCTCCGCTCTACAGGAATAGTGCGGGTTTCCATGTACCCTACATACATTCCTTCGTTGGCATTATGAAAAACAGCGTCACGAATCACCTCTTTGTAGCGCATAGAACGAAGAACACTATTCATCCGATCAGCATTAGTGCGATAGCCTTTACGTTGACCACCGGACTTTTTGGGTCTTGCCGTCACAATGTAATCCAGAGAGTGAAGACTTGTCAGGGCGTCAATCGCAGTGCCAACCGTCCCATTGGAGTAATACGCCCAACGTGCCCACTGACGCAGCTCAGTAATGTATCTCATAGGTTCTTGCGCCATTCTGATAATCTGCTCCGTAGAATATGGTGCTGTCTTAGAGCTTCCACAACCGACCGCATTCAAATAGGCCGCTCCGAGTTGAGTGTTGAACTCATGTAAAACTGCTTCCACTGTAGAGGAAATCGCATTCTGCTCAGTAGTATCTCTTGGATGATTTTCCCCGCCTGTCAGTCTGGTCAGCCATGACCGAAATCTTGATTCACCTGCCATAAATCTTCACCTCCTTAATTGTAAAATGTTACATATTCGTATTCTGAACTATCCGAAAATAGATCCTGCTCCAAAAGCTCAATGAAATAGTTGCCATAAGATACCGAAGTATACCGGTCTTTCCGTGCTCCAGACCGTTCTTCAATTTTAATAAGCCCAGTTTGATTTTGCACCGTATACTCCAGCCCAATCATTTCATTGATTAGTGCTACAGTTTCCAAGAAAGGACGCTCATAAAAAAGCTGAGTTTCGACATCTGCTGTCTCATAGTCCGGAACAATTCGCTGTAGTTCCTCCACACCCTCTTGATTGGGCACCATTAGCTCAATCATTTTACTGTTGAGTGTATTTTTCATACATACAGCGATTTTACTGTTCGTTTCCAACTGGGCTTTAATAGAGTAAACTACTTCTTTCTGACCGGCAATTACGATACGAGATCTTAGGTTATCGTCGTTCATGCACGACCAAGGCTCATATTCTACATTGCGTTCTACATCATATAGAACCTTCGCTAAGGCATCGTAAATAGCAATACCTGCATTTCTGGTATCCAATACACAGTAGTCCGCATCAAAGTCTGTAAATAGTTGTTTGATCCGAATGGCCTGCTTGGTTGTTTCAAATTCCGTTTGAGGTTCCATATACACCACTTGCCGGCGATACCCTTGCTTAACTTCAATGTGTTCTCCGTTCACATCAGAAGTCTTGTATTCCATACTTTCTGGCAAAGCACGAATACAAGAGAAATAGAGTTATCGTTGCTGTCTCCCCCCTCAGTGGCAATATCACAAGATATAATACGGATTTCTCCTTGCTGCCGAGGAATAGCATAGAGATTTCTTGCCCGCATCAAAACATCCTCGTTTTTCCGTGGATAGAATGGACGTTTTAGGCAACGGTTCTTATTCAACATCTCGTAAGTAAAGTAAGCGTGGGCGTTTTCGGCAATCATTTGGTTTTCGTACTCGATTGCCCATGCTACACTATCCAGTTTGTTCCGTTCTTTGATAAGGAACGCCCTTGGTTTGATTGCGTGTTTCAACGAAATGCTATAATCCATGCCAATCAGAATAGCAGAATCTTTTTTCAACATATCTTTCACGATGATCTTCATCTGATCCCACATCCAATGGTTTTTATACCATGCAGAACTGATATAGACCTCTTTCGGCTCCTCGATCAAAGAACTGTATTCCTCATACTTCAAAATACATGGAACCTGCCGCACATATAGAAAAGGAGAGAGAACGGTATCAATTATGTTTTTCAGAATCATACGGAACTCTTCATAAATCATTACAGTCGCACGGTGTCCACGAGCATTGTCATTGGCCGGCACCACAATAATAGAGCTTCCATTATGGAAGAAAACCTCAATTTCATTCTGATTATCACGGATGCGCTCAATCTCCGCCTGCAACAACGGAGATCGAGGTAGAATTTCCTTCTGGATTTTCTCAGACACAATCAGCTTTGCCTGTCCCTTCGTGGCTGAAGCTACGACGATTTTCGCACCTGGTCGCAAAATTGCTTCCTTACAAGCATAAATCGCAATGATAAAGGATTTTGCGGCACTCCGCGCTGCAACCAGACAAATACTTGGAAAGATATCCATTAGAAACAAGATAATGTGTTGATAAAGGTGAAGAGTAATCCCAAAATAATACTGTACGAAACGGCTTGGGTTTCTTCTCCAAAAGGTAATCCAATCCATTAGTTTCTGTACTCTATGGGGATCTCCCAGATAGTTTGAGGATGAAAAATGCTCATGTACATGACGCTGCCGTTCATCCATAACTTTTTCGTAATTCATGCTCACTCCTCCGATCCAGACAGGTTAAACTCCTTATCCATTTCTTTGGAGCCAGTTAAAAGGTTGTTGAGTGGCCGTAACATGAACCTTTGAATGTACTCTTTTAGATGGTCATAATCAGCATAAATCGCCTTATCCTTATAGAAGTCAGCCGGACAATGTTCCTCAATATCCCGAATCATCACACCCAAAGGACTGAGCTGCATTTCTGCTTCTGCTTTCTTCTTACGATCTTCAATCTCCGTTGTGGCCGCTTCGATAAACGCCTTGTAGGAATTTGCAAGAGCACCAACACCTGCCGCACTATTTTTCACACTGTTTTGTAAATTCAGCTTCAAATAGCAGATGGAAACATAAAGCTCATCCTGTCGTTTATCCACAGGCGCACCACAGCGATCTACCCAGCTGTCATATTCTCCTTGCAGGGTATCATAATCACCATCAGAGAATCCCAATCCAAATCTGCGGATCACCTCGATATTAGTTGTAATATCGTCATTGTCCTCCGCCTCTTGTACAGTCGCAGCATTTTCAACCTCAGCCTCAAAGCGCCTGATTAGCGTATCGGAATATGTGGACTCTTTGCTGCTCTGCTTAATATTCAGCTTAGAGATATATCCACTCATGCGATTGCGATTGGCACTGATTTTTCGTGAAGCGGCCCATGCTGTTTCGTCCACACATAGATCAATAATCTGACACACGCGCTCCATTGCAGAATCCTCATCCTTATCAAAGAACGGGATATTCTCTTCAAACATTTCTGCCACGCATTTACGACAGTAAACTACGTAACCGTTGTTCCCCTTAAACAGTGGGGACTTAGAAGGAGAAAAATTTCCCTCTTGCTTTGTGTACTCATGGCCGCAGCGTGGACAGCGATATACCCTATCCTCAACAACACGCGGCTCGGCCTCGCTCGGTTTTGCATCCTTATTCACTTTCAAAGGAGCAGGTTTCTTTAGCTGTTTCTTTGCCGCCATACTGCGACCTCCCTTCTTAATATGACAAAACCTCGGAAATCCGAAGATTCCGAGGTTTTTTAGTCGTTATAGTATTTTGCTGGTGCGCCTAAAGGGACTCGAACCCCCGGCCAACTGGTTAAAAGCCAGCTGCTCTACCAACTGAGCTACAGGCGCATATATAAGGGTGGGTAGGGTCTGTGTGGCCGTATCCCACTGGCCTACCCTCACTGATACGGGTGCAAAACATACTTTTTCAGGCTCTCGAAGTCCCGTTGGGGTATGTTAGCCCGCCGCGCTCCTGATCGGCTATGCCGCTTTGCTTACAGCGTTTAGGTTATCTATCGCGTTTTGTCTGCGCCGGAATTTCACCGGAGGGAGCGACCCTTATACTACCCGCACTCGGTCAACTTTTATTTTACCGACGTGTCAGAACCGTCACACGTCATCCAGGGTAGAGGTGTGCCTTTTCAGGCTGGTGGGTTGAGAAGGTAACGATCCTTCATCCTACGGTTTTTCAGACCGTCGCTCAGACCTCATAAGCTATCAACCCATATATGCGCATTTTTGTTTAACGGTAATCACAGGTCAGCGCATAAGACCACCGCCCGTTTCGTAGGGGTAACGCCTTTTCGTACCGTTTATCATAGGGTCGTTAGAAAATGGTAAATATCAACACATCCCGTTGGCGACGGAGGTGGGATTTGAACCCACGGACGGCTCATCACCGCCTCCAGTTTTCAGGACTGGTGCCATCAACCACTCGGCCACTCCGCCATTTGAACCCGACCTTGTTTTAGTTGCATATCGGGTAGCAACAAACACTTGTGGTAGGGGAGGTGGGAATCGAACCCACTCAGCCCGAAAGCAACGGATTTACAGTCCGCCCCAGCTCTCCAACTCTGGCGCTCCCCTATATAAATTGCATAAGTGACTCCACTCCCAGTCTCACCACACACCTTTACGCTGTGCCATATTTCAGCCTTTCTATCGGGGAGCAGGGGGATTAGTGTTTCCCATCTGAGTCTACCAAGGTATTTCGATGTACATGACATCCGTTGCACATATCCACGCTTCCGCAGTTACGTGGCTGTTGCCATCTGTGTGCGGCTATGGCCTGTGCGCAGCTTCCGCAACGCCCTCGATAGTACAACGCTACCTAACCGCTCTTTCTTTTATGCCCAGTCACTCCCTCACAGGAGGCCACCTTGGATTACGACCGCCACTCACAGCCGTGATATGTTATCTCAATCGGGCAAATATGGAGCTGGTGCAGGGACTCGAACCCAGAACCCACCGCTTACAAAACGGTTGCTCTACCATTAGAGCTACACCAGCAAATGGAGCTGACGCAGAGACTCGAACTCTGAACCCGCTGCTTACGAAACAACTGCTCTACCATTGGAGCTACGTCAGCATGGCAGGGGCCGAAAGATTTGAACTCTCACCAAAAGTTTTGGAGACTTTCATGCTACCGTTACACCAGACCCCTATATGGCGACCTCGGCGGGTTTTGATCCCGCTACCTCCAGCGTGACAGGCTGGCGCTCTCCCGATTGAGCTACGAGGCCATTTTTATTTATCCCAAGGTATTTTTTCATCTAAGTCAAGCGGAGATTTTGCTGTGGCAATCTGCGTAAATCCTCCGTCCACTTTATGCCAAAGCGTAAACCTCATCCGTTCCAGACACTGGGTAATAAAATACTCCTGCCCAGAAGTTGTAGTACAGTGAACACCAGGGCCGTTCTCAGACGCCGGAATTTTCTTAACAATCTTGCCAGAACTCTCATTTTTCTTTGGCATAAAAATACCTCTTTCTTGGTGATGCCGGAGAGGTTTGAACTCTCAAATTCCGCCTTGAAAGGGCGGTGACTCTACCAATTCGTCCACGGCACCAAATTTATGGCACTCCCAGCGAGGATCGAACTCGCATTGCTGACTTGAGAAGCCAGCCTCCTATTCCAGTTAGAGGATGGGAGCATATATTAAGATGTGGGTGAGGATTTGCACCTCACATAACCCAGCCAGAGCTGGAGTCCTCCGGTTGTATCGTCTTTGTCAAACGCCGCACAGCTCTCCACCACTGTCTTACGACTCCATAGCGTCTACCTATTCCGCCACCACATCTTTGGCAGGGGTGGCTGGAATCGAACCAGCGATGCGGGAGTCAAAGTCCCGTGCCTTACCATTTGGCGACACCCCTAAATCGCTATTGTATTTTTCTCAGAAATATGGTATAAACTTCTTGTAGCAAACTTTATAAGGAGGCATAACCATGGCTGAGGAAAAGAAAACCGTTACTCGTAGGAAACGCACACCGGAACAACGTATCAAGGACATCGACGCCCAGATCGCAAAGCTACAAGCAGAAAAAGCAGAGCTTGAAAAGCCAATCAAAATCCAACAGATCCTGGCAAAAGCATCCGATATGTCTCCCGAAGAAATCGCTGAAAAGCTCGGTATTGAGCTGTGATTTCTCTCCCCCGCCGAAAGGCGGGGTTTCTTTATGGAGATACCGATAGGATTTGAACCTACGATCCTGGGGTTGCGGCCCAGAGCCTTACCAATCTTGGCTACGGTATCATAACGGGCCTAACAGTGTGTATCGTTGCCTTACGCAATCACTATTTCCACTCTGAATAGAGCGTGTCAGGGTTTCTGGTTTGCCCTCCGCCTACTATAAACCCTTATTCGGCTTGGTGCTGGTGGTGGGATTTGAACCCACACGCCATTACTGGCAACAGATTTTGAGTCTGCCACGTCTGCCAATTCCATCACACCAGCGTGTTTCCTACGGAGCACATTTTGGGTTGTCAATTAAAAGTTGATTCCAAAAAGTTGCTGTTAGTGCTCCAATGGTAGGGATAGTGGGAGTCGAACCCACACGCCGTTGGCGTCGGAACCTAAATCCGGTGCGTCTGCCAATTCCGCCATATCCCCATATGGAGTGAGAAACGGGAGTCGAACCCGCAACATCCGACTTGGAAGGACGGCGCTCTACCAGTTGAGCTATTCCCACATAGATAGCACTATCGTAGCCTTCACGCTGCTTCGGTAGATGAAAGCAGTAACACCGCTTCTTGGGTTTACCTGGATGTAGCATTTCTGTCGTACACCCAGCAGGTTGTCCATCCCTGTTGTAGCTTCCGCATTGCCAACGTGTCGCAATCGCAAATCCCCATACCATTTCTGCGCCCTTCCTTGGTCGTAACTCTATGGGTGAGTGTCTGTGAGTCGGTTTTTCTGCTTCGCAGATGCTCGTTGAGGCGATTCCCAGGCGATAGGGAATTTGCCAACACCGAAAAGCCCTGGTTGCGGGGGTGGGACTCGAACCCACGATTTCCAACTTATGAGGATGGCGAGATGACCACTTCTCTACCCCGCAATATGTTGGCAGTTCTAAAAACAGCATTGATGTAGACATCAGTTGCCTGTAAACTCCCTGCCATGTTTTGACCTACTGGCTGGCCCGGAGGGACTTGAACCCCCGACATACGGATTAACAGTCCGCCGTTCTACCATCTGGACTACGGGCCAATACTTTAACTACGAGACGCAAAAAAATGGAGGTGGTTGTCTTTGTCAGACTTAAAAACATTTGATAGAATATTTTGTAAAATAGAATATTTTGTAAAATTGCTGTGTGCGTCTCATAGGACACATTTCTCTCTTTTACCATAAAAAGTTTGCAAGTTGCTGTTAGTGTCCCTATGTATGGTGGAGCCGAGGGGATTCGCACCCCTGTCCGAAATTCCTACATGAGCAAGACCTTCTTACACAATAGACGATTTTCCAGCGATGCCTTGCGGCGGGCACTTGCGATATCGTCAAATCTTTCCCAGGGCGTACTGGTTTGTACACCTCCACCACCTTGTCTTTATTCAACAGAAGCACAAGGAAAAACTGTATGTGCTGGATGATTCTTTAACCGCAGACGCTTACCCATATCCAGCTGGTGCGTCGTTTTGGAGTCCAGCCACCAATTAGGCAGCAGCCCTCTCAGCCACAAAAGCAGCAAAAGCGGGGTGGATCATTACGACAGATTCAGTGTTGTCATTTCATTTTTAGGTATGCCTTTAGGCGGTCATCTACCTGTGAGTCTTGCACTCTCAAAACCCCGTCGAATCTAAAAACGGCCCCATATAGAATTGTCAAAGTGCCTATGGTCGGGACGAGAAGAATTGAACTTCTGACCGCACGATTATCAGTCGTGTGCTCTACCAACTGAGCTACATCCCGATTTAGCGATATGCGTCCGAAGAACCTCGTTCATGACCGATAGGTTTCTGACAGGAATAGCAGTTAAGTAATGAACTGAACCACACAAGCGTCAGCATAACCAACATATCTTGCTGGTGGAATTAGGGAGGATCGAACTCCCGACCTCCTGCTTGCAAAACAGACGCTCTCCCAACTGAGCTACAACCCCATACATTGATTTTGTTTGTTTCTAAGAAAAATTTAATCTCTCCATCATACTCACCACTGGGCCTTCGCCCTACCTCCATCATCTTCTTCATTATTCCGCCACCAGGGAGACAAGTCTGAGCTTCGAGGAGCGACCTCTAACTTCTTGCCCCAGCGCCGTAGCGCCACCTCCTGTGTGAGCCTGTTTACTCACAAATTTCACCGTTCGTTCAGAAATTTTTGAATTTACTTACTTTTTCATAGTAATACATTTCAAAAGAATTGAACACTCTGTCCTACGGCTACTTTAACCAGCGACTTTCGTTATAGCCAGATTTCTCCGACATCAAGACAGGAGCGCATTATTGGTTTTACCTCCGTATATCTCAGCTACCACACCGAGCTACTGCAAGGCTTATTCTCCACAGGAGCGTCTATTGTTGCGCCCGAAAGTTCTGTGCGTTATGAAGCGATAACTCTTGGCGACATATGTTTTTGTTGGCGGTTTCCACCTCCCCATCGTACATCGCTATACGACAGCGGCCTCACTTGAAAGGTATCCCTAATTTGCGACGCCTATAGGCAATCGCCAAGCCAGACCGAAAATACCATACGCCTCGGAATGCTGACACACTTTGTTCACCGAGTTAGTAATAAGCATGATGCAAAGATTAAATTTTCAAGGAACATTGATTTTGTTCGCCGCTATGGTCATAGTATAGCACGCTTTGATGCTGTTGTCAATAGCGGCGAACAAAATTTTTTTATTTTTTTTCTGATCTACTCAGCAGACGGAGTTTCTGAGGATTGTTAGATCTTACTGCATCCTTTAGATTATCGCCAGGACGAAATACAACCACCTGATAATCGTCCATTTTTCGTTGCTCTTTGGTGTGAATATCACGCACAAGACAACCTTTTCGTGTTTTTACCTCAAATGTCCCAAATCCTCGAATCGTTACCTTTTCGCCTTGGGCCAACGCCTCCGCAATAACACGGAACACATCGCTAATGACTGCGCCAGCCTGATTTTTGTAATAATCCATTTCAGATAGGGCAACTACCAAATCATTTTTGAGCACATGATCACTCCTCAGTTCAGTTTGATTTGATAATAGGCATCCGCACCGACTCCAGGTGCAAACACCATCATCAGCTGACCTGGAGTAGAATATAGACGCTTACCGTTTGCATACTCATCTGTTCCGCATAGGCTCCTTACAATCATGCTTTCAATACCAAGCTCCTCAAATTCCTCTTTGTGGTGCTTATCGGCAAGAATAACATAATCAATCCCAGAGCCATACTTCTTTACAAACAGAGTATTCAACGTCCTACCAGCATTCTTTACATTGTCCAGGTCGCCGTGGGTAGCACAAATTTGATAGCCACACACATTGAAATACAAAAATTCATAATACTCAGCTTGTGGAAACTGGATATCATCCCGATCCCCAAGCCGCTGCTCCAACCACCAGGGAATAAGCCGCTCCATGTTATCGGCATGAATACTGTCTTGCTTATTCTGAACGGTACGCAAATGATTTCCATAAGTAGCGTGTATTACAGTCTCCTCTACTGTATCTGCCAGAGCTGCCACAGCCTGGGCAATGATTTCCGATACCTGCATTACCTGATCGCAGACCAATTCTTCAGACGCAACACGGGCGCTGGTGTGTATCGCCCCATGAGCCATATCACCCAGTAGAAGAACATGGAGCCTACGGCAACGATGAAGCCTAATTCGCTCACTTGTAATCTCCACCAACCGTTCCACACGGCGGCGGCACACATCGGTGTTATAGCGCTCCCAGATATTATCTGTCACCATACCGTAATGCCAATCCGCAAACACAATAACCGCCTCGTTATTGTCATAGGCGTAAGCCGTTGACTTATCCATGCTTAAAGGTACAGACTCATTCAGCGCCACAGCTGCTTCTGCCAGACGGTCTTCCAAGTTTTCGGCCCGTCCAATGCGGTCAACCAGCTTATTAAACTCACGCCGCTGGTCGAAAAAGCGCTTTGCCTCTTTCCTTACTTCGGCGATTTTGATATCAAGTTCTCCCAAATATTGCTCTTTATCTGGTCGGTCTTCAGCCGAATATTTTCGTTTGAAATGCTGGGCTACAGCATAACCAGAATAGGGCGTGACAGACGCAGCCTTTCTCAGACTGTCTCTATGGCAGTCTAACTGAGCCGCTTCCACAATATCCTCCCAGTCCAAGTCGTCTGGTTTTTGCTCCATTTTAATTTCAATCAAACGAAGCCCATACTCATAAAGGTCTTCGCCATCTTTTCGCTCGTACTTAGGGTTCACGAATTGTCTCACCTCTCTTCTGTTGGCGGCAGATCTATCCGTCGCTCGATTGTTAGTGTGATATTAGGCACACCATTCCACCGCTTCAAAATTTCCTCTATGCTGTAGGTGCGTACCTCATCCCTATGAAACTCTGTCAAAGTCCCATCAGAACAGTCGATTGTAGCGTTTGTGAACTGCTCTCTTAGCTCCTGAAAGGCCATCAACGCTCACCACACTGGCTTTTTCTTCGTGCTTCACACAGCGCACGTTGACGATCAAACTCCCTTACAAGTTCCGCAGCCGCAGAGTTACTGCCAGCGATTGGACGCATCAGCTCTTCGCTCTCTGTACAGAAGTAATGATGCCGCTTAGAATCCTGTTTCATAGTGCGAGGAAACTTATAGTGCGGGAATAGGTTGACCAATAGGTCTTTCTCTTGCTTAGTAATCGAAATCACGAAACTCATCCTTTTCATGTAGATTTGGGGATTTGATTTTGTTCGTCACTTCCCCTTCATAATTAGACCAAAAAAGTTTCATTCCTAACCACCGAGTTATCTCGGTGGTTAGGCGTAGTCAATTTAGAATTTTTCTACCAAAAAGCAATAATTTATGCCTGTTCTTGTACGTTTTTAACAAATACAATCCGCCAAATTTGCCGGAATCATCATCTCTTTCCGGAATCGGAAACCATAAATCTCGATGCTTCCCGCAGTATTCTCATCCTCCACCAGTAGCGGAATTGGTGTACGACTCTGCTCAATCAAATCTAAAAAGTCTCGATTTGGCAAAGAGAACAGAGCATAAAAGAGTGTTCGGGATATTTCTTTGTTAGCTGGATCTTCAACCGCCAATAGCAAACGGTATGCCGTATGGCGGTTTAGTTTGAGCTTTTCAATGTAGCTAAGATATTCTTGACGAATCTCGTTCACCAAGATTGCCTTGCCATAATTATCAAGGTCATCAGCTGTCCCATTCCAGATTGTTTGAATCTTCAGCCTCATATCCCGAACGATTTCCAAGATGCGGTCTACTTGTGGATATTTCACCGAATGAACGGAATGTTCTGCTTTCGGAAACAGCAATGTGGAAAACGGCACATAATCACGATGAACGTGACCTGCACGGAAAGTATTAAGGCTATGCTGTAGATAATCCATCGTAGTATCATGGAATTTATAGTTTTTTCTATCGCTGTCATAATAGCCTTTCATTCGAGCGATCTTTCCAAAGAAATTAGGCTTGATCTGCCGACCATCATCATCCCGCGTTTCGTGCTTCTTCCGTAACCTCTTAATTTCTGCCACACTGTCTACAGCATACTCCCGCTTGGCCTTATCTATTTCGATATTGGATAGCACATCCAGCTGAGCGATTTCACAATATAGCTCTTCCACATCAGTAAAATCTGCACCGCTATTCAGAGCGTTCCAAAGTTTGGTGTTTAGCTCCTGTGAAAGATTTACGATTTCACCAATCTTGTTGACAGATGTTTTGATATCCAAATCAGACTGATCGGCACAAGTATAGTGCCGCACGATTTTCTTAGCGTCAACCAAACTGGTAGGCACCAGAAAACGATGGTAGTTCCTCTCTGCAGCCCCAATTAAGATCGGATTATCAGTCAAAAGCATAGTATCTGAATCGAAATCTGCGCCAGACAAACGGAACAGGATATTCTCGTTGATACTATTGATACAGACGATCTCTTTGGTAAGGTTGAAGAATCGCTCAATTTCTGGATTTTCACGATTCTTTGTCAACAAAATATTGCCCATTGTTACATGGGGACTACGAGATCCCAAAACAGTTTGATTAAAATGAAAACGCTTGCTATAAATGTTGCCTGCTCCGATTTGACTCACTCCATCAAAAAACCCGATTGCCGCATACAACATCTCCATCGGGTTTCCCAGAAGAGTAGAATAATTGCCATCCACCAGAATATGACCTCGGCGGATATCTTTTTTGAACGCTTTGCTTATATCGTGCTTGAAATCCTCATATAGTCGGGTGTTTGCAAATTGATCTGTAACACCCAACATTTGGTACACGATATCATTTGTGGTCGGTGCTGCGTTAATGGGTTTATCAGCACCGGAATATCGAATATGATACCGAAGTACAGCCGGATCTGTCTGAATCATCCTCAAATAGTCCAGCGACGGCTTGACCAGCTGATCCACCTCTTGCTGTGTCATCTGCAAAGTATTCAACAACTGGTAATGAATCTGTACCATACGACCTTCAAAGAAGTCCGTAGGTTTCTCGTACTTTACCACGCCAAAATCGCCATCGTCTTCTAAAAGCCTTAGCCATGTTTCCAGTGGGCCAAACTTCACATACTTGATACTGCTTGGCGTTGTAATAACCTTGATATCATTGATTGAACTCGCAAGAGTAAAGCCGTTCAGCTGGGACACCTCGGTAATTCCATGTTCTGCAAAAAAGTCTTGGATGTTGCAGTTGAAACAGGCCGACTTGAAGAAACGATTGCGAAGCAAAATCATCCCATGCTCACCATACTCCGACATCGCACTTTTGTCGATCAAAGACTGCCCATCCCAAATGCTGTTTTCAACCTCAACTTCTTCCGGTTGAGAAGATAGCCAACCATCACTTCCCACTCTGGTAGCCACTACATGATCTCTGAATTTACTGGTATAGTCATCAATTACCAAGAAGTTCTCTGGACGGAGCGATACAGTACCAATAATACTGCTCAATGTTAGCGCAATGTAAGCCTCAAACCCTGCCAAATCCACTTCCTGACCATCACGAATGTACAGGCCGCACTGTTCCCATTTGTGCATACGGGGATAAAGCCGCTCATCAATAAATAAGCATTTGCCCACACGTCCACTGCCCGCAGAGCGCTTAAACCGCCGAAACCGAATGCCATCACACTTGAAACCATCATGATACAGCCGGCTTCGCAGTTGGGCGGCAGTAAAGATGACTTTCATGCTTTTACCGAGTTTGTAAACCCCATCCTCAAATATGAACAGATTTCCTAAGACTGCCGGCTCTACAGGTTGCTCCACGGGGTTCTCAATCCGAACAGCAATCAGCTCTCCGTCTTTTACACAGATATTGTCCACCAGCTCCACATCGTCAGGAAGATACCCATACTTAATGTACGTCTTGTCAAAGAATCGGTTAAATTCCTTAACACTATACTTAAACGTCACATTGATAACGCGCCGACAATATTCTTTTCCTCGTTTAGAAAAAGTAAAGTCCATTCTGCGGTAAATTTTTTCATATACCTCACGCATTTTAATAAGATCCAAGCTGTAGTCTAATGTATTTATGAACCGTTTTGTATTAAACTCGCCTCGATTATCTCCACTACCGTATCTTACGGTATATTCCGTACAACGATCGTTGGAGTAGTTGGACAAAAACAAATCTTTCGCGTCCGCAGACACGATGTACACTGAGTTATTGATAGGTCTACCCTCCATTCTCTACCAGAACCAAGTCGCCATACCAGAACAACCATTTAGGTTCCTCCACCAACTCAATAATTGCAGAGAAACCATCCTTGCGCTTCCGGTACAAGCGAACAGTAAATACCCTATCCCTGCTGGACTCAACAAAAGAATGATATTCTTCCGTCGTCTGAGCGTAATCTTTACGACTGATAATTCGATCAACATCCAGCTGTACTTTATCACCATCATGTAGCGGATTTTCAATCTCCTGAGAGAGCTTATTAAACCGATCCGCCGCGTGCTCACGCACGCTTTTCTTATGCTTCTTCTTAAACGCTCTACGTTGTTCACGGTTCACTAATAATCAGCCTCCCCGTCAGAATAGTCGTTGATCATTTTTTGGTACTCTTCCACGTTTTCCTTCAAAATGCGGAAGTAAAGGCTCTTATGCTTATTTGATTTACCAGCGGGTGTATAACCTGGACAATGCCCAAGACACTCGCCACCACATTGGTCTTTCCAAATACATTCTTGATTCGCGGTGTTCATTTGCTACCTCCTTCCATTGTCGCCACCGCTGCGTCAGCTTTCCTTAAATCATCCAGCCGTTTTTGTCTTGCCAATTCAAGTCTTGCTTTTGACGCCGCTATTTGCTCCGCCGATAGATTGCTTTTCTTTTTTGGTCTGATTCTTAACCACTCTACAGGGACGTATGCCAAAATACTCCCGTCTTTGTTCACACACCGAATATCCACTTCGTCTGGATACTGTTCATGTAATCGTTGGATTTCTCTAATCCATTTCTTCTCAGAAGTAGAGAAGGTTGCCCTCTTTTCTCCACTGATATGATCCCATGCAGTTTCTCTGATATCATCCATAATTTCACCGCCATGATTTTATTCGTCACTAACGGTAGAAGAAAGACATACCAGCCACTGTTTTAACAGTTCACGCATACGCCGGCTGGGAACATAAATCCAGATTTCTTTTCCGTCGCGGATTGCAGACCGCCAAATCCACTGGATCATCTCGCCCAAAGCGTACTCATTCTCTTTCACCTCTACACCGTGATCCAAAAAGTAATTCTTCATCAGTGGGTTATAGAACACATTGACACAATAGGCCAGATGATCCCGGCCTCGATAAGCATTGGTCGCTCGGATATTATAGGAAAGAAATCCTTTGGTATAGCCTTTCCCCTTCAAAACATCCTGGTAGTCCTTAAAAGTAGTCCAGAGATTTTGCCCAGTCGCAGAACCAAAGCGATTAGTAAAAACATTTACTAAGTTGTTTCTCATTTGGCGAAGTTGCGGCTGTCCTTTTACTTTCCGTGATCGTTCATACCATGAGAAAGACAAACTGGCGTATTGATCTCCGATTTTGTTTAACTTTGCATCCTCCAGAATGTGAATTTTTTCATGTAAGGTTTTTACATACTCTGGCATACGAATGTATTCTGTAAAATGATATTCCCCACGCTCATACACCGTGCCAATTCGCTGAACCTCAATCCCCGCCATATCAAAATAGTATTTTTGCACTTGGGCATCGAACATATAGGTCAGAATAATAATATCTTGAAAAGCGTGAAATACCTCGATGGGGTACAACCAGAGCATAAGACATTCCTTATAGAGAATCACATTTCCGGTCATGCACATATCTCGTAAGTCTTCAAAACGCCCCTGGTAGTCTTCTTTGACCCATCGTACCTTGCAATCTTCGTCCACCTCTATCATCTCAGCCCGAAGCATCTTCAAATCCTTTGGGGAGATTTCAAGATTCTGTGCTACCTGAAAGACTTCATCCAAGATAAGTTTATATCCACCGGCCCGAATAAGTGAAATTGTCTCAGCATTATACATCTCGAACAATGAATGGGTGCTTGCAATATTACTTCCCGCTGCTAAAAGCCTGTGCAAATCTCCCAGCTTGCGGTTTCCTTTATTCTGCGGATCTTTGAAATCTCGAACAGTACAGCTTCGCTTAATGCGTTCTACCTCATCCAAATAAGGGGTAATGAAGATGTAGCGACTCTCATCGTCATGATTCATCTGGGTGATCGCACTCTCAGTTTTGCCGGCCCCCATAATCATATCGCAAACCTTAACTGTCACATTCCCGCCCCCTTTTCCATCTTCCGATAGTAGAAGAACTGTAGCTGCTGAACATATCCAGCGTATCCAGCATATCTGTTAGAATCAAAACTACCATGATAAATATCGTCAATCATGCGATTGATCCACACATCCCTGGGGTAGCTGTTCATTCGATGTAGGCCAAAGAGCATGACGCAATTCGCAACTTTCTCACCTACTCCACTTAGGTTCAGCAGAATCTTCTTAGCCCCATCATCGTTCTGCTCTGCAAGGCGTGCCCAAAATCCAGGTTGCCAATTACAAAGCTCTTTAATATATTTCTCTCTATACCCCAAAGACGCGCAGGCAAGGTCTTTATTCTTCAGCTGTTCCGCAGTAGGAAAACTGTAAATTTCATGTCCATCTATCTCGCCCAGCTGTGTTCCGAAATTTTTGCACAAACATTCAACTGTGTTCCTAATTCGGGGGATATTGTTGCGTTGGGAGATTACAAATGTGACAACCATCTCCCACAAATCCTGCCGCAAAATTCTGATACCGCCACCAGCCTGAATCGCCGCCATCAAAAACGGATCGTCGGACATTTGGCGCTGATACACACCGTAATCCGTATCCAAATCGAAGTATGGTAGCCACACATCCCGAAATTCTTCCCACGCGCAGCAAAATATATATCCTCCATTTTCCTTGGGGATAATTCGCACAAATTTCTGTCCTGTAACTGCCAAAAAACCTCCATCAGAAAGTGATTGAATCCGAAAACATTGGCCGGACTCCGCAATTTGTCCCACATCGAATTGAGGAACACTTAACAAAACGCCGTTATTCACTAAGCGGCAAGTTGCTTTTTCTCCACTCATTAAGCTCACTCCTCACTTCAAGATATTTACGGATAACATCAAGCCCGCAATAAACCAGGTCACAATATGGCTTAGACCCGTCGCCATCATAATGAGTGATTGCCCTACAAACTTCGTTTGCGGTCAAATCTTTTGGCACCCACTTGAACATATCCAGTACGCTCTCCATTTTCTCCATCAAACGAATATTGTCTGCACAGGTTTTGATCTGACTCTTCGCCAATGTCAGCATAGTCATCGGGTCGATACCATACAGAGCTGCGGCATTATGATAAGTTTGAACCTCAGCCGCCAGTTGTTCACACCTCTTCTTCAGCTCTTTCACAACACTATCATTTTCAGTCACACGCATCATTCCTTTCTTTTCTGATCTCGGCCTTTGTTTGCCGGCGCAGTTTTCGCTTTGCCTCACGCTTATCACTCCTCAACTGGTTTAGCCGAGCGTGCTGACAGTATAAGTACCGCGCAAATCTGTCAATGCTGAACAATTTTCTGTAATCGTTACCTTTGCTCACCTTTTGCACCCTCCTTATGCTGATCAAAGAGCGCCAGGAAAGGCTTATCATATAGGTTTTTATACGCCTGACACACCAATGCAAAAGGATCGTTAGCAAAAGGGCTGATACAAGCGACCGTATTCATAATCTCACCTCGATTTTGTTTGTTGTTAATATGTTTTTTAGAGTGCCGCTACTTTTTCAAAGTAGAACACCACTCGCTTTGGTGTCGGCGACACCAACCCAAACCGAACCGCCTGCCTGTACGTATAGCAGTCTCGCTCCAAGGTGGCCGGCGTTGCTTCCAGAATCCGCCGCCACCCCTCCAGCGTGTTCCCGCGTTTGTAATGGTTACAACTACGACACGATGGCAGCATATTTTCCAGCACATCTCGGTCTTTGCCGTTCCACACCGGAAGGATATGATCGACTTGCATATCCTCAAAACTCAGATCTTCTCCACAGTATGCGCAGTGACCGCCCATCTTGTTATAAACAGTGCGCCGCTCGGCCTGGGATAATCTTCTTCTATCTGCCATTACTTCACATCCTTCCAAAAGCAGTAGAGGCATTGGTACGGGCACGGCTTTTTGCCATTCAACAGTTCTTTCTTCCCAGAATAGCAGAGGCAGTCCCGCCGTTGGTAGCCAGCAGTGTCCAGATCATCACTATCTACGGTCAACCCCATCAGTGAAATATCGTACTCCGAAACGCAACCGCATCGAATAGCTTCTGTCAGTGTGGGTTCTGCACACGCCTCGATTCGGATATCATCAGAGTGATTACCGTTAGCCCAGTATATCTTGGTGTCGGTAATCATTTTGTTTACTCTTTGCCAATCTTCCCTGTGCGGAGCAAAGCTATCACCATAGGGAAGCGGAAGTCCAGCGGCAGCAAAACGCTTTCGGACGTGCGGGTACATATCAATTATGCTTATTCGATAGCGATAGAAACTGGCATCCATGAACATTTTGAGCACACCCATTGCTGTTTGGATTCCTTTTGTGGTAGGGATGATGGGATCTACCCGTATAACAATCCTTTCTTTCGGGAATCCCACTGCTATCAGATCTTTCACTCTGGCAAACTGTTCCGTAACGGTGGGAACATTCGGTTCCAGCACTGTTCCGCCGTATCCAGTACAGGTTGCATGAACGACCACATTCTCCAGATTGTGTACCGCTTCAATAAACTGAGGAGTAATGTGCTTGGTAATCAACACCGCCCCATCCACAGCGTCCATCTTGCCTCGCCAGGAGAGATCCAATCCAGCATCACCACCGTTTGTCGCCCCTATTCTATACTTTGCCATCAGGGTTTCCTCCTGCGGAGTACCGCTCAATGATTTCGTCCAGCGTTCTCGGAGTGTAATCCATCCACGGCATCATGCAGCCCACATTATACATATTGCATTGTTTGTCATATAGATCCCGCATAAGGTACTTGTCACTCTCCATCATGTTTGCCTCAAACGATACATGGACATGGCCGTATAGGTGATACCAACCGTAGAAATGATTCTTAAAGCACGGGATGGGGTAATGGCATAGGACAATCTTTCTGCCGGCGTCATCCACCTCCTTGTAGTCGGCCACCTCAGCAAAATGCTTCGCCACTCGGTCGCTCATCTTATCAGGATCGTGATTGCCTCGGATCAACACCTTACGACCATTTAGATGCTCCAGGATATCAAACCACCGATCCTCACCCTTCCAGCAGAAGTCTCCAAGGATATAAACTGTGTCGTCCGGCTGAACTGCACTATTCCACCGAGCAATCATCTCTTTATCCATCTCGGTGGTGGTGAAGAATGGGCGGTTGTCGTATCTGAGAATGTTCTTGTGTCCAAAGTGGGTGTCTGAGATATAGAAATTCTTTGACATTCTCTCTCCTCCTTTTCAGTTAAAAAATGTTCAGATTTTAGAGGTGGTCAAAAATGGTTTATGACTTTCGAGGTTATAAATTCTGTTTTTAATTGCCTCTAAACCCTTGATATACTCGGCTTTTCTAAAATCGTCCCTTAGAAGGGGAAGGGGTAATTTCGCTTTGCTCAAAAATCGTGAAAAAGTTATGAAAATCGTGTTTTCTGATTTTGAAAAAATGCGCTTATCCTGCCTCGCTACGCTCGGCAGCTGCTGGAAACATATCGCAGGATAAGCCCCACCTCTGCTCTCCGATAGTAAAAGCCAACCAGAGTGAAGCTATTGTACATCAGATGATGTCAGTTTCGGTTCCAGTGCTCCTATCAGATCAATAGATACCTCATGATAAGATTTCTTCTCTTCCTCATCAGCGATACCAATGTACCGCATAGTAATCAGTGCTGAGGAATGGCCGAAGAGTCTTTGAAGAAATACAATATCATGATTGCTCTGGTAGTGGAAGTAGCCGAAAGTTTTGCGCAGAGTGTGAGTTCCAATGTTCTGCTTCAGCCCACAGGCTTTGGCAGCATCTTTCAAAACCTTACGGAGAGTATCGACTTCAATGTGACCACCCTCACGAGACGGGAAGAGAAATGCGTTGGAGTAGAGTGCCGGCGACTTTATGGGGAAATACCAGTCGAGAGCCTTAACGCATGAGGAGTTGAGATACATTCCACGACGTTTATGCACCTTGTTCTGGTAGACACTCATCTTATCCGTAGTGTCAGAGAAATCATCAGAAATATATTTCAATTCACCATTGGGGAAGAAGATGTCGGAGTGCTTCAGCTCCAGAAGTTCATTAGCTCTAAGACCAAGGTTGATTCCCAGGATAAAGCCAAGGAGGTATTTACGATCTGCATTATGGTAGAGCCATGTAGCCATAGCGTTCAGATCCTCCTGGCGCTTGATCGGGAATACGGTCTGCTCTCCACCAGCACGATAGTTGGGCTTTCTGGGAGGGGCACTGGGAAAGAGTTGGATGACCTTAGCGTGGGTCTGGATTACTACGGGAGCGGTAGACTCCTGCTCGAAAAGGGAAAGCTGAGTGTTCATAGAAAACCCTCCATTTTGTTCGTTGCTACGGACGGGGAAATTCGTGGTTTCCCACAGTTCTATTATACTCTATTTTGGGCACAATGTCAATAAAAACTTTGATTTAGTTGCTTGTTATTCGAGGGAAATGCCGAGTTTATAGGATGGTTAGATCTTCAATTTAGAGCAAAATAAATGCTAAAATGCTGATTTTGATGTAAAGATAAATCTGTCTAAGGTTCGAGTTTGTACGGCTGTAAGGCCGAACAGTGAATCGAACGGTTGAGAGGGGTTTCGTGTGGAGATGAGGGTACTGGAGACATATCGTAGATATGGCGTGAAGTTCAAAATGTAGAGGCTCCCCCGGTCATGGTGGGCGGTGCTGGCAGGTGGGGCGGGCTTTTCCCGTGTAAATTCGGGGTTATTGGGGCGGGGTTCTGTTTTCTCTCCAAAAGCAGAATTGAAATAGCGGCAGCACGACGGCGGGCGGCTGGCCTGAGATGGTGACGGCTGGCAGGTTGTACGGCAGACGGGCGGCAGGTGGGGCGGGCGTGTCTGGTGTTGGGTTCGGCAATTATGACTTTGACGGCGTGCGGCTCTGTGGTTCCGGCTTGCTCCTCATCCTCTCCCCCTCTCCCTCTCCTCTCTGCTGAGTTCTCACGGCTGGACGGGATGAGATGCCGTGGGATGCTGGACGGGTTCAGGCTGGGCGGTTACTGGGAGATGGTCGGCGGCTCTCTGCTGGGGCTGGGCTGGTAGGCTCCAGGCCGCTGGGCTGGCGCTGGGGTGTTCTCTCCGTCCGTCTTGCTCTCCCTCTCTCCGTCGCTCTCCGTGTGTCTCTCCCTCTGGCCGTCTGTGTCTCTGCTATCCGTGCCCATGCTGGGCAGGCGTGGCAGGGGCTGCGGGTGCTGGGCTATTCTCTGCGGCTGTGCCTCTGCTGGGGCTGGGGTAGGCTGGGCGTGTCTCTCTGGGCGATGCTGGGCAACAGATCGGGCGAGCTGAGTATATGGCAAAATGCACAATTTCAAGGCTGAATCTTTGGCTAATTTTCGCCCCTAAAAATATCTTAATGACGAACAAAATCATTGACAAACTGGGAAAGAGTATGGTATAATAGGGTATACCCAAAAGGGGGTAGGCAGTCCGGGCGGCTTCTGGCCGTCGTGCTTCTTCTCTTTAAGGGCGAACAAAATCATTGTAAAGGGGTATACATATCATGAAAAAGACTTTCAATCTCTCCGCCATTATGGGCCGCGCCTGGGCTATCCGCAAAAATGCCGCCGCTGAAATGGGCTGCAAGGTTTCTGAGGTCGTTTTCTCTCTGTGTCTGAAGCAGGCATGGGCAGAGGCTGAGGGCGTCAACGCTGAAATCAACGCCGCCGCCGTTGTCGCTGAGTGGGCCGCGACTACTCCCGAAAAGCAGGTTGAATGGCTCCAGCGCTGTGTCGTGCGGGCTGCAAAAGATGTTATCGGCTACAGCACTGAAGATCACTATCACCAGTTTAACGAGCGTGCCGCCTGGGGGCTGTATGGGCACCAGTTCGACGAGTTCACCGACGAGGCATACTGCAGGCTATTTGATGCCTTTGACCGTCTGCCCATCACCAACGAGCGCCGCGCCGCTAAAGGGTTGCGCCCGCGCTCCCTGAAGTCCCTTGTCTACAACGCCGCAAAAGCCGCCATTATGAAAATCTGGGAAGATGACCGGAAACATGGCCGCGCAGTGCAAGACCCTGAGATCATGAACGATAACGGCGAGATCGAAAGCTACATTGAAACGAGAGTAAGCGCGGGCGGCTCTGTGAACACGGAGACAAGCGCCATCATCCGGGCCGATCTGGAACGGTTCACGGCTGGACGGGATGAGATCGACCGGAAGATCATCGAGCTTGTGCAAGAGAATTATACGGAACGCCAGATCGCCGATGTTGTCAAAATCTCCAATGTGGCCGTACACAAGCGGATTGTGAAAATCCGGGCGGCTCTCCAGAACGTCGGGATTGCCTGAAAAAATTTCAAATTTAGGTTAGCAACGAACAAAATCAAGCTGTAATTAGAATAAAGGGCGGGCCGGTGGAAATCACCACCACCGGCTCCCCCAAAAATTGAAAGGGGTTACATATCATGACCATCAACAACGCCAAACTGAAAGCCTGCATCAAGCTCTCCAGCAAAGTTACCGTTTACGTGCCCGCCACAAACGGAGTGGCCGACGCCGCCGACAATACGGAACAGGTGAAGAAAACCGCCGCGCTGCTGGCCGATCTTTTCGGCGGCTCCACCTCTACCGCCGCGCTGGGCTATTGGCTCTCTCCCGTGGCCGGCCTAGTCGCTGAGAATACCACCGTTGTTTTCGCCTACGCCAGCGATGCGGATTTGCAGAACGGGATCGCCGCCGTGGTCGATCACTGCGAGGCGCTGAAGCAGGAGATGGGACAAGAGGCCGTCGCGCTGGAAATCAACGGCGAGATGTACTTCATCTAACAGAACAGAAACGGCGGGCGGATGCTGCGAGGTGTCCGCCCGCTGAACATGGAAGGAGTTGAACACATGAAAAAGTTTGTGCTGGACTATGCCGCCGATGTTATGGAGCGGATAGCGGGAAATACTCTGATGAAAGAGGAACACAAGGCCGAAAAATTCCGCAACGTGGCGCGGGCGCTCAGTCTCTACAATCGGGAGATCATCACGACGGATGAGACAATCAAGGCGATTCTGGAGGCATAAAGACGGCGGGCCGGGGATAATTCCCCGGCCTTTTGTCATCTCAAAAAGATTTTTTGGAACGGTTAGCAGAACGGGAAAAGGGGCTGTAATAAGAATAGAGGCAACGCCCACAACAAATTTTTGGAGGTTACGAACATGGCAAGAAATCTCAAACCGGAATACATAAACAAAATCCGGAAGCTGGAAGCGCCGAACGGCTACAAGTTCGACATCGCAAACTACCTCTACAATCCCGCCTACGGGAACGAGTACCCGGCCTTTCAAAAGGTTATAGCGGAGACGGAGACGGAGCAGACAATCCGCCGCGTTTACTACTTCAAGCACTATGATGGAACGGGCGAGTATATCGCGGAGACGTTCACACGGAAAAAGAACGGTGAAGCGTGGCAGGTTGTAGGAGGACGGACGGAGGAAAAACTGGAGGTCGCAGGCCGGTATAACATGAAAAAGCTGTTGACATTTTGCGCATAAAGGAACGGAGGCGGGGAAATTCCCCGCCTTTTTTCATTTCAGTATTTGCCAAAAAAGGAATACCAGAGGCCATAAAGAATGGATGGTATTAAAAGGAACGTACCGACGATTACAAAGGCTACACACGGAACGAACATAAAAACGAAAAGCAAGAGGATACCAAAAACGGATGCCACAAGGGAAATTGTGGCTCCCCTTTCCCGTCGTTTGTGTGTTGCGTTATATCGTTTGCGCTCCCGGTCATTTGTGGGAAGGTTCGCTCTGGATTCGGATTCTTTTCTATCATCTCTTTTATCAATGGCATTTTGGAGGCAATTCTTTAAGCCTTTAGCGCTTGCACCTAATAGATAGGTAACGGCCATCCATGGATTATCGTATAATCTCATTTTTTTGTCCCCTGGAAAATTTGATGGATTGGTTAGCAAAGCGGAAAATCTTTCTGTAATTATAACAGAGGCCAAAACAAAATTCAAGGAGGAACACAAAATGATCGTTGACAGGATTCTTGACCGTAAGGACGGCGAACCGTATGACGCGAAAGACTTCTATAACTACTGCATGGAGGAGCAGAGAATTTTTGGATATTACATAGGCGGAGAGATTACACGGGCGATGAATGCCAGAAACAACGCTCAAGTACAGGCCGCGCTGTGCAAGTACATTTTGGAGCAGGACTATAACCCGGACATCTGCGATTATATCCGCTCTGTGGATTGGCTGGGTGGCCTGGAAAAGCTCAACAGCATTTGCTGGAGGTGCAAGCGGCTTGGTCGTGCGGTGGACGGATGCCCTGGTACTACGGAACAGGTCTGGACGGGCTGCGTATATCGGGAGGTATGATAGCGGAACAGCTGAACGGCGGGAAAATTCCCGCCATTATTTTTTTGTCGGAATGGTTAGCAAAGGCGGGAAATCGCCTGTAATAAGAATATAACGGGCAATAAGTCTGAAACAATCGGAGGTGCAATCATGCTGGATAGGAACGGCTTTGAAAAGTGGGTAGCCGAAAACGGAACGGGTCATGTAGTCCGCAAGCATTTCAACGGGATTGACTATGCGTTCGCCACAATGAACGACGGCTGGATCGCTATTTTCGAGGTGGATGATGGAATGTATATCCCCAAAATGCAGGCGGCGGATGAGGCGCACGCGGATAGCTGGTGCTACATGATCGAGCGGCCACGGGTTCAATTTAATGTCATTTGGGACGGAAGGAGGCTACAATAATGGAAGTCAAACGCGGAGAAATCTACATGGCGGATTTGACGGTATCGGGGGGCAGTGAGCAAGGCGGAGTTAGGCCAGTGCTGGTTATCCAAAACAACACAGGGAACACCTATTCGCCCACGGTGATTATTGCGCCGATTAGTAGCCGGATGCGCAAGTCCAGGTTCCCCACGCACGTAAATTTGCACTGTCTCCAGCGCCCGTCTTTTGTGGAACTGGAACAAATCAGAACGATTGACAAGCGCCGTCTGGGGAGACATCTGGGACGGATTGACACGGATACGCAGGAGCAGGTCAATCAGGCAATTCGGGTTAGTCTGGCAGTCTGACGAACAAAATCAACGGCTTGTGTAATGGAGGACATAGAAATGACAATAGGCGAGTTTTTGAAACGGTGGACAAATAATCCATGTTTTATTCTTGTAACCATTAAAAAGCGTGGAAAAGAAGTGTTCTGTGAAATGGGAGATTCGGAGCGGATGAGTGAAGTAAGTGAGATCAAATTCAAGAACGTCTCTTTCGTTGGAACCAACCCAACGTTTACTTTATAAGATGGTTAGCAAATACCCATTTCATCCTGTAATAGTAATGGAGGCGAAAGATTGAAGCAATACTTCATCGGCGATAAAGAGATTACTGAGGCGGAGGCCAAGGAGATCGAGGCGAAAAATCGGAAGGTTCTGAGGAACGGAACGATTGAGGAGCTTTTGAAAATTCAGTTTGTCATAGTAAAGGAGGATTTTTATGCTATGTAGAGACTGTCCATGCTGGAACAGAGAACGGGAGTGGGATGTAACGGCTGGAGTATGTGAAAATCCTTTAAGTGAATATTATGAAGAAGAAACGCAATGCTGGTGCAGCTGTTCTTTACATGATGAAGATGACGATTAAATTTGTGGGCGCTCTGGAAACGGAGCGCCCTATTTTTATTTCTGAATGGTTAGCAAACGCCGGAAACGCTCTGTAATAACAATAGAGTTTTGCCGCAAGGAGGGCTAAAAATGAAAAACTACACAATCGACATGATTCAGGCCATGACGGAAACGGATGCCGCCGCTATCGCGCTGGAAAAGCTGGACGTAAAGGGGCACACGGTTTACCTGGTGGACTTCGGCGGCTACTTCGGGTATAGCTGTCTGGTATTCAAGAACGGCCACCATATTTACTACGCGAACGACTACGAGCTACATCACAAGTGGAGGAAAGCAACGCAGAAGCAGCTGCGGGAGGTTTATGTGGAGAAGCTGGGCAACATCCTCTTTACGCTGGAGGAAATCGCCTCTCCCCTGTCGTATTATGCTGAATACGAGCGCCGAAGCAGATATCTCCATAACTACTACGGGATGCAGGAGGACAACATCTCCCTATTTGACGCCGGAGGCACAAAGCAGGAGGTAGAGGAGCGCAAGAAGAAAATCGCCACGATGATTTTCAATCCTGTCGGTTTTGCCTACTACACCAACGCCGATTTTGTGCGGGAGCACGTCGCGCTTTTCCAGCGGCTGGAAGCGGCACGAGACGCTATGAGGGACAATTTTGAGTATTGGAAGTCCGCTTTTAAGTACGAGATGGCAAATCACGAGTACGCAATCAACTGGCAGGCGGACTGGGATACCCTGAGCGCGTTCGGCAATATTCAGTACCACGGCCACGATGAAAATGAGGTTGAACAGTATTTTGACGAGCTACATTTCACAGAGACGCAAAGGAAAGCATATTGGGCCGCGAGACGGGAATATATGCGGGAAGCGAATAGCTGATAAGGTGGAGGCCGGGATTTCTCCCGGCCAAAACTTTTTTATTTTGACGGTTAGCAAAACTTGAAAATTCGCTGTAATAGTAATAGAAGCCAACACAAAACTGTTACATAATAATGGAGGTATTGGTATGTACGACGTTGAAAAATTGGTGTCTATCGTGTGTGAGCTTTTTGATGCCGAGGCGGAGAATAAGAAGTATAATTTGGAAGTTCGGAAAAGCAAGGGGTACTCCCCTGATGCTTGCCTCTGGGTTCCGACGCTGGGAGGTTCTGAGGCGTACCGGCTGGGCGAATTGGCCGAGCGTTCCAAGCAGATCGGATGGAATCTGGCTACTGTCTGCGATATGCTGGATGTTGACCAGGATCGGCTGATTGCCGCTGTAAAGTCCATGTTGCGCAAAGAGCGGCACAATGGGCGCTGGGACAATCCTAACTTGACTTGCTGGATGGGGCGGGAAGATAAAGAGCGGCTGTGTCGGTTCCTCTCCAATAAGCGGGGCGAGTCTGATTATCAGCCGTGGTATTCGAGCACTGGACGGAAAAAGGCATGGTGTGAATGATATGGGCGGGCGGGCGAAAGTTGGCTCGCTTTTTTATGTAATAGGTTAGCAAGCGGATTTATTCGCTTGTAAATAAGAATGGGAGACATCCTCTCCTAAAAAAAAGACAAAACGGAGGAGCACAACATGAAGAAGCAGTACATGATCGGCGAGAAGAACGGGCAGAAGTTCGTTGCCCACGCGACGCGGCTGGACATCCTGGACGGTGCGATGGAGATCACCAAGGCGGAGTATCGCCGTCATCGTGCGGCTGGTATCCCGTCCTGGGGCGAGGCGCAGACGGCCAACGCCAAGACGCAGTCCCGCAATCCCAAGCGGGCTGCGAGGTGGGCTGCGAGGGCTGCGGCGGGCCACATGGAGGCGATGAAGATGGAGCGGGAGCGTATGAACAACTGGGAGCTGCGGCAGAAGCAGGCTGCGGTGTAGAACGGACAACGGGGAGAGAGGTAAAACTTTCTCCCCGTTTTTTTGTGTTCGGTTAGCAGATACATAAACCTGGGTGTTATATCAACGGGAGGTGTCGGCATGGACACAAGTATCATTCGTGAAGAAATGAACCGGCTGGATAAAATTTCTGGTCTGGATACCAGTAAGGTTCCGGTTCGCATATCGTCAAAAATGACAAGGACATGGGGCAAATGCTGTTGGCGAAGGAGAGGTAAGAATTATTCCATCAAGGAGCTTGTATTTGCAGAGCGGCTAATGGAACATGGGACGCTGGAACATATAATCAATGTTATTCGGCACGAATACGCCCATCTTTACGTTATGCGGGTGCATAACAAAAATCATGGACACGACGCAATCTGGAAACAGGCCGCACTGTGGCTGGGCTGCAACGCCAAGCGCTGTGAAAGTTTTGATGAGATTGACGATGTGGATAATGGCATCAAGTACAAAGTGACTTGCCAGGGATGTGGTGGAGTAATTCGGTATCGCCGTAAGTCAAACATCGTCAAAGAGCTGGAGGCCAAGCCTGATTCTACCATGTTCTTTTGTCGGAGGTGTAACTGTCACAATTTTGTTTTGGAAACGGTTAGCAAATCGTGATCTATACCTGTAATAGTAATAGGAGGTGTCGAGTATGACAACGAAAACTGACTACAACGCTATTAAGGAGCTGAAAGAGGTATATAGGCCGGCGCAGAGAGGCATTGTAAATGGCGCAGAGGTGGAGCAAATTAGCACTGTGCTGGAAATCAAATCCCGCAACGATATTGAGCTTCAAAATGTGCGGGATATGGTAGTAATGTTGTATAGCCGTTGGTCTGAGGCAGCACGGGTTAAGGAGGGATGTGTTCAGGAGACAATGGAACTGATGGACGCTATGAGCGCTATCTGCTGCGTGATCGACCAGGAGAAATTCAATCGTGGGTTGGAGGTATAAGCGCGACAGGCAGGGTTTATACCCTGTCCGTTGAAGCAGAAGTATCCGCTGTACGTCAAGTGCAGCGAATATATTGGCTGGTTTCAGTATGAGGAGTCAAGGGGCATTCCGATTTATCGGTTCCCTGGTGGAGATAGGGTGGCTGATAGCTGGGAAATCGAAAACGGCAGTAATGACCGGAAAGAATTGGAGGAGAGATTGTGAAATCATTTACACCAACGGAGGTGGCGTGGATCGTCAAGCTGCTGGACGATGAAGCCAAAAGGCTGGAAATCACGATGACAGCGGGCGAAGCTACGTCTATGGAACAGGCGATTGCTGCCCATATGCTGGAAAACTATCAAAGTATTAAGGGGAGACTGACTGAGGTGGTTGAACGCAAGGATAAGCGTATGGCAATCAAATATTGAGGAGGGGCGAAAATGCGTGTAGTTATCTGTATGCCTACTGGGGATGACGGCATCCAAGATGATGCGGTGGTTCGGGATGCTCTGCTGACTGTGGTAAACCGTATCACTATGCTGGATGAAAAGAGCGGCGAGTTTGAGGCTGGAGACGGGAAGAAGAACATGGTCACATTCCAGGTGGATGAGTAATCACAGGTGGGGAGGAGAAATCTTCCCCGCTTTATTTTCTTTAGTGGTTAGCAAGCAACAAAATCAAACTGTTATAGTAATAGGAGGTGGTTCTACCACATGAGAAGCTGTCAAATGACAAGAGGGTAACGTCGGATGTACCGGCGAAAGATGATTGAGCAAAAGCTGATGGGGCTGGGACTGCTGGCTTGTTGTGTATTGATTTTGTGGCTGTGCTCTACTGGTACGACGCCGGAAGATCAGGACGCTACGGCACTGGTGCTGTTACTTCCTCTGGCGTTGTATATGCTGTTTGCTAAAGAGATTGTAATTTATTGAGGAGGGCATGACAATGAATAAAACTGTGTTCCATGTTGCCAGATCGACGAAAACCGGCAAGACAGTGAACGTCGGAGACTTCGACACGCAGGTGCAGGCGCAGGCCGCTATGCTGGAACATTTCAACGCAACGCCCAAGCGGGGCAAATTCTGGTATTCAATCAGTAAGGACACACTGAAGGAGATCGGTGGGGTGATGTTCCGTGAGACTTGCCTTTGCATCGGCGGTAATGGGCCGTACCGCAAAACATTCCTACCGGATGAGCTGAAAAAGCTGGCGGAAAGCGAGGTATAACAAATGGAATTGTTGGAAAATTTGAAGCAGTATCACGAGGCGTCGGGCTACGACTGTAACGACATCGCAGAAAAGCTGATCGAGCTGGCTGGCCTGGAGGACGATGGGCGGCTGGGGGAAGAACTGCTGAACGCCTTGTATCAAATCCAGGCTACGGCGCAGAATCCCTACAACTCCGACTATTATCGGGTTCTGTACAATGTGTTGCTGGCAATCACAAGCAAGGAGGGTTGATTGCAATGACGATGACCAGGGAGAAATTCGAGGAGATTAAAAGCAAGTATCCGATGCTTTTAGTTATGGATAACGATGTAGCAAAAGCCTTTGAGTTCGTTCATGAGGTGTTGGAGGCGGAGGCTGAAGCTATCAAGATTGCGGAGCCGTATGCTACAAGCACTATTTCCAGGCTGGAAGCCGCCGCCCGTGAGGTTTACGATGTCGGAGCGGATGTAGATAACGAGGCTTTTTCTGAGGGGTGAAAACTGAATATCTGTGGGAGAGATCGACTGATAATCAATCTCTCCCACATTTTATTTTAAGTGATGGTTAGCAAATACGGTTTCTTATCTGTAAATATAATAGGAGGTGTTTCAAAATGAAAATTTGTAAAACTTGTGGCAAGTTTATTCTGGACGATGAGGAGGGCGAGCTGACCTTTACCGTCAACCCTGGTATCCCTGATAAGGAATATGTGGAGTGTGAAAGTTGCCATGACCACGCTATTGACCGCAACAAGATCATCCAGTGTGAAGCCTGCGGTGAGTGGTTCTCCAACGATGTGCTGCATCGCGATGAGGATGAGATCGGCGGTGATACATTTTGTGCCTGCCCTTCCTGTAGTAAGGATGTCGTGGATGGCATGACCCGCGAGGAGCGGCGGCAGGAGGAAGAAGATCATTACACTCCCCAGTATTCTATCGTGGTTCAGTTCACCAACGGCGGGAGCCGTGGGTTCCTAATCTCCGCTGATGACAAACGGCAGGCACTGGTAAAGCTGATGGATAGGCTGGGCGAGGGCAATATCGCCTATATAGATTCTATTCATATCGGTTTTGTTTATCTTGACAGCGACATTATTTCTTGACGGGAGGAAAATCTATGGAGCTTTTCGTAAACAATGGGCGGAAGATCGTGCTGGAACAGGCCGAGCCTGACGGCCCTGTGAATGTGACTACATGGGAAATGCCCCACGATGATGTGCGGGGCTGTGAGGACGAGTATACGATCACTCCTGGGGACTTTGTGATGATGCTCAACTGGTATCGGCACCAGAAGCGGACGGGCAATACAGACTTGAATTTCTGAACGAGCGGGAGACTGTACTGGCAGTCTCCCGCTTTTTTTTGTAAAAGTTTTTCTAAACGGTTAGCAAGTCGCGTTTTCTCTCTGTAATAAGAATGTGGAAAGCACCATAACAAAAAGTTAGGAGGCTTGAACAATGTCTGCTGCGAATTATTGCACAATGAAAAATTTTTCCTTGTTCGTGAGGGATACCGACGGCGAGGTTAAGCGTTGCCCTGAGTGCGGTGCTATCATGGACACCGAGGCTACTGTATGTGACATCTGCGGCTGTGAGGAACTGGAGGAGTGCTGTTTCTTCGATGATCTGGCGTGGGAGGATGACCGGTGCGAGATTGAGCGGGAACTGGTCGATATCAACTGCGATTTGATGTTCCACAAAATCACTCTGCGGAGTGGCTACTACTCTGGGGTACAGTTTTATGTGGAGGCCGAGCATGACCTGGATGAGTATGACTACGACAACGACGAATGCCACTACTACTTCGACTGTTGCCGGAGCGTGGCACATCGGAAGTACGAGACTGAGAAGCGGAAGATCAATCGGAAGTTGGCCGAGTTGGGTAAACGCTGGGGATTCCAGGAGGTGGTTTGCACCGCACGGTTCTCTAACGGAGAAGCGTGGTTTGAACCAGTCTCTAATCCACGTGCCCGTTTGAAAGCTGCTGTGGCCTGACACTTTAAGCCCGCCGAAAAAATCGGCGGGCTTTTTTTATTTAATGGTTAGCAATTTTCGATTGTCCTCTGTAAATAGAATAGAGGCTCTGAAAAATATCAAGGAGGGTTTAACCTATGAAGTTTTATATTCTGGTTCATACACAGGATACGGATGGCGCTTGGGGCTGCAACGTGAAGCCGTTCATGGATAGACAGGCCGCACAGGATGCTATGCGTGAGAACTGGCAGGATTCCGTTAAGAGCTGGGAGTACGATGCCCACAAACACCACGATGAGGACGAGTGTGAATGCGGCACGGATAGCGCTGTGATCCGTGAGGGTATGGATGTAGAACACTGGCGCATTGAGGAACACGAGCTGGATGTGCAAGTAGCTGTGCGCGTCAAAGGCGGTCTGGTGGAGGAGGTTCACGCCAATGCCGATGTAAGTATGGACGTATTCGATCTGGACGTGTCCGATTTTCCTGATGAGGGTGAGCAGGACGAGGCTGACAGAAAAGAGGCCGAGTTGGAGGAACTTGTCAAGTCTCCTGGCTGGCGGGCAGTCTGGTGAGTCTATAAGTTTAGAGCTGATATAAATTGGAGTATGGGAGTAAATGCCTGCTCATTATTGTCGATATTATCAACCATGGATTTTCAGCGTATCTTGATGTGGCTGAATACAATAAGTGGAACAAAAATAAATAATATACATTATTTTTGAGGAGGAAAAAGAGAGTGAAGAAAATCCAGAAATTTACTGAGAATTGTGTAAAAGAAGCTCTCCGGCTGGACTACCTGGCCGGAGAGTTGTCCGCTACGGATGTGGCACGCCGGCTTAACTGTTCCGAGGAAGAAGCGTTAGAGCGAATTGGTGTAACCGAGCTACGCCGGACACTGGCCTACTCCACGGAGGAGATCGAGGCGATGTATCAGCGCAACGAAAACTTTAATGGGAAGCGGGCGGACTTTGACAAGCTGAGGCTATTCCAGGATATCAAGGCCGACTTGACCGAGTTCCTTCAGCGTTGTGGTGATGTTCAAAGGCTGGAGGAGATTAAGCCTAACCAGTACGAAAAGAATGCCGTTCTCTTTTTGGACATGAATACTTTATCAACACTGAACAGGGAGGAAACTGTTATGCTGGCGGCTATCATGGGTAAAGCCGATCGAATGGTAGTTAGTGCGCATACGGGCGGCTGCATACGTCTTTCTTTCTGCGTGGAAAATGTCTGGATAGATTAAAAAACGGTTAGCAAAATCATTTCCGTTTCTGTAAATAGAATGAGAGGCATAGCATCTACGACAATAAGGAGGCACAATATGAGCGAAAAGAACATCACAGAGGTTACTTCCAAAATGGCGGGTTCCATTATTGAAACCAGACAGCCGTTGGGAAGGTTTTACTGCAAGGAGGGGGATGTCTACATTGGTATTGATAACCGTGACGGTGACGCCTGGACAGAGGAGTTTGGCACACTTCAAGAGTGCATGAACTGGCTGGAAGATAAATGCACTCCCACAGGGCTTACTTTGCGAAAGAAAATCGAAGATACCAAGGCTGAGTACATCAAGCGCTATGGTAAGTTGGACTGGAAGTTTACTGACGAGGGGTTGCCCTGGGCGATTCAGGATTATCACGGAAGCAAAGGTTCGGTCATGGACTTCACCGAGGATGACTGGGCGGTCTGCAAAGAGAACGGCTGGACACTGGATGAGGTATGCAAGCTGTGTGATGAGGAGCGGTTCGGGAGTGGTATATCCACACTGTCGGAGTACTTCAACACTTTTCCGGACGATCTACCGAAAGAGGATGCAATCTGCGCCGTGGATGACTTCTATACCTGGCAAATGGAACTGTTGCCCAAGGCGCAGAAAATTTATGCTAACGGTTAGCAAGACCTGTTTTTCATCTGCTATAAGAATGTACCTACTCACCACACTATACTTAAATATTGGAGGTTTACAAAATGGCTGCTAATGTTGAGTCTATGATGTACGTTCGTGAGAAACCCTGGCATGGTCTGGGCACGATGGTGGAGGAAGCGCCTACCAGTGCCGACGCGCTGAGGCTGGCTGGTCTGGACTGGACTGTGGATAAGAAGAACATCCAGGTCTGCGGCGGCGCGAAGATCGTCAACTATAAGGCCAATGTGCGGAGCAGCGACGGCGCTGTGTTGGGTGTCGTGACCGACCGCTACCGTATTGTCCAGAACGCCGAGGCTTTCGCCTTTACGGACTCCTTGATTGACGGAGAGGTTCACTATGAGACGGCGGGCAGTTTGCAGGGCGGCAAGAAAATCTGGCTGCTGGCGAAGCTGCCGGAGACGGAGATCGTGGGAGACAAGACGGAGCCGTATCTGTGCTTTACCAATACCCACGACGGGAGCGGCGCTATTCGTGTCTGCATGACGCCCATTCGGGTAGTTTGCAACAACACGCTCAACTTTGCACTGAACAGCGCAAAGCGGGCATGGGCGGTTCGTCACACCGGAGATATCCAGTCTAAGCTCCACGAGGCGCGTGTCTGCTTGGATATGGCGAACAAGTATATGGACAAGCTGGGCGAGTACGCCGACCGAATGGCGAACACTACTGTCACCGACGAGCGGATTAAGGCCATTCTGGATGAGATGTTCCCCGTCACCGAGGATATGAGCGACCGCGAGAAGCGGAACGCGGAGAAGGTCAAGACTGAGTACATGGTCTGCTACTTCGCGCCGGATATCCTCAAGTTCAAGGGTACGGCCTGGGGAGCGCTGAACGCTATGAGCGATATGGTCAGCCATAACGCGCCCCGCCGTCAGACTGCCAACTATCGGGAGAACAACTGGGGCCGTATCATGGACGGGCACGCTATGATGGACAAGATGGCGTCCTGCTGGTGGGTGCCAGTGCGTAATATGGAATGGGCGGGGAGGAGAAATCTTCCCCGCCTCTACATATCGGTTAGCAAATTTATTTAACGGTCTGTTAATAAAAATAGGAGGTGCAACACCATGAAAATTAGAACCTGGATTAAATACGAGGAAAGCTATGTTCCGCCCCGTTGCCGCAAGCTCCGCTATAAGGAGTGTGAGGAGTATGTACAGATCAATCTGCCGGAAACCACGATGGACAGTTTACAGCTTGCCTTTGAGGACACATCTTTCTTCGGTGCTGGCAAGATTTATCTCTATCGTGGCAAGCTCTGGGCGCAGGCCAAGCTGCGTAACACGGCATGGGCAGAGGAACACGGCTTTCAAAATCCGCTGGACGAGCTGGTTTACAATCACGAGCACTGCAGCACCTACTTTCGGTTCCATTGGGATAGAGAGGAGGGTAAGGAGACAACCAGGGATGCCGTTATTAAAAAGGCGCGGGCTGATCTTCGTGCTTATATGTTGGTGGATGGAGTGTTGTACAGCCGTGTCAGTGAGCCGCGCTACTGCATTTATACTTTTGGTTTGGGACACAATCACGGTGGCACTGCCTTATCTGTGGACTACCACTACAATCCCAATATCTCCAAAACGCGCTACTTCTCCGCTCTGCAAGGTGCGGAGGCAGTAGTGGAAGCAACCCGCATTGCGCAAGGACGCGGGGATACTGAAAGTGTTAGACGGTTCAAGGCGGGTATCGTTGTGCATATGCCTGAGCTGGTCAAGGTGAAACCGCAGAAACAGCATGGAAACGGAAACCCGCTGATAAATGCTTTTGACGGTATCACTGCTGTAGCGCCGGACACCCTGACTGCTGGCCTGCTGTGCATGATAGCTACCGAGCATGAAATTTCAAAAGCAAGTTAGCAGGATATCATAGCCGTCTGTAAATATAGTAGACCTTGCAAATACGCAAAGCGTTTGTTACAATAGAGATGACCTATCGACTATACGGAGAGGAAGGATATAAGCATGGTCGATAAAAAGATTTTCTTCTTTTGCATGACTGTATGCCATCATCGCACGGGAGAGCACATTGGAAAGCGCTGCGGTGTGGTGCTGGCTGATAGAAAGGAGGAGGCAGAACAGATTGCTTGGGAGAAGTACGGCAACGATGTTACCTGTCAGTTATGGGTGGAGGAAGTAACAGATGACAGTTACGATTTTACCGTTTATAGAAGTGAAATTTAGGAGGTAAAATGATGATTTATTGCGACACAATTTCTGACATCGAGAGCTGTATTTTGGAGCCGTTTAGAATGTGTGGGCGGTTCACAGATGATTTTGAAGTGACGGTCGGTGGCAACGATGAGAGCGACTGCATGGAAAAGCTGGGAGAGTTGACCGAACAGCACGGCGAGCTTGTTTGGTACTCTGGCTATGTCGATGAGGATTATGCGGATGGTGAGTATGTCGGGCGGGAAAATTTCATCTATGACTGATCTAACAGTGGCGGAGCTAAAAACTCCGCCACTTGTATTTTGTAGGTTGGCAAATCGGTGATTTATCCTGTAAATGAAGTGAGTGGGAGGGTAAGTTTATGAGATATTCATTGTTAAATGTTTACAAAGAATATGATGGACTCGTGGATGGTGTGTGGATTCAAGACAGCATTGGCAACCTCGAAAAAGCTATCAAGATAGCCAGAGACACAGAGAAAGCTAACAGCAATAGGATCGTCGTCGCTGTGGTGGCGGGGTTGAATAGCTATGCACCAGATTATTCCATTAAGATTGGATTGGAACGAATTGACATCAATGGGTAACAAACAGATACAAAGTCATCAAATTTTATTGGGAGAGGTTAGCAACTTCTCCCTTTTTTCTGTAATAAGAATGAAGCAACAAAAAAAACGGAGGTGTACAGTATGAGCAAACAGATTTACACGGTATTTACTTGTGACGCATGGAAAAGTAAGGATAGCATGAGGCTGTTGATGGCAACTACCTCTGTACGCAAACTGAAGTCGTTCATCGTTCGGAAGATTGCCGACGAGACATTTTCCTATAATAATGGGAACGAGTTATCTATCCCTCAGCAAGTGAAACTGTTCAAGGCCGATTTTGAGAATGGCCTGCGGGAAGATATTAACAACTGTCTGCATTACGGATTCCTGGATTACTGCCACGACGGAGAGGAGATTTAGCAATGTTGAAACCTGGACGCTATGTGGCGGAGAACAACGAGAGTTTGTTTTCTCGTTACAGAATCGTAATGGAGGTCAAGGAGACAGAGAAATCCTATGTATTCAAGCTGGTGGAGTACGATAACCGATATGGATATGACCATATCAAAGTTATGTTCAACGGCAAAGAGCGCAAAACCATTCGCAAGGACAAGCCGAGCGGTCATGCTATGCGAGTGTGGGGAGATGACAATTTCACAATCTATCCTTTCCAGGCAGACATCCCGTTCTATTTCAAATTGGAGGAGGTTTAGCCATGTACAACACGGTGGAGCAGATTAAGGCCGCGTTTGTCAAAGCCGGATGGTCAAGTGACATTGAGTTTGAGGAACTGACCAAGCCGGAGGCAGAAAAGATAGGCAGTTGGACTATCCTGCGTGATATGGAGCGTGGAAGAAAGTTCTTTCGTATGCTGTCAACTGGGAATATCTTTGATGATCGTGGGAGCGTGGTGATTTATAACATCCAGCCATTCAAAAGACCAATCAAATAGGTTAGCAAATGACAGTTTCATTCTGTTATATAGAATGAGAGGCGGTCTGGGAGGCTCCGCTGAACAAAGCCTCACCCCATAAGATTTATCATAACGACAAACAAAATCAACGAGGGGGCGATTCTTATGAAGATTACTAACACAACCACACGTGAGAGGTTCCATGCTCATATTGACTGGGCGGAAGAACAGATTGCCTCAATCCCCACCCGATTTTCTGGAACAGAGGCATGGAAAATTCACGACCGTTTTGGGAACGAGTGGGTTGTAACTTTCACCGGAGATAAAGTATATCTGTATCTGAGCGGAGACAGCTTTGAGATCATGAGGGCGGTAGAGGGAAAGCGGCACATCCAATCCGACCGGCTTCTGGGGAAGTACAAGTATCTCGCATTGATGGTGAGCAACTATTTTCGGTTCCATCTACTTCGGATTGCTTAAAAGGAGGAGAGCAACTATGACGCTGGATAAATTGACTACGCCCTTTGAACGCCGGAGGGTGATTGAGTACGGTTCGGATGGCAATAAGATGGTGCGCCACTGGTATGATGTGCAGCAGGTGGACGGCACAATCTACAAGACTCGTGACTTCCCCGATGAGCAGGGAGTGCCACAGTTCAAGCTGTGCATCTTTTTTGAAGGTGTTCATGATGGTCTGCGCTGGCAGTGGATGTCCCATCCTGATTGGTACACGGTGGAGAAAATCAGAGACGCCGCCAAGCGTGACCATGTGGATACTATGACAACCCTGATGGTCGATCTGTTTGGACGAATTGAAGCTGGCAATTTTATTGGAAACGCACAGATTGAATTTGTCCGCCAGTTTGATCTGACAGCTGCGAATTGGTTTGCCGAGCATCGGGAGAACTTCTACGCTAAGAAAGAGGAGGCAGAACGGCAGAAGCAAGCGGAACGCCAAGCTGAGGAGGATGCCGAGAAAGCCAGACAGCAGGCCGAGCTGGAGAAAGTCAAGGCAAAATACTTTGGCTGGGCAGATACCATGACACCGGTGCGTTTTGGCAAGGCGCGGGCCAAGTTGGAGGGGTTTATCCGCTCCGAAGGAAAAATCATGCAGTTGCGGGAGTTCGTCGTGTCTCTGGTCAAAGACGGCTGGACGCCGGAGAAAGATGAGGGTGTAACCACCTGGTATGGCAGCAGATGGGACAGAAAAGAGAGCAAGCCCAAAACCGTCTATAAGCTCTGCAAGAATAATCTTTGTTACGCGGTTAGCAAAACCGAGTATGACTTTGCTTTATACCTTGTGGAACAGAAGGAGGCGCAATGACATGGAGGTTCTGTTCTGTGTGGCTATCGTAGCAATCAAGCTAATCTATGACTCCATTCAGGAGAAAAAAGCAAACAGATATGCCGACATGGTGGTGCGGCGCTATAAGGAGGAGTGAGTTCCGTTGGAATATGTTATTCGGCACTGTGAGTCTGGGAAATATCTCAGTCTTGTAAAACTGCGGAATGAGGCTGTATGGGTTGATCTGGATAAAGCCCATCGGTTCAGCGACCGGCAGAAGGTGGACAACTTCATGCGGATGAATTTTAACAATGCTGTCAAGGGTCAGATCAGGGAGTCGGAGGTGGAAATTCTTCCTTGTGATACAGCACATATGCCTTTCGATAATTCAGGTACTCTTAGGGCTGAAATTACTGAGGAACAGGCCAGCGTGTATCTTGATACGCTGCCCGATATGATTGGGCAGATGTACGAAACAGGGCGCATTATGCGGGTGCTTCTCTCCTATTATTCAGATCAAGTCCGTGTAGCGGACAAAGCGCAGGAGGATATGCTTCACAAGATCGAGTTCACTAACGCCAATGTAGTGGACGGGTTCAAACTCTACAAGGCATTGCAGGAAATTCGTCAGCGCCGCCGTCAGTGCAAGGATGTCTGCGATATGCTTGGAACTATTCATCGTTCTGGCACGGTATCCAGTTTGATGAACCTGCAGAATGAGATGACAAAATACCATGAGCATTTGGAAACACGGACATATACGCCGCGCATTCTGGAGGAGCTTTTTAACACCATTACCTCCGCTAATCTGGACAAGGTGTTAAGTGGAGTACAAAACATTGAAAGTGAGGAGAATTTAGATGAGTCTGCTTAATAAGTTCGCGTCCGTGGAGATCAAGGCGGATAACAGAATTTCTGAGGAGGACAAGGCGTTTTGTCTGCGACACCAGGATGCGTTTGACAAATCTGGGCCGGCACTCCAAAAAATTGCGAATGTCATATCCGACACGAGATATGAGCAGCGGCAGATCCTTGGGAACGATAGTTATGGAACATACATCACTTGTAACAGCTTTAAGTGTGATGATGAGCACATCTACGAGATGATGCAAAAACGAAATAAGCGATTTATTAAGGCAATCGTGGACTACTTTAGCCGGAAATATACCGTGGAGCTGGATAGCTCAATAATTCTGGAACATCTTATCCCTACCCCACCAAAAGAACCGCAGCTGCCTTGGGGTGGATATCGTGAGATGAGTGATGAGCAAATCGACCAGTTTAAGGAACAGATGGAGGTCTACCATCAGGAAGAAAGCAAGTATAGCGAGGCTATGAGAACGCTCCCCCTTCGTTATGAACAGATCGTGGATGAGATTTTCGTCCAGCTGGGAGGTTTCTCTTTCCAGGAGCAGGCTATGAACGAGTTCCTGGAGCGCACATGGAATTGCTGTCACCAGAACTGGGACGGGAAAGAAAAGTTTGAAATCAAGAACGACACGCTTCGGCTGACCAGTGGTTGGTGTTACTGTGATGACCAGTGGAGCTGGGGGCTGGAGTGGAAGCCGAACGAGAATCTTCATACCTTACTGGATGCGTTGGCGTGGTATCAGTGTGGACGCATGGGTGAAGCCGCGCTGTGGTTTCCTGAGTTGTGCAAATACACGACCAAGGTAAATGAGTTCGACACTTGTAATATGAGCAAGGTCAAATTTATCAAACTGTTCAAAAATGGTCGTGTAGATATCAAATTCAGAAGCGCCGCCTATGTCCAGGAGTTTGTGGAGCAGTGCATGAGGAGGAGATCTGTATGACAAAGAAGCAAATTGCGGCACTGAGCAATATTATTGCCAATGAAAATGCACGCCTTGAGGAGCGAAAGTCGGCAGTAAAACCCGGCATTCATGCCGCATGGGATAAGTGGATCGTTACCGATGGGATCTCGGCAGTGCTGCTTGCCGAAAAGCCGGATGGGTTGCCGGAGGGCGAGGAGATGCGGAAGATTTATGAGATGGTGGAGCGGGAGGTCAAGCGTGGAGATTCTGTGCTGGCCTGTACCGCTACTGTGGAAAAAATCAAAGAATGGAAAGCTCTGGTAAAGCCGTGGAAACAGGGCAAGGACAGCAAGACCGGCGCAACGCCGGTGGAGATCACCGCCCGTATGGAGGATGGACGTGCCGTGATTGGATACTACAATCCTTGGTATCTGGTAAATGTCGTGGAGGCTGTGGGCACGAACGCCTTGGTTTACATTGGGTATAGCGTTCAGTTTAGCAAGTTTCCCTCTCTGTTCGTGTACCCAAAGGACTGGATGGAGCATAACCCAGATAGGATTGGGTTCCTACTTTCGATTCGGCAATAATGGAGGTTTTATCATGACACGACGGCAGATTTACTTTTACTCCCCGCAAAGTGGCAAATATTATGTCTCTGAGGAAATCAATGGTGACAAGACCGAGTTGGAACGGATGGGATCAAGCGACTACTGTGAAAACACCTGGGAGGAAATTCTGGACAGCTTGAAAAATGTCGCTGGGATGGGAGATTTTCTTCAGGCACTGGCCCGACTTAACGGGATATACCATTCTTCCCTCGGATTCGACCGTCCGCCTACCAGATTGCGGATTGCTCATACCCATGCGGAGGTAGGCATGAAAGATCAGACCTATGGGATTACGGAGGGAACGCTTGGGATTTTTCTGGACGAGGAACTTTCTATCTGGAAATAGGTTAGCAAACTCCGTTTTCTGCCTGTAAATAGGAATAAGAATTGGAGGTGTTTATTTTGAAACGGTTCACAATTATGGCGGAAGACGGTACGTTTCTGAAGCTATATTACCCCACTATGGAGGTGGCTCAGGAGCATTATCCGAACGCCAAAATCTCCGAGTGTCACGATCAATCCCATATAGAGTACATCAACAAAATGCTTGCCAGCGCGGATGAGCACAAGACGATGGAACGTAAAGGTTCCATCGTCCATGTGCTACGGTTCAATACATCGGTTGGAACGTGCATTGCTACGCTGCATCAGGACGCCAGCGATGGTGTATGGTACGACTTCTGTAAGTACCAACTATGGAAAAACGGGGCGCTTGTTGTGCCGGTCACATTCACATTGACCACTCCCGATAACTTCTGTAAAGAGTTCATTTTCCCAACATCGGAGTATACAGTGCTTTGCTCTGGCAAGAAGGTACAAAAGCCGCAGGAACTGAAAGGGATACGGAAATTTGCATCTGTTCCTTTCGATGGGAAAAGCCAGTGTCAACTGTTTTTAAGTGGTGACGATCTTTACATTAACCACAGTGACTATTTCAGTCAGATGTGGAGGCCACCAGCGGATGATATTGGGAAGCCAACGTCGTACTACATGAAGAAATATTTTGGCGTTCTAAGACCGGAAAAGTTCATCTATGCGGATTCTTGGGGTGCTATTGTAATAAGGAATAGAGCGTGGTTGCAGATCACTAATTTTGTTCAGTTGGTAAAGCATCTGAACAGCACCCAAGTTGCTACTACGGTCTGGCCTATGATTCGGCAGTATCACCATTGGGCCACTGAAGAGTATAATCTGGAGTGGGAGCGCTTTTTAGAGGCAGTTGCAAAGGTCACTCAAAAATATACCAGTGAGATTGGTTAGCAAAGTTCCGCTTTGCTTTGTATTAAAAATGGAGGTATTGATATGAATGTTCAGCTTACTCTTATCTATATCCGGAACGGGCATGAGACTATTTTCCCTGTTAAGGATATTGACCAGGCCGTGCGTCTTGCGGACGCTATCGCAGACAGTGATTTACTTAACGACGATGTGGATTACAATATGTTCGATGTGTGCCAATATCGCAATGGGCAGGTAGGAGATTCTTGGGAGAACGAGGAGGGTGACGATTTTGAGGCATATTGGAAATTATGCCGAGACGATGCCTGAAAAGACAGACAAAACAGTCCTTTTATGGAGGTGTTAGCGTGAAACTTAAAGAGTTTTCTGAAAAGTCTGTCAAGGCAGCGGAAGCTGCCAATACACTTGGTTTTGACTGTATTGAAAAATATGCAGTTGATAAATGTGGAGGCAGGATAAGTGTTCCTCACGTTAGGATGATGAATGTTAAAACCTCATGCGAGTTGGACTCCAAATTCTTCCCTGAGCTTGAAGTCGGGGATAAAATTAGTATTCTCTATATCATCCACTTCCGTGAGTGCAACAAGTTATATAAAGAACGCGGAATGTATCAGGACGAATAAAATTACTCTTTCATGGTTAGCAAGATTTGAATTGCCTCTGTAATAAGAATAGGGGCGTGGTTCTTGGAGGACTCCACTCAAAAGCCTCCATCCACAACTTCTTATAATAACGAACAAAATCAAGGTGGTGACTGTATGAAATACACGTTTCACAATGAGAGAATCCCACAGGAGGCCCGTCAGGAACTGAATGAAAAGATTCTCTACCTTGTCGATCAGGATCTGGCGGAGCGTGAGGGAATTACCCGTGAGGATATTTTCAACGCCTACACTGGGGACGGTGGGCTGCATGGCCTGAAGCGTTCTGATTTCGCCAACTATTACGAGTTCTCTGAGGCTAAGAAAGAAATCGAAAACGGCCAATTTTTTACCCCTCCAGTTCTGTGCCAGTTCATCATGAATGTGCTGGGCGTTGGAATGGGAGAGACTGTGGCTGATCTCACTTCTGGAATTGCTAACTTTTGTAACTATATGCCAGTAGAGGCAAACTTCTATGGGTGCGAGCTGGATATCAAATCTCACAAGGTAGCGCATTACCTCTACCCTACCGCAAATCTGGAACACAAGGATATCCGTTTCTACGAGCCAGATATGCGTTTTGACTACATCGTGGGAAATCCGCCGTTTAATCTGAAATGGGACACACCACAGGGGGAAATCATTTCTCAGATGTACTACTGCCTGAAAGCCGCCCAGCTGTTAAAGCCCTTGGGGATTATGGCTATCGTCGTTCCTGCCTCTTTTCTGGCTGATGATTATTTGGACAGTGCCAAGCGGAATGAACTGGAGAAGTTGTTCAGCTTCTTAGGGCAGGTTTCAGTCCAGAAAGACGCTTTTAAGTCCTTGGGTGTAGAGGACTATGCCACTAAAATTCTCTTTTGGCAGCGCAAGCTGACCGATGAGGAGACTGGAAACCAATATGAGCTGAATACCGCTAATTGGTTCAACATTTCCAGTATGGAGCACGCCAGCGACCTGCTCGATGTGGTTCAGGAGGCAATTATCAAACAAGCAAAGGAGCGGATGTCTTCAGAGCGCACCCGTGTTAAGCTGGTATCTCGTGGTGAAAACGAAGATGATTTTCATTATCAGGTACAGAAAATGTTGTACCACATTAAGAACAATCCCAAACTGGTAGACAAATATGCGAAATGCCAGGAATATCTTTACCGTTTTGAAAATCAGAAACAGCCAGACGGAATGAAGTATGAAGAGTGGGCAAAAATCCGCATTACCCAGCCCAAGGTTTTGGCCTACCTTCGTCGAGTTATCCGCTCTCAGAACAGAAAGCCCGACCGTGATATCGTGCGGCTGGTCAAGCAGGACAGCGGACTGATCCACAAAGGATACAGTAAAAAAGCTCGGCAGACCATGACCCCAGATATGAAAGAGCCTATCCCTTTTTACGCTCTCGCTTCGGGACAGGTAGAAAATACGGGATTGGAGCCTTTTGCCCGCCTCATTCGGCGTAAGCAGAGAAATTATGAACGGGAAACAAAGCCTTTTGCGGATATGGAGGAGAACGCTGAGATTGCCCGTTTTCTGTCGGAGTTTACCGTTTACGATCAGGAAAACGAAGAATGGATATACCTCAATGAAATCCAACGCCACGATTTGAACCTTGTACTTCAAAAGCACTATCACCTGCTGCAGTGGGAACAGGGTGGCGGTAAGACGCTGGCTGGTATCTCTGCTGGCCGGTATCGGATGGAACACCAAGGGGCAAGGAATGTCTGGGTAGTATCAACAGCTATCTCCATCAAGAATAACTGGGATTTGGTATTCAAGAATTATGGCATGACCAACTATCGAATGATCCGTAACCTTGCTGATTTGAACACAGTGCAGGATGGAGAGTTCGTCATTATCACTTTGAATATGCTTTCCAAGTATCGGAAACAAGTTAAACGCCACATCAAAATTAGGAACAGAAATGTTTGCCTGGTCTTTGATGAATCGGACGAGATGACTAACCCTAACAGCAAGCGTACTAAGGCTGTGCTGGATTGCTTTCGGAAAGTGCGTTTTAAGCTGGCAATGACCGGCACCGTTACCCGCAACAATATTTCGGAGAGTGCTCCTCAGTTGGAACTGCTCTACAACAACTCTTACAACATGATATCCTGGGCGGATTCGCTCTATTATTACGAGAAGGGTAGCGATGGCAAGGACTATTTGAGCATTTCAAACAACCCCTTCTATGGAAAACCCATCCCCGCCTATAAACCAGGTTACACACTCTTTGCTGAGTCCCATCTGCCGGAGAAAATTACAGTTTTTGGAGTGGGTAAGAAAAACCAGGATATTTTCAACGCTGAGGCACTAAACAAAATTCTGTCCTATTCCGTCATTACTCGGACGTTTGCGGAAATCACCGGAAAAGAGATCCGTCGTATTCATCAGGTGCAGGTTTCTTTTTCCCTTGCGGAACAAGCGGTTTATAAGAAAGCGGTGGAGGAGTTTTATTTCATGCGGCAGCGCTACTTTGCTCTTACTGGTAACAGCCGTAAGGACAGCATGATGGCGTTGATTCAGCAGATTACTTTACTACTTAGAATTTCTGCTGCGCCCAACACTGTGGAAGAGTATAACAGCGACAAGACACCAACCAAGATAGAAAAAGTCTGCTCCATGCTGGATGGGTGGAAAAATGAGATCGTGGTGATTGGTGTTCGTCACAAGAATGTTGTGGCCGCATATGCAGATGAGATTCGCCGATGTTTCCCAGACCGTCCATTGTTTGTAGTTACTGGCAGCACGACTACACTGGCCGGACGCCGAAAGCTGAAACAGACGCTCAAGGACAGTGGGAATGGCATTCTGCTTTGCACGCAGCAGTGCCTCCCCTCCTCCGTCAACTTTGAGTTCGTGAATAAGATATTGATTCCAGAGTTGCACTACAACAACGCTCGGATGAGCCAGTTTTATATGCGGTTTGTCCGCTTTACTTCAACGGACTGGAAGGATATCTATTTCATTACACACGCTGGAAGCATTGAGTCAAATCAGATGCAGATGGTTCTTTCCAAAGAAAAGCTGAACCTCTTCATGAAAGGGCAGGATGTCGATTTGGACGAGATTTATGACAGATTCGGCGTGGACTACGATTTGATGAGCCTCCTCATGTCTCGTGAGGTGGATGAGGATGGAAAGTCCTACATCGCTTGGGGTGAACAAAAGATTGAATAATAGAGGTGTCAATATGACATTTATAAACGAGAAAAAGGAACGTGTTGAAATCGTTGTTAGAACAATGTTGGATTATCACGGAAACTGCACATATAGGATTGAGGACATCTATATCACGCCGTTCCGAAAGCGAAAGCCTATCAGCATAGCGGCTCAAGTAAGAGATCTGTACGAATATCGGAAGTTGAATCATGAGGAGCGTGCTGAGTACGCACATCAGGAATATATGAAATATTGTACGGAAGATCAGTTGTGGGAGGCTATACAGGAGGTGTATCATCAAATGGCACCTCAAAAGGAGTCTATTGTGTTTCGGGCGTGAAGAAAAAGCCGCCCTCGAAAGAGGGCGGCTCCTGTGGTCAACATTTGTGCTTAGTGCGGAACTCTCGTAACATATTGTTTTCCCACGCAGTTTTTATGTGGCTTCGGCACCATTTTGTGTATCGGTCATATTGAAGTGCCGCAGCTTGGGATGATAGGCCAAACACAGTTTGAATCTCCGTAACGGTACGGATGCCCATTTCGCGCATAATCGGTAGTGGAGCAATCATATTCCATGCGAAGTAATCAGCCTCGCTTTCAAACTGATCGTATGGCTCCCGCCAATCCGTATAGGCAATTTCAGCCTCCTCAATCGTTTCAAGATGGCCAATACAGATATGACCAACTTCATGGCAGAGTGTCCACAAAATCCTACCCTGATTCATGGATGCGTTATAGAGAATCAAATATCTGTTCTGTTCCACATCATGATGGGTCGCACCGGAGTTGCTTTTACACATGATAGCAATATCACGGATAGAACAGCGATTCAGTTCGGCCATTGTTTGATAGGTAAGGATACGGCAGCTTTTGGGGATACAAGGGATAATCTTTTGCGGTTGAATAGGATAGGAAATGGTATCCATAAGCTGATATAATTCCAACACCTTGCGCTGTATAAATGCCGTTCTGACCATTTAGACCTCCCCTCCTAACTGGAAAATGACAGACTCTCCATGTTGGAGAACTCAGTATAACATATCAGGTGTCCGATTTATCGGACTTTTCATCAGAAAATGCGTAGTCAAAACCAACCTTCAGCATTGCCATCATGCGGCTCTTGTCCCGATCTGTCATCCGTTCTCTGGCGCGTTGCAGGGAAACAAAGTCTTGATCGCACATAACAGTATCAATAGGTGTGCGGATGTCGGTAGCGCCCACGAGATAGTCAATAGAAACATCAAAATATTTTGCAATCTTGGAAATTTTTTCGATTGTCGGGCTGGTAGCGTTTTTCCACCTGCCAATAGAATACTGGCTCATACCAAGTTCGGTTTCCAGTTTGTTGACTGTGATATCGTTTTCAGCGCACAAATCTTTAATTCTCGTAAAAATGATAGAGTCCATAACACAACCCCCAAACAGAAAAATCTGCAAAGTCACGAAAAAAATCGTGAAAACCACTTGACATCACGAGAAAATGCTGGTATAGTAATCACCAGACACGAAACTATTCGTGATATCGAGGATAGTATATCACATACTTTCGGGTATGTCAACCCAAAACTATAAAAATTGGAGGAGTGCAATATGAGAATCGTCAATAGCCTGGTGGAAGATTTCGGTGGTTTTGAGCTGGATACCGGTGCAATCAAACTGCATAGTGCAAATTCACAGGATATCATGCTCCCGTACAGTGGCACTCTTCCGGAGCAAATGTCCTCGGTATCCAGCGCTTTCCTCCAGGTAAATGTTCAGCCTATCCAGGGCGCTATGTTGGCTCTGGTAGTTGAGAGAAATGGCAAGCAGTTCCGCCGGCCTATGGAGGCAACCAATCAAGAAATTATGACCCTACTGGATCAGTTTTTCAACCAACAGGATACAGGGCTTGATACCTATTGGCTGGGCTTCGAGCAGGCCAACTATATGGGATGGAGGCAAGTCGCCGCCGATTATCGCCGACTGCTGAAACCGCTGATGGCGTTGCCTATTCAGGAAAGGGCATATCTTTCCCGTCGATTGCTGGAATAAGCAGGCTGGCGCTCCTCCCCCAAAAAATTTTCAATGATTTTGTTATTTGCTATTGACAACGGCAGAAACTTGTGGTAGTATAATGGCATGAGAGATCGTTAGAGGGAAATGGAGGGCACCATGAACCGAACACAATTTTTTGAGGATGCCGATGGAGGTTATACCTCTTTCTCTCACCCGAAGCACTTCACCAAGACTTGGAACAAAGTTAGAGCGTTTGAGGAGAGCATCGGTAAAACTCTTGACGATGGATACACCAGAGAGGAATATATCGCACTGTTTAACTTTGCGTTAGCCCGCTGTTCCAGCACTTTTTACAATGACAAAAAGGTTGTTGTATTCTATATCCGATATCTGATTGCACGCGGAGCGTTACCAGCTGAACACGAAACTATTTTAGCTGGTATTACAGCGGACGATTTGAGCATCAAGGGCGGGACAGACCGTATCCGTTACTTCAAAAATCTCAATCATCTGCGCGAAGCGATCGAGGATACGGTCAAAGCTGCGGATCGAGTGGACGAGACGATGTACGATGTACCCAGTGCCGTTCTCTATTTGGCCTGGTATGGATTGACTGAGGAACAGGTTCTGACGCTTCCCAAAACAGCTGTTCTGGAAGACGGAATTATACTGAATGGTCAGAAAATTGAGATGCCCTATTTCTTGACAGACTTGTTGGTTCGTCTGCGGGACGCTGAGGGGTTCAACACAAAAGGTAGAGGGATTATTTTCCGAAAGTATATGTATTCGGATTATCTGATTCGGACTGAGGATAGCCACCAAGTAAGCGTCTTTCAAATGCGGGCCAGTCTCAGTCGAATGGATAAGGTGATGGATCACACCTACTCTTTGCGGTTCGATACTGCTCGTCAGTCTGGTATATTCTATCGAGCGTATATGCTGGAATGTGAAAACAACAATTTTGATTTGAGCGATCCTGAGTTTGCAGCCAATGTATTCTGTGAGGATTTTACTCAGAAGCAAAACAAGGCAGATCCTGGCAAGCGTCTTCGTGAACGGATACGGGACTATACGCTGTACAAACAGCTATTCTCCTAAAGCGGCGAAAGCCGTTTTAGGATTAGCATAATAACGAACAAAATCAATGTATGCTTATGGGGGGGGTAGAGATGCCGGTATTCATTTTCCTGGTCTTTGTGTTAGCGGCTGTGCTGTGGGTGCTGCTATCATTCGTATTTAGGCCGCTCGGTCGGCTTGTCGGTCGGGTTTGGAAAGATGCGAAAGACGCAATGGACGAGGAAGATTCCAGTGAAGACGACACAGCAAATAAAAACTAACGGAGGTAAAAAACACTATGAGAAAGAAAGGTTTCATCGGAGCGATTGTTCTGGCCGTCCTAATTTTTGGCGGTATCATTCTGGCGCTGCTGTGTACCAGCCGTGTACCGGCAGGTTATGTCGGAGTGGTTTACAACATGAACGGAGGTGTGGACGGCGAGGTTCTATCCCAGGGCTGGCATTTGGTAGCGCCCACCAAGAAGGTTACAACCTATTCTATCGGTATTGAGCAAAGCTACCTGACATCCGACGACAAGGGCGACAGCAAGAACGACGAGAGTTTCAGTATCCCCACATCGGATGGAAAAACAGTTCGGGTTAATCTGGAGTTCTCCTACCGCTTTGATGAGGCACGTGTAGCAAGCACATTTGTTACCTTTAAGGGTAAGTCTGGCGAGGAAATCAAGGATACTTTTATTAAGCCCAAGATTATCGCATGGACACAGGAGGTCAGCGCCAACTATCCCGTTACGGACATCTTCGGCGATAAGCGTACAGCTATCAATGCGGAGCTGGATTTGTACCTTAAGGAGAAGTTTGACAAGTACGGCATTATCATTGATACGGTGAACTTTACTGACATCTCCGTGGATTCTGAAACGGCAGCGGCTATTCAGAAGAAAGTAACTGCCCAGCAGGAACTGGAACTGGCAAATATTGAGGCTCAGACCGCCAAAATCCAGGCTAACAAAGACAAGGAAGTCGCTATGATTCAGGCACAGAAGGATAAGGAGGCCGCTGAGATTCAAGCAGAGACTGCTATCGTTAAAGCGAATGCCGAGGCGGAAGTTGTTCGGATTGCGGCAGAGGCAGAGGCTCAGGCTAACCGTGAAATTGCTTCCTCTCTCACTCCTGAGCTGATTGAGAAGATCAAATACGAACAGTGGGATGGTAAGATGCCTACGGTGTCTGGTTCTAACGCTATCGTATCCATCCCCGGCATGAATTAAGGAGGAGAGCAATATGGCTTTTGGAAAGAAGACTACCTCTTCCAGTTCACATGACATTCTGAGGGAAAAGCAGCAGGAAATTAACCGACTGGAACGGCAGGCGGACGATGCGGTTGAAATCGTAACCCGCACTATCTCTCGACTGGAACTCATCAACCAGCAGATCGACGACGGTATGACCGAGATCGACACCTATATGGCCGACCTTGTAAAGACACAGGAAACCATGTCCACACAGCGTCAGAACAACGCGGCTATCATCAGCAATTTCTCTAAGCTCCTCAATCCGCATTATGCTGAGGAGACTACTGGTGCCGGCGACGGCGAAACTACTGAATAAAACGAGCATTTTGTTTTGGGACGCTAACAGCAATTTCAAAACAATGAACATTTAATTCATCCAGTTGAAAATGCGTCCCGTGGTGGCGGAAATCGCCACATATGGAGGGGTAATCCTAATTGGTAAGGAAGCATCCTGCTAAGGTGCCAGTAACCCGCAAGGGCGTGTGGGTTCAAGTCCCACCCTCTCCGCCAGCCGTGTGGTGAGCGGCATAGCGTACATTGTAAGCCCCCTTTCTTGACGGCGGGAAAGACCGCTGACAGCTCGGAAAGACGAGCAATATGGGAGCGTCGGGTGGCAGGCCATACCGTGTAACGGGCGGCGGACACGCACAGCAATTTACTATACAAGAAGACTGCAAATCTTTTCCTCTACGGTTCGAGTCCGTAGGCTCCCCTAAAAGCCGCTATGATAATTCTTAGAAAGGAGATTCGTGCCATGAATAGAGCACGTGACCAGACCATCTGAGTTATCTTTGGAAAATGTAATGTAATCGGCTGCTGAAACGTATGGGGCGGTGCCCCAACAGGTTTCAAAATGTGAACCGCCCACAAAAGTGCGGAAGATTGGGATGCAGTTAAGGAGGCTCTGCATGAACAAAGCACGAGACAAGCCCTAAGTGATGTCAATAACATCATACTTACCGCTTCCGGCACAACATTGAAAAAGTTATCAACTGGGACGCTAACAGCAATTCATTCTAAAATTTTGGAAAAAATGCGTCCGCTAATATCATGAATACGGCGGTTCCTGGGAGGTTCCCGCATTCATATGTGTAATGAAAAAACACAGGCAGCAATGAAAACCTCCCAATATGCAGAGGAAGCTCAGTCGGTAGAGCAATAGTATAGAAAATGTGGAGCGCACAGCCTCACTAACAGCAATGTATAATGGGGAACTATGTGTCGTAGGTTCGAGTCCTACCCTCTGCACAAGCGTACTTTTGTACGCAAATCCCTTCTTTGCGGTTCGGATGCAGAATGCGATTGCTCTGGTACAGAGAACGCCGTCTAAAGGTGATCAGCAACGGACGTAAAACAAGTGTAGTGACCGTGCAAATCGGAACGTCTGGGAGTTGTACCACTCCCACCTGTGAGAGCCAGGACAGCAAGAGATAGGTGAGCAAAGAGAAAGCTCATAAGGCAAATCCTCGTGCCTTAGCAGATGTGGTGTAGCTGGATAGCACGCTGGCCCATGTGGGGCCGGAAGGATTGGGTTCGAGTCCCATTCGCTGTGACTAAAAAGAAGGGCGTCATGGAATAGCTGACCATGCGCATTGGGAGTAGCTGCCCGATGTACAAAAACGACGGATGAACCCTTATGTAAAACGGTGTAGCATAGACGAAAAGATTGTAAACGTCATGTTTATTGAAACGGGTGCGCAACCGTGGAGAACACTGTTTGTATGGGAGAGTGGCCCATACCCTATCACCTCAAGCCAGGGTAGCTCAGTGGATAGAGCGCGTATCAATGCGTATCGTATGAAACGCTCACAGCAATGATTGAAGGAATTTTAATCCCGTGGTCGTGGGTTCGATTCCCACCCCTGGCACAAGACTCCTTTGTTTTCCGGTGTTCTTTCGAGTCGTCAAGAAAAAAACCGGCGTAGTTGCGGATGATAAAACGCAAGCGAAATCCATTCTCGCTAATGAATGGATAAGGGCAGGGCTTTGGGATCGCTTACGTCTGCTCTGAAAACAAGCGCCAGATAATCAGCCCAAATATCTTGAACTGGACTGTGACAGCTCGGAAAGACGAGCAACTATGCGGCAGTGGTGAAATGGTTTAACACAGCAGCCCTATAAAATGTGAAGCGAGAGTTTCACTAACAGCAAGGTAAAAAGGAAGCCAAGCTGCCATTCGTAGGTTCGATTCCTACCTGCCGCTTCAATTCTCTGAACACATACAGCAATCGACAAAGAGGTAAAAGTGTTCCGAGGTATCTCAATTTATAGGAGGTAAGAGAATATGAGCAATTTCATGGAAAGTGTCAAGGACACAATGCTGAACGGCGAAAACAATGTCTCTGTCACCGAGAATGGTGCGACCGGCTATCGTACCACAGGGCGCTCCCTGCTGGATCTCAACTTTGCGGTGGCTTCCCTTCGCAACGCCAGCGTGAATGAGATCGCAAATCGCTTCACCAAGGCGTTCTTCGAGGACAAGGTGACGGCTATGAAGTGGCTGTTCTTTGCCCGCGATGTGCGCGGTGGCTTGGGCGAGCGTCGGCTGTTTCGTGCGGTGATGGTGCCGATGGCAGAGAAGTTCTCGGACTACATCGCTCCGGTGCTTCATCTGGTGCCTGAGTATGGCCGTTGGGATGACCTCTGGTGTTTGCTGGATACGCCGGTGGCCGACAAGGTGATTGAGCTGGTGGCTATGCAGTTACACGATGATATGCACAACAATGTTGAGCAGAAGCCGATTTCTCTGCTGGCGAAGTGGATGCCCCGTTGCAAGTCCTCTTCTGCTGAGTCCCGCCGCCATGCCCGCATCCTGTGTACCGGGTTGAACATGACCGAGCGCACCTATCGGCACACCCTGTCCGGCCTATCCCGCTATCTGGTCGTTGTGGAGCAGCAGATGTCCAAGAATAGTTGGGATGAAATCGACTATCAGCGTGTTCCCTCTCGTGCCAACCTGATCTACAACAAGGCATTTCTCCGTCACGATGAGGAACGCCGGCGTGAGTTCTTGGAAAGCGTGGAGAAAGGTGAGGTCAAGATTAACGCCGGTACGCTGTTCCCGCACGATATCGTCAATAAGTACCGTCAGCATTCCAGTGGGGTGGACGCTACTTTGGAGGCACTGTGGAAGAATCTACCCGATACCGTGCAGGGCTGCGGGAATACGATAGTGGTCATGGACGACAGCGGAAGCATGACGTGGGTGACGATTCCTGGTAGTAATGCTCGTCCGCTGGAGGTAGCAAACGCCCTGGCAATTTACTTTGCGGAGCGCTCTTCCGGTCAGTTCAAGGATCAGTATATGTCGTTCTCCGACAAACCGCAGCTCCTTGATTTGTCCCGTGGCAAGAACCTCTATGAGCGGCTTCAGATTGTTCACAACTATCACGCCGGAGCCAACACAAACGTAGAGGCAGTCTTTGATCTCATCCTGGATACAGCGATTTCCAAGCACATGGAGCAGAGTGACCTGCCGGCCAATATCCTTATCATCTCCGACATGGAGTTTGATGAATGCGCCAGCTGTGGAGCAGCTTCGACGGAACGCTGGAGCTACAACACGCGGAAGCCTACCGCTCGTCTGTTCGATGAAATCAAAAAGCGGTATCAGCAGGCGGGATACAAAATGCCCCGACTGGTTTTCTGGAATGTTGCCAGCCGCTCTGGTACAATTCCTGTCAGGGAGAACGATATGGGTGTGGCACTGGTCAGTGGCTTCTCTGTCAATATCGCTCAGATGGTGATGAGCGGCAAGCTCGATCCCTATGAGTGCCTGCTGGAAACGCTGAACACTGAACGCTACCAACCCATCGAGGACGCACTGCGCCCTGTTGTCAACAGCTAACAACGAATAAAATCAAAGGATGCTCAGAACGATAGAGTAGCACGCCGGCTGTCTACGGTCTGAGCCTCATTTTATACGAAGGAGTGATATTAGTGGTCTATCTCGACCATGCGGCATCGACCGCACCATTTCCGGAAGTTTTGGACGCCATGCTTCCCTGGTTTCAGCCGTGTCACATTGGAAACCCCAGCAGCATCCATTCCCAGGGTGTCAGTGCCCGCCACGCTATTGAAAAGGCACGAGAGCAAGTGGCACAAATGATTGGCGCAGACCCTTCGGAGATATTTTTTACCTCTGGTGGAACGGAAGCGAACAACGCATGGTTTCGATGCCTAACCAAACACATTGTCCTCACAGACGAGATTGAGCATCATTCAATTTCTGAACCGTTGAAAAATGCGTGTGTATGCCCGCTCCCTGTTGTTATGAAATACGCAAGGGTTTGGTCGGATGGCTCGGTAGACATGGATGATTTGGAACGGCTTATCATTGAGAACAAGAAAGCGCTGGGTGCTGTTTCTGTTATGTGGGTCAACAACGAGCTTGGAACGGTGAATCCCATCAAAGAAATCGGAACACTTTGTAAAAAGTATGACGTTCCTTTCCATACAGACGCAGTAGCGGCAGCGGGTCACGTTCCAATCGACGTTCACGCCTATAATGTGGACTTCCTATCTCTCTCCGGTCATAAGTTCGGAGCACCCCAGGGAATTGGAGTGCTGTATATCTCCAATCTAATCAGAAAGGAACCGTGGGTTTATGGTGGAGGTCAGGAGCGTGGATTGCGAGGCGGCACCGAGAATGTACCAGGAATCGTGGGGATTGGCAAAGCGGCAGAGATAGTGACCAAGCGCCTGCCAAGGCAGATGGCACAGTGGGCACATTTGCGGGATGTGTTTTTGAATGAGCTTAGTGTCGAAATGGATGGAGAGTTTCATATCAACGGCGATACTGACCGGCGTTCCTCCGCTATCATCAGCTTGACACTGCCGGGAGTCAACAGCGAATCTTTACTTCTGTTGCTGGATCAGCAAGACATCTACCTTTCTGCTGGTTCCGCTTGCAGCGCATCAGACGCCACAACTTCACACGTTCTGCGTGGAATTGGATTATCTGAGGAAAGCGTTGCCTGTACCGTCCGTATTTCAATGGGGTTTGATACTACGGACGATGAAATGCGTCAGGCTGCTCAGGGTGTTGCGAGTGCGGCGCATAGGCTGAAAGCTATGTATTCCTAACCCCTTATATTTTTTCATTTTTTTTGTTTTCCATTAACAACGAATAAAATCAAAGAAGAGATGCAAATGTACTGTGCGTATGTCACCAAAATCCGTAATCTGCGTAAGCACACTAACGCTGATCGTCTGCTCTGTGGCGAGTGCTTTGGGAACACGGTGATTGTGGATCTTGGAACTGAGCCTGACCAGTTGGGAGTCTACTTCCCCGTGGACGGCAAGCTCGGTGTAGAGTTTGCCCAGAAGAACGACCTTCTGCGACGAAAAGATGAGAACGGCAACCCCGCTGGCGGCTACCTCGATCCGGAGAAGCGCAATATCAAGGCGCTGAAACTCCGGGGAGAAAAGAGTGACGGCTTGTTTCTCCCCATCTCCTGCATGGATGGATTTATTGATACCTCTTTGCTGAAAGAGGGAGACACGATTTCGGTCGTGAACGGTATCACCATCTGTGAGAAGTACATTCCCAAGCGCAACCGAAGTGGTGGAAGTCCGGGCGGCGGAAGCCGTGTCCGCCCTCAACTTTATCCAGAACTTCAAAGGCTCTGAGGAGGTTTTTCTAAATGGCTGCTGTTACTGGTTTGCCTTTATTCTTCAAGAGAGATTTGGCGGAAACATGATGTATGAGCCAGTGATTAACCACTTCGTTCAGGAAATCGGTGGCCGGCTTTACGATGTCTCCGGTGATGTGACCGATCAGTACACCACAGAGTATTTGATGTTCTGGGCTGATATGGAGGGGTATGACCCCTCCCTCTATCAGCGGATTTTACGAGACTGTGTGAGAAAGGAGGAGTGTAGCGATGAATAAGGAGCGCATTATGGCTCGGATGCAAGAGCATCTGGCTACCGTTCAAGAACACTTCGGAGATGCGTGGGTTGGCCTGTTTCTGCAAGGTTCACAAAATTACAAACTGGATTATGAGAGTAGCGATATTGATACCAAGGCAATCGTACTCCCCAGCTTCTCAGATTTCGTTCTTACCCACAAGCCCGTCAGCACCACCCATGTTATGGAAAACGATGAGCACGTGGACTTTAAGGATATTCGGCTCATGTTTGAGTGTATTCGCAAACAAAACGTCAATTTCATTGAGATTCTGTTCACGCCCTACTGCATTATCAACCCGCTCTACACCGATCTGTTTCAATCGGTGTTGGACGCCAGAGAAGATATTGCCCGCTATAACAACTATGCTGGTATGAGTTGTCTGCTGGGTATGGCGTTGGAAAAGCAACACGCTATGGAGCATCCTTATCCCGCCGCTCTTGCCAAGATTGAGCAATTTGGGTACGACCCTAAGCAGCTTCATCATGCCTTGCGGATGCGGGAATTTATGACCCGCTATATGGCCGGCGAAAATTATTTTGATTGTCTGGTTAGCAAACAGTCGGATTACCTTGTAGAGATAAAAAGAGGGTGTCACACCTTAGAGGAGGCGCGGCAGCTTATGCAGGAGGCAGTTGATTCCATGATCGCCGATAAAAAGCAATATATGGATACAGTGCCTCTCGCAATCAATCAGCACGCCGATCAGGTGCTACAGACAGCGACGGTGGAGATTTTGAAGCGGCGGTTTCTGATGGAATTACAGGAGGGTAAGTAAAATGCAGTGCTTCTATATGATGGTTGGTATTCCTGGAAGTGGAAAGTCTTGGTATGCCGAGAACAAGTTGCCTGACGCCGTGATCCATTCCAGTGATGCCATTCGTGAAGAGCTACTGGGTGACATCTCCGACCAAAACCACCAGGAGCTGGTATTCCAGACGCTCCATGACCGTGTGCTCTCCGATTTGCGTGCTGGTAAAGATGTGGTCTACGACGCCACGAATGTCAGTTACAAGCGCCGAATGGGATTTCTGCATCGTGTCACCGCTGTTAATCCCCAGATCAAGAAAGTGTGCGTTTTCATGGCGACGCCGTATATCCTCTGTGTAGAGCGCAACGCCAACCGTGAACGTAGTGTTCCAGAGAATGTGATCGACCGAATGTACCGGGGTTTTGATATCCCTATGGAAGCTGAAGGCTGGGACGAAATCTGGGTTGAGGGTGTGGAACCGTTTATCGGCGGTATCAGCCTTCTGCTCTCCCGCCTTGCAGCTCTGGAGCACGATAATCCCCATCATGAGTTTACTGTAGGGCAACATATGCTAACGGCCTATGAGTATTTCGACAAACAGTATCCCCAGTGGGTGAATGATATCTCTTTGGGCCGGGCGGTAGCGATTCACGATATTGGCAAGGAGTATACGAAAGTTTTCTGTAATGCCAAAGGTGAACCTACAGATATTGCTCATTTTTATCAACATGAGCGTGTCGGTGCTTATGAGAGCTTTGCCCACACTACCGATTTGACTCTGCACGAAAGGTTGAAAGTAGCACTTTTGATTCGCTGGCATATGGCACCTTTCGCAGTAGAAAAGTCAGATAACCCGAACAAGACGGAGAGAAAGTTCAAAGGCTTGCTCGGTGAGGATATCTGGAATCAGGTTATGGTCTTGAATGACTGTGACCGTCATGCACATTAACCAAATTATAGGAGGAAAATGCAATGCGTAACAATGAAATGAGTTTGTATCCGCTGAGGGCTGTTCAGGTTCACCCCCCCCCTCGCAAATTTTGTGGCTGTACCAGTAAATGGTGATTTGCGTCGGCTTCTGTCTTTGCCTGCTGAATCCAAAGGGGTTGAGACGGCAATGGATCACGAGGGATTTCACAATGGCTGGAACGCTGCACTGCGGCATATGCGGCAGCATTCCGACACACTTCTTCCTGAGATTGAGCGTTTGATCTTTAACGATCCCGCTACCATTGTCTATTGGAGTGACGGTACGAAGACTGTGGTGAAGTGTCAGCAGGGAGACACCTTCAGCGCAGAGACTGGTTTGATGGCCGCTATGCTCAAGCGTTTCATGGGCAATGACAACAGCTACAACAAAGTCATCAATTACTGGTTGGCTACTACTCATCAGCCTGCTCTGCCGAAGGCTACCGAAGACCATGGGAGTTAATTATGTCAAATGAGGTTTATATCTTCATAGGTTGTGCTTTGCTACTGCTTCTCCTCTATCTGTTTGATGGAGGAGGCGGTGGCGGGCAAGGAGGTGGACGTTTTGCATAGCAAGGAACAACTGGAAGAAATGCAGCGTCTGCCTCTTCCCCACAAAATCCAGATTACCACAGCTCGGATCATCGAATGGTATCAGCATTACAATGGCAAGGTCTATGTGGCCTTTTCTGGCGGCAAGGACTCGACCGTACTCCTTGATATTGTGCGGCGTATCTATCCTGATGTGCCGGCTGTGTTCTCGGATACTGGGTTAGAGTTTCCAGAGGTTCGCCAATTTGCCATGAGCCGAGACAATGTGGTAGTGGTAAAACCTGAGATGAATTTCCGAAAAGTTATTGAGGTATACGGATATCCTGTGGTTTCCAAGCGTGTAGCTGACACAGTAGAGTACGGGCATAAGCCTGGCTCCTTCCGGTGGAAGGAACTACACGGCGAGATTATGCGGAGCAATGGGACACCCTCAGAGTTTAATTGTGAGAAATGGTGTTATCTGCTGGATGCGCCGTTTAAGGTATCTTCCCGATGCTGTGCTGTTATGAAAAAGCGCCCCATGAAGAAATACGCTAAGGAAACTGGAAGAGTGCCTATCATCGCAACAATGGCGAATGAGAGCCGATCCCGCCGCGCTACATGGTTGCGTATGGGGTGCAACGCCTTTTCTGGCAAGAAACCCAGTTCTCAGCCTATGTCGTTTTGGACAGAGGAAGACGTACTCGAATATCTTTACACTTACCAAATCCCCTATGCACCTGTCTATGGCGAGATCATTAAGACTGACGGGGGGGGGTGGACAACAACAGGAGAAAAGCGTACTGGCTGTGTCTTTTGTGCCTTTGGCGCTCATCTGGAAAAGGCACCGAACCGTTTCCAACGTCTGAAAACAACCCACCCAAAACTCTGGAGCTACTGCATGAAGCCGTGGGAAGAACATGGTCTTGGTATGCAGAGAGTGCTTGAGTATATCGGTGTGCCTATTGAATAAGTAAAGGAGTGTAAGTTTTGAAAAGGACATTTGAGGGTATCGGCATTGTAACGACCATTTTAGGATTTATCGGATTGCTGGTTTTCAGTCCGGTTCTCACATTTGGGTGTGCATGGATCGGTGGCTGGATACTAAAAGTATGTGTTGGCAATGCCATCGCTGGTGGCATGAACCTAATGTTCAACACAACCCGATTTACCCCGGATTTCATTCCATTGGCCTGTGCAACACTGGCTACAATCGGAAAATACTTCAAGAGTTCACAAACGAACAATAACAACGGAAGGAGTTAATACCAATCCTGGTAAACCAGGTTCATGTAAGATTGATAAGTACATGGTAAAGCTGCCTGTTACAGCGTGAAATTATTCAAACACGGACTTTAGGTTTGTGGAAAGTAGCTTAGGAGGATTAGGCAGTTGACCTCAGCCAGTGATGGTTGTGGTCGGTATGAAACACATCGTATGTTTTTCTGGCGGTCATTCTTCAGCAATCGCCGCCGTGGAGGTAGTCAGAAGGTACGGGGCAGAGAACACGATTTTGCTCAATCATGATCTATGTCCCCGTACCGAAGACGAAGATATCAAACGTTTTAAGAATGAGGTTTCGGATTATTTGGGCGTTCCTATCACTTATGCCAATATGCCTGGATGGGAAGTCAAAGACCAGTTTGATGTGTGTATGGAAATTAAAGCGTTCAAGTCTGGCGCTCAGTCAACCGCTTTCTGCACAAACAGGCTAAAGACCGAACCGTTTCATAAATGGTTATCCGAGCACTATCCCACAAATCCTCCCCAGATAAGGGACGATATTTCTCTGGTCTACGGCTTTGATACTAATGAGCAGCATCGTATTCAGCGTAGGGTTGGTATCATGGCTGCTATGGGATATCACACGGAATACCCGCTGACCTGGGAGATACGTACTGTTCATAATATTGAAGAGGTTGGGATCGAACGTCCGAAGACCTACAGCATTTTCAATCATGCAAATTGCACCGGTTGCCTCAAAGCTGGTAAACAGCACTGGTTTATTGTCTATTGTCTTTATCCCGAGATCTGGGAGAAAGCAAAACAGGCTGAGGCGGCTATCGGATACAGCATTCTCAAACAGGGCTATCTTTCAGATTTTGAGATGGAATTTGCCAGGCTCAAAGAAAAAGCATTACCACCATCTGAGAAGACTAAGCCGCAAAAGTTCTGGGCGGCAGCAAGGAAACTTGTCCAAGATGATGGCAACTTGCCTTGTGAGTGCTCATTCTAAAAACTATGGAGGTTTTTGCAATGGCAACATTTAATGTAACAGTCAACTTGGACTGGTTGGACGAGGAAGAGAACCTTGACGGGCGGCTGAGGGACGAAATTCTTTCGGGCATTGTCGCAAAGGTTGGAACAAACATCACAAACTCTTTGGAAAGCGAAGCGAGAAAACTCTTAGACGCAAAAATGGCATCCCTCGAAAACGAAATCAGCGAAAAACTTAATGCTATGATGCAGGAGTTTTTTGACACGCCTAAAGACATCACCGATAGGTGGGGAGATGTTGTAAAGCGTGGTGTAACCGTTCGGGAGCAGTTGAAGGAGTCCTGCGCTCAATACCTGGATCAAAAAGTAGACAGCTCTGGAAAGCCCGCCTCCGGATATGGCTCCTGTAAAACGCGCCTGGAATACATTCTTGATAAGGCCGTAAACCACGACATGGAATATGCAATTAAGAGGGCTACTACCGAAGTTACGGACAACATCAAGAAAAAGATTACGGAAGAGGTGAAAAGGCAAATCGGGGAAAAACTTGCCGACGTGATTGGCCTTGATTCGATGATGGGGAACAAAAAGTAGTCAGTAGGATGAAAGCAGACTTTTATGACCAAGGAGGAATCTTTTATGAAGATGGATAAAGTTGCCGGTAGCGGCAACGACGAGTTCTACACGCCGGAGTATGCGATTGCTCCGCTGTACAAGTATTTAGCACCCCCCCCCGCAGTGATATGGTGCCCCTTTGACACGGAGGATAGCCTATTCGTAAAGCTGTTCCGCCAGCGCGGGTATACCGTAATTGCTACGCACATTTGCAACGGGCAGGATTTCTTTGAGTTGGAACCGCCACAGTGCGACTATATTATCAGCAACCCGCCCTACTCTCTGAAAGGTGAAGTGTTTGAGCGGCTGTTCCAGCTCAAAATCCCCTTTGCCATGCTGGTCGGTGTGGTGGGACTCTTTGAGAGCCAGCGGCGGTTCAGTATGTTCCGAGATCACGATTTCGAGATTATGTATCTGAACCGCCGTGTCTCTTACTTCAAGAGTTATACGGATCAAAAACCGTCGCTTAACCCGCCGTTCAGTAGCGTGTATGTGTGCTACAGCATACTCCCGAAGCAAATCATCTTTGAGGAGATCGACAAAAGCGCATAAAAAACTTCATTAACAACGAATAAAATCGTTGACAAGAAGCCCGAAATACGCTATAATATAGGAGGTAAGAACCTTGGATTTCAAAACCGCCCTTTTCTGCGAGTTCGATAAGTACGCCGCAGAAAGCTATTGCGCCATTCACGGTGTCGATTCGACAGCCAACATCGGTGATATCACACAGGCCGACGAGAAAGCTGTTCCAGATTTTAACACCATGTTTGGTGGAAGCCCGTGCCAGGACTTCAGCATAGCGGGCAAACAGGGGGGGGCTGCATGGACTTGTAAACACTGCGGTCATGTGTACAACCCTCTGGAAGCTCACTACGATCAGCGTGACCATTGCCCTAAGTGTGGTTCAACCGAGATTGAGAAGACTCGTTCTTCTTTGCTCGTCGAATGGTTGCGCTTCCTGAGAGAAAAGAAGCCCCGCTTTGCCATCTATGAAAATGTCAAAAACATTACTGGTTCCCGCTTCCGCACCACTTTTGACCTCTTCGTGAAAGAGTTGGAGGACTACGGTTACAACGTCTATTGGCAGGTATTGAACGCAAAACACTATGGTATTCCTCAAAATCGAGAACGTGTGTATTGTGTCATCGTCCGTAAGGATTTGGACAACGGGAAATTCAAGTTCCCCGCACCGATTCCACTGAAAAAAGCGCTGGTGGATATGCTGGATGATCATGTTGACGAGCGCTATTATCTGTCCGACGATAAAGTAGCCGCCATGATTACCCCCCCCCGCTGCGACAAATCAGTAACGCCGTCAGAGCCGGAGGTCGGGGTTCCACAGACCGGCACACATGGGACTTGCTCTCTTTCCGGTGTGAAACTGAGTAAGAAAGGAACCCAGTTTGATGGGTACTGTGACACAGCCTTGACTCTGCTGGCCCGTGACTATAAAGGATTTGGAAACCAGCAAATGACAGGAGTGATAGAGAAGAATGAATGACTTGGTAAAGGTGTTGCTTGCACCACCAGTAGCATATTGCATTGATGCAAATTACTATAAGGGCACCACCATCCAGCAGTATCTCAAAAAGAAGAGAAGACAACTGGTTATGGAAATTACCATGGAGGATGAAGAAGATATGAAGATTGTATGTGAGCAGCGATGTGACGAGGGCATCCGATTTTTCCGAGATGATGTCTGCGGCACGATTCGCACCATTGACGGGGGGGGGGATAAAAGAGTGATTGAAAACGATATCACGATGCTTGGTGGTCTTCAGAAACACCAGACTCCAAGATCGGACGGGATTTGCCCGTGTGTAAACAGTGCAGCTGGGATGGGCGGCGGACAAACGCCTATCGCCATTCGCCCAGGTTTCCGTGTGAGAAAGCTCACACAGCGAGAGTGCTGGCGGCTGATGGGGTTCACAGACGAGGATTTCACTAAGGCGCAGACCGCTATGAACCAGAACCTATACGGCGGCAACGACCGTAGCGGCTCTCAGCTTTATAAACAGGCTGGCAACTCCATTGTGGTGGATGTGCTTTGTGCCATTATGGGAGAGTTGTATGAAGCTATGCCGTATCTCTTTGAGGATATGGTAGTAGGTTCTTTCTTCTCTGGTATTGGTGCTTTTGAAAAGGCACTTACCACATTTGATAATCCTTCCATTAGTGGCGAACAAAATCAAGAAATTGAGAGTGATACCCTTCGCCAACTTGGATATATCAACGATTACAACGGAGATGCCAACCGCGTTTATGACGGTAGCACCGTTGCCCGTGCTTTGAAAGCTGAGGCGGGGGGGGGCGGAGCCAAGACCGGATGGTACGCCATGAGACGGTCGGAGGCTGACGATGGAAAAAGTCAGAATTAAGCAAGCGACTAAACAAGGTTTTATCGAGTGTGCTGTGTGGGGGGGGAGCAGATTTATCCTACCCATCCAGTAAAACTCGAAGAGGCCGCGTTCAAGAGGATGGTTGGATTTGCCCAACGATTACGGCAACAGAAACTGGTATTTGCCGCATAGAAAGGATTGATAATGTTGAGCATCACGATCAGGAATCGTCGTGAAGCCTACGACGAGATTAAACCGAAACGGGAAAGCCGCAAGGTAATGATCTTAGAGGTGCTGGAGAACGGCGATCCCAACGGTATGACGGCGGAGGAGGTTGCCCAGCAGCTCCTCCATGACGGAAAGATTACTCATATCGATCCAAACTTTACCCGCCCGCGTTTAACAGAGCTGAAAGAGGAAGGGAAGGTTGAGGTGGTCGGCAAGCGTCGCAGTTTGATTACCGCTCGTAACACCGCCGTTTGGAAGGTGGTCAAACACTGATGCTGGGAGAATATACCTGTCTGGATTGCGGCGCGACTTTTGATGAACCCAAAAGATGGGAGGAGCGGCACGGGTTAGACACTCCGCCGTATGAGCAATGGAGTGGGTGCCCTTTTTGCGGTGGAGCCTATGCCCCGACAATCATATGTGACAGCTGCGGAGAGCCAATCACAGGTGATTACGTCAGAGTAGAACCCAGTGGCGAACATTTCTGCGACTCGTGCTTTATGCTCAAATCATTTGGGGATGATTCATAGAGGAGTGGTTGAATGAATATTACAAATGTCGAATTGGCAAACCGTGAGGAGTTGAAGTCCCGCTTTATTGAGCTGTGTGCGGGTATCAAACGAGACGGGATGCCTGAGCTGATGGCGTGGTTGGAGCGCTCCGATTTCTATACTGCGCCGGCAAGCACTCGGTTCCACGGTTGCTATAAGGGTGGCCTGCTGGAGCATAGCCTTAACGTCTACGACAAGCTCTCTGGGTTCGTATCGCGCTACCCTGATTTGAAGATTGAGCCTGAGTCTGTGGCCGTCGTTGCGCTTTTCCATGATCTGTGCAAGGTCAACAACTATTCTGCTGATTTCAAGAATGTTAAGGTGTACAGTGAAACCGGGTCTAAGAGCGATGCGAAGGGCCGCTATGACTGGGAGACGCAACCTACCTTCAAGACGGAGGATAGGCTTCCGCTGGGACATGGCGAGAAGTCCGTAATTATTCTCCAAAGCTATATCAAACTTACCCGTGATGAGATCTACGCCATTCGGTGGCATATGGGTGGATTTGATAATGCAGTAAAAGGCGGAGACTACGGTATGGGCAATGCCTTTGAGCTGTGCCCCTTTGCCGCAATGACTCATCTGGCCGATATGGAAGCTACCTATCTGGTAGAGGCTCGAAATGAGTCTTAACTATTCTCATAATGACGAACAAAATCAAGGAGGTCAACATGGCAAGCGAAGACATCACTAACCTGAATCTTGTCCAAAAGCTGGCCGGCATCCGCAAGATGGTTGAAGTTATCCGCAAAAACAAGTCGGGCTTCAACTACAAGTACGTGTCCGAGGACGAAATCTTGGCGCGTGTGACTGCCGGCATGGATAAGCACCACGTCCTGCTCTATCCTGGCATCGTTCCGCAGACAGCGGAGGTTTCTCCGTACAACTACACGAAGATCAAGAATGCCAAGGATGGCAAAAAGATCGAGGAAAGCGTCAATGAGGTGTTGGTCAAGGCCGACATGACTTTCACCTGGATCAACCTGGATAACCCGGAGGATACACTGGTGGTGCCTTGGGTGATCGTGGGGCAGCAGAGTGACGCCAGCCAAGCAGTCGGCAGTGGCCTGAGCTATCTCCACCGCTATTTCCTCTTGAAGTTCTTCCAGATTGCCACACCGGATGACGATCCTGACAACTGGAGAAGTAAGAAGCTCCAAGCGGCTGAGGAAGAGGAGCGAGCAGTTGTTTCTGCTATGATCGACGAGATTGACGAGCTGGTGTCTAACCACCTCAACGCCATCCAGGATGAAGAGCAGCTGAAGGACGCCCGCGCTAAGCTGACCGACGTAATTAAGAAGTACGTCAAGGATAGCAAGGGCAAGCCGTCCGGCAATTATCGGATCGTCACCAACACTAAGATCGCGACCGATGTTTTGGAAGCGGTTAAGAAATTTGTGGGAGGCAATGAAGAATGAACAGTATCACCATCAAAGGCAGGCTGACCAAAGATCCTGAGCTGCGCAATACCCAGAGCGGCACCGCCGTATGCACGGTGAATGTGGCTGTGGATCGTCCCTATTCCAAGGATAAGGAGACGGATTTCTTTACCGTCGTATTCTGGCGGCAGACCGCTGAGTTCGTTTCCAAGTATTTTGTCAAGGGACAGGAGATCTTGGTGCAGGGCGAGATGCAGAGCCGCAAGTACGAGGATAAGGAGGGCAACAACCGCGTTGCATGGGAGGTCAAGGCTGACCGTGTTGAGTTCTGCGGTAGCCGAGGACAGGGCGACGAGAGTGCTCCCGCGCCTGCTGCCACTAAGGGTGGTGGCAAGTCTACGAAGAAAGCGCCTCCTCCCACTGCTGAGAGCGAGGATAATTCCGGTGAGGATGGGAACGACGGCGAACTCCCGTTCTGAGGAGGTAACGAATGCGATATGACCTAACGATTGAAGCTATGGAGTGGAGCTATTCAAGACTGTCTGCTTTTGAGGACTGCCCCTATCTGTGGTTTCAGCGGTACATTTGTGAGATACCAGGTCAATCGAAGTTCTTCGCCCAGTACGGAAGTTTGATGCACTCAATCCTTCAGCAATACTTGACCGGTGCGTTACGCAAAGACGAGCTTGTCTCTTACTTCCTGTCACATTTTGTGACCGATATTTCTGACAAAGCTCCGTCGCGCAAGCTCCATATGAACTATCTGGAACAGGGACGGCAGTATCTCAAAACACTGTCGTTCCCTGCCTGGAAAGTAATTAAGGTGGAGGACAAGATGATGTTCCAGTTCGCCGGCCATCCGTTCATAGGTTTTCTGGATCTTCTGTCTGAAGACGAACACGGCAAGCTGTATATCACCGATCACAAATCCAGAGCTTTGAAGCCTCGCTCCAATAGGAAGAAACCTACCCTTGGGGATATAGAACTGGATAAGTACCTCCGGCAGCTGTATATCTATGCCAGCGCGGTCTATCAGATGTATGGTCGCTACCCTGACTATCTCGAATTTAACTGTTTCCGCACCGGCACATGGATCTGTGAGCCGTTTAAGGAAGAGCGGTTAGACGAGGTGGAGGTGTGGGCTACAAAGCTGATTGACGAGATCACTGCAACGAACGACTGGCACGCTAACCTTGACTTCTGGTTTTGCAAACAGCTTTGTGATGTAGCAACAGAATGTGAGTACGAAGAATTTCTATGATGAAAGTTAAGTTTCATTCACAAACAGAAAGCGAGGATTGCAATATGAATTTTTACATTTCGGCAGAAGAGCTTGCCCAGCGTAAGCACATCAACTTCAGTGTGGATCTGGATGAGAGCGGCCTGCTCATTTCCAGCTGCCCGCAGGAGATTGTTACACCTACCCTTGTCCAACAGCCTGCCGCTGGGCTTTTGACAGATTTGAACCACCTGACATGGGGTGAGCTGGATGCTATTGGGCGGAGTAAGAAAGCGCGACAGCAAATCGCGGTTGGTGCAGTAAAGACCGATCACATGAAGAACGGCTTCGCCGCAGGTATCGCATCATCGGTTTCGACCACGACGATCTGGCGGATGGTTCCGGCAAAGCTCCATTCTCTTGGGAGGCCGTTCGGATTTATAAGGAGCGGCGTCCTTGGAATAGTGAATGCACTAACGAGGGCGGCTGGGACAAAAGTGAGCTTCGGCAGTGGCTTAATTCGGAGTTCTTGGCACTTTGCTCCGATGAACTACAGGCTGTTATTCGCCCCGTGGTCAAACTTACCTCTGCTGGTGGGCGTAGCAAGGAGATTGTCAAAAGCGTTGATCGTATCTTCATTCTCAGCGAGAAAGAGGTTTACGGTCGTGTAGCCTACTCTGTTCCGGGCGAGGGTAGCTGGTACGAATATTACCGCTTGGAGGATGTGCCTTACTTCGCTCTTGATGAAGATGGCGACCCCTGCTCCAGCGGGTTGCGTTCCCCCTGTTACAACGGCACCAGCTATTTCTGTAGTGTGTACACCAGCGGCAACGTCGACAACAGCGGTGCTTCCTGGTCGGCGGGTGTGCGCCCCGGCTTTAGCTTCTAATCTCCGATCGGTAAAGTCAAGCCCACGAAAGTGGGCTGACTTGCCGAACGAATCGAGGTGATTTTATCTGTGCAGATTGACCGCGACGCAATTATGCAGGCAAAAGAAAAGCTCGGTGACGATAATGCCCGAATCATCGTGGAGGAGCTTGGCATAACCGATTATGATGTGCGGGATATGAAATGCTGTTGCCCGTTCCACCAAGAAGATCACGCTTCGTTTATCTATAATAAAAAGGCGTTCAATTTTCGGTGCTTTGGTGCGTGTTCACGTAGCTATGACATTTTGGATGTGCTGATGTACAAAGGGATGACCTATGCTCAAGCGTGTCGTAAGCTCTTTGAATTGGCTGGCATATCCTACTCATTCGGAGAGTTGGGAGTAAAAACACGACGGCAATACCAGTACCCAAAAGAGGTCGTGTGTGATGATAAGACTCAGGTTTACGAATACTTCAAAAAACGCAAAATTAGCCCTCATACGATAGATTATGCTGATGTAAGACAGGACGGTGAGGGGAATGCCGTTTTTAACTACTACGACACCAACGATGTGTTGACAATGGTGAAATATCGTCCGTCCAGAAAAGTCAAAAAGGGTGAAAACAAATGTTGGTGCCAAAAAGGAGCAGACACCACACCACTTCTTTTCAACATGAATCGGATCAACACTACAGCCCCATTGTTGATTTGCGAGGGAGAGCCAGATTGCCTTTCAGCAATCGAAGCAGGTTTCACAAATGCAGTTTCTGTTCCGCTTGGCAGCACCAACTTCCACTGGATTGAAGAGAACTGGGATTTTCTTGAACAATTCAGTTCTATCGTAATTTGTTCTGATAATGACGAAGCTGGCCTCAAAATGCAAAAGGAATGTATCTATCGGCTGGGAAGCTGGCGGACAAAAGTTGTAGAAGTTCCTCAACTCTATGTTGACGAAACGACAAATCAGCGATATTCCGTTAATGATCTCAATGAAGTGCTTTACTACTTCGGTAAAGAGAAAGTTATGGAGATCATATTGGACGCCAAAGACTCCCCTGTTCCGGGCGTAGTTGATTTCGCTGATATTGAAGACATTGACCTTGATGCTCTTGACGGCATCCCGACCGGACTTCCCAATCTTGACCGATACCTGATGAAACTATTCTATGGAACGCTGAACATTGTAACCGGCATTAACGGCAGCGGTAAATCATCCTTCTTAAATCAAGTGATATGCCAATGCTTAGATCGAGGCGAAAACGCATACCTCTTTTCCGGTGAATTGCCTAACTTCCAGGCAAAGAACTGGCTCAACTTTATTTTCGCAGGCCAACGGAACGTGAAGGAATGTCAATATAATGATTCTGTCTTCTATAAAGTGACACCAGAAGCAAAAAGAGCAATCAGCGAATTTTACCGTGGTCGGCTCTATATTCGGCAAGACGGTGAATCCAACAAATCAGCAGATCTCTTAAAATCCATGGAGGATTCGGTGAGGAAATACGGCACAAAACTGTTGATTCTCGATAATCTGACAGCTATCAATTTGGAAAGCAATGACAACAACAAGTACGATAAGCAGGCGGATTTCATTATGGATTTGATTGCGTTTGCTGTAAAGTTCAATGTCGTTGTAATCCTGGTTGTCCATCCACATAAAATCGACATGATGCGGCGGTTAAGCAAAATGGATGTGCAAGGTATTTCAGCTATTATTGACCTTGCTCATCGTATCATTAGCCTTTACCGTGTACAGGAGTCAGATCGTCAAGGCGTTCCCAAAATGAATGGGAGCGGATGGAAGGTAAAACCCATTAAAGCGGATGTCATTTTTGATATTCTGAAAGACCGACTAACGGGCTATGAAAGTCGTAGTATCGAAACCTTTTACGATCGTCCGTCTAAGCGGTTCTTCACAACCGAGGCAGAGCTTGACTACCAATACGCATGGGATAAACGGAAATATACTACGCCACTTCCGTTCCCACCCCAGCAACTGGTAGAGGATGATAGCGAAGACGAGGTGTTTGGCAGAGTGAGTAACCAATAATCAGCACGAAGCCACGTACCGAAAAAACGGGATCGCCAATCTATTGTATGATGATTCCCGTTGACGATACGCTTGTGGCTCGTGAAATAGGAGTAATCAAAATGGGAAACAAAAACTATACAGTATATCACCTGCATACTCAGCTATCCTTGTTGGATAGCACCACCAAGCATTCAGATTACATTGCTCGTGCGGTAGAACTGGGGCAGACCGCTATTGCATTTACGGAGCACGGTCATATCTATCAGTGGGTTGAGAAGAAGATGGCCTGCGAGAAAGCTGGGCTGAAATATCTTCATGGCTGCGAAGTTTATTTGACGGAAGCGCTTTTGGTGCCACCTGACCCCAGCGAGGTGCGCCGCCAGGTTATGGAGGAGGTTTGGCAGCGTGAGAAGGAATATGACGAACTGCGGGAAGCTCCGAAAAAGTTAGAGGCATACCTTGAGATGTTGCAAAAAAACCCAGAGGGTAAAGCGTACTATGACCGCTTTTGTGACGATTTGGATGCCCTACATGAAAATGAAGCCAAAGAACCAGAGCCTTTCGATACCGCAAATTATATTAGCTGGCGCACCGATGAGCTGACCAAGGCTGGGATGCACAAGGTTCGTGATAACTTCCACACCATCCTAATTGCCCGAAACTATGCCGGTCTACAGGAAATGAATGAGTTGATTAGCCGCTCTACTCACAGCGATCACTTCTATTATAAGCCTCGAATTACGTTTGAGGAGTTTCTTAGCCTCTCCAATAATGTTATCAAAATCAGTGCTTGTCTTGCTTCTCCGCTCAATAAGATGAGCATTACCCACCCTATGTACGAGCGGTTACTGCGGCACTATGACTATTTGGAAATCCAGGCGCATGATCATCCAGAGCAAATCGCTTATAACCGCCATTTGGCCGATTTGTCCCAGCGCTATAACATCCCTTTGATTGCTGGTACTGACACGCACAGTATTGACAAATACAAAGCTGAGTGTCGGAGCATTCTTCAGCTGGCGAAACATATCGAGTTTGCAGACGAGGACAGTTTTGACCTCACCTACAAAAGCTATGATGAGCTGGTTGCAATGTTTGCCAAACAGGATGCTATTCCTGCAACACTCTATCTTGAAGCAATCGAAAACACCAATCGCATGGCTGATTCCGTAGAACCCTTTGAATTGGATATCTCTTTCAAATATCCCCCGCTGTACGGAGATCGTGATAAACAAGTGCTACATGAAACGATTGAACGCAATTTTCAAGCAAAGATTGCTGATGGCGCAATTACCCCAGAGCAGATAGCGCCATTCCGAGAAGCTATTGAGGAGGAGTTGCGGGTCTTTGAAAAGATTGATATGTCAGGTTTTATGCTGTTCATGGGCGAAATGGTGACGTGGTGCAAGGAGAATGGTATTCCGATTGGGCCGAACCGTGGTTCGTGCGGTGGCTCCCGTGTTGCTTATGTTACCAACACAACCGATTTGAACCCTGAAAAGTGGCATACGGTGTTCAGTCGTTTTTGTAACGAGGATCGTAAAGAGATTGGCGATATTGATATCGACGTATCTCCGTCTCAGCGCGATCAGGTGTATGACTATATTATCAATCGGTTTGGACAAGACCGAACCGCATTCATCCTTGCTATTGGCACTATCAAATCTAAAGGGTGCATTGACGAGATATGCCGAGCCTTGGGTGTTATGTGGAACAAAGAGCACCAACACAATTTGAAAGAGATCAAGCAGCAGATCGCAGAGGCTAAAGAACAAGGAAACGATCAGCTGGCACAGCAGCTTATCAAAGAGCTGGATCACTTGAAAAAGGAAAACGAAAGGATATTTGCAAAGAATCCTTGGGTTGGCAAAATTAACGCCACAATCAAAGATGAATATAGCGCGGCAGAACAGCGAGCACTTAGTTTAGCAGAGGGCAAGAGTAAAGAAGAAGCTAAACAAATCATGAGAGATGAGACTGCTGAAGTACGTAAAAAGTATTCAGATGTCTTTTACTACTATGACGGTCTGCTTGATGTGGCAATCTCGCAATCCATGCACCCTGCCGGCATTGTGGCAAGCCCTATTACACTCCGAGATAATTATGGCACTTTCATTTCAGAGGGCAAAGAGATCTTGCAGATTGACATGGAGTGCGTGCATGAAGTCAGCCTGGTCAAGTACGATATCTTAGGGCTGAAGAATATCGAGATCATCAAGGATGCCTATGAACTGCTGGGAAAACCTTATCCTAAGTCTCACGAAATCAACTGGGATGATGAGGCAGTTTGGAAAGATATGTTGCGTTCCCCTATCGGTATCTTCCAGTTTGAAGGAGACTTTGCTTTCCAAATGCTCAAGCAGTATGCGCCTCATAGCATTTTTGATATGAGTCTTGTAACGGCAGCACTTCGTCCTTCTGGTGCTTCTTACCGTGACGATCTTATGCAGCATAAGCCACACAAAAACCCCTCCCCAATTATTGATGAACTTCTGGCGGACAACAATGGCTATCTAATCTACCAAGAGGATGTTATCAAGTTTCTACAACAGATTTGTGGTTATTCTGGCTCTGATGCAGATAACACGCGAAGGATGATTGCTCGGAAGGTGCCAGAGGACTTGGAGAAGGAACTGCCCAACATTCTGAACGGATATTGTAGTAAATCCCCTCAGCCAAGAGAAGTTGCAGAGCAGGAGGCAAAAGAGTTTCTGCAAATTATCAGTGACGCTTCCAGCTATATGTTCGGTTATAACCATTCAGTTGGCTACTGCATGATCGGATATCTCTGTGCGTATCTGCGCTACTACCATCCGTATGAGTTCATCACAGCCTACCTTAACAACGCCAACAACGATGAAGATGTAAAAAACGGTAATGAGCTGGCGCTTTTATACGGGATCAAAATTGTTCCACCGCGCTTTGGACTCTCCAAGGACAAATACTTACTCAATAAAGAAGAGAAGGTCATTGCCAAGGGGATTAGCTCTGTGAAATATATGAATGCAGATGTTGCCAACGAGTTGTATGCTTTGGCTGAGACTGGAAAACCCAAATCCTTTATGGAGCTACTACAACTGATGAATGAAAAAACACATCTGGATACGCGGCAGCGGGACATCTTAATCAAGATCGACTACTTTATCGAATATGGCAACGCCAAAGAATTATTGCGGATGGTAGATCTGTTTTCTTTCTTCAAAAATGGCACTATGAAAAAAGTCCTCAAAGAGAAGTTGACGCCAAATCTGGAACCTATCGTTGCTCAATATGCTACTGGACTTTCAAAAAATGGAGCAGAGGCGAAAAGCTACACTTTTACAGATATGCCAGGGTTGCTTCTCCATCTGGAGGGTGTGGTAAGAGATATGCACATTCCGGACTTTGACCTAAAAAGCAAAATGCAAGACCAGATGGAGAACCTGGGCTATATTGATTTGACAACGGACAAAAAAGAAGACCGACGCAAACTTATCATTTTGGAAGTATTTCCACTGAAGAGCAAGGCAAGTAAAGAAATCTGGGGATATGCGCTCCAAACAAGATCTATTGGGAGTGGTAAAACCTCCAGACTGACGGTACGCAGCAGACTCTTTGAAAAGAGGCCATTGAAGCGTCTTGATGTAATCTACGCCAGCGATGTAAGGCAAGAGCGCTCTGGATACTGGTATCTGATTGGTTACGACTATGTAATTTAGCCGTATTCAATATATCAAAGCAACGAATAAAATCAAGGAGGAACGAGTATGAAGATTATCAAAACGGGATTTCATATCCTTTCGCCTGCCAATGGGGCAGAGATTTTGAAATCCATTGAGCAGGCCGGACGAGTCTGCTACAAATCCGAAGACAAGATCACAGACGGCAGCGCCGAGAAATTTGTTGCTGGGATTATCAAGCGTGGTCATGAGGCGGTGCTGGAGCATGAATCCATTCGAGTTAAGTTCATCGTTGATCGTGGCGTATCCCATGAGATTGTACGTAATCGGCTGGCGGCGTATTGCCAGGAAAGTACCCGTTACTGCAACTACTCTAAGGATGGTTTTGGAAACGAGATTACTGTTATTGAGCCTTGTTTCTTGGAGCATGACACTCCGCAATGGGTAGCATGGGAGTCTGCTATGAAAAACGCAGAGTTCTTCTATTTTAGGATGCTGGATCTCGGCTGTTCTCCCCAAGAAGCCCGTAGTGTTCTCCCTAACAGTCTCAAAACTGAGGTAGTTATGACAGCCAATATCCGTGAGTGGCGGCATTTCTTTAAGCTCCGGACTTCGCTGGCAGCGCATCCGCAAATGCGTGAGGTTGCAATTTCTCTCCTTCAAGAGTTCCAGCGGTTGATTCCTGTGCTCTTTGATGATATTGAGGTGGCCGCATGAAAGTGATTTGCATTTCCGGCAAAGCGCAGCATGGCAAGGACACTACCGCCACTATGTTGAAAGAGATGTTGGAGAAAAATGGCAAGAACGTCATAATTGCTCATTTTGCAGACCTCCTCAAATACATCTGCAAGACCTATTTCGGTTGGGATGGGCAGAAAGACGAGCGTGGTCGGCACATTCTCCAATATGTCGGAACCGATGTGATTCGAGCAAAATCCCCTGACTACTGGGCCGATTTCATTGTCAACTTCTTTTCCATGTTCCAAGACGAATGGGACTATGTGATTTTGCCTGACTGCCGTTTCCCGAATGAATACGAGTTGTTCAAATACAGTGGCATTGATACGGTTTTGGTGAGGGTGGTACGTCCCAATTTCGTCTCCCCGCTGACACCGGAGCAGCAAGCTCACAAATCTGAAACAGCGTTGGATGACTACCACTTTGATTACGTCATCCAAAACGATGAGGATTTGGATAAGCTGCGTGTTACGGTTGCCATTCTTATCACAGAATTGGAATCACCGCCTACACCTCTGACGATCCTTTTTGACGCCGATGATGTGGCGGAAAATTTGCTGAACTGCTGGGTTGATCTGCTGAATGAGCGGTATGGCACATCGGTTGCCTTTGAGGATGTTAAGGATTGGGATATGACGATAGCATTCCCCACTCTGACAAAACAGCAAGTATTTGGCGTTTTGTTGGACGATGAACTGTGGCACAGACTGGAACCTATGCCTGGTAGCCAGTGTGTTCTCCAGAAATGGTATGACCAAGGACACCAGCTTTATATGGTGACTGCCTCAGACTACCGCACTTGCAAGGTAAAAGTAGAACGAATTTTGCAGATGTTCCCGTTCCTCGATTGGGAGCATATCATCTTGGCCTCAAATAAGCAAATGGTGCATGGCGACATTCTGATCGACGACGGTATCCACAATCTTGTCAACGGCGACTACTTCAAAATCCTGTTTAACCGTCCGCATAATTGTGGTCTGGATGTGGAGAAATACGACATTCATCGTGCGGAAACATGGGATGATGTTGATGCCTTAGTACAGCAGTATGCAGAAAGAAGGAAGATTGAATGATTGTTCTTTTTTCAACAGGATGCCCGAAGTGCTCGATTCTGAAAAAGAAATTGGAGCAAAAAGGAATCGTTTACCAAGAAAATAACTCTGTCGAGGAGATGTTGGGACTTGGGATTACTCAGGTGCCAGTTCTAAAAATTGGAAGTAGGCTCCTTGAGTTTGCGGATGCAAATGACTGGGTTAATAAACAGGAGAGTGCAGAATGAACATCAACATCGAGCTAAAAAAGAATTTTATTAACGCATACAACAGAATGCAGAATGACTATGGAGAAGAAATGGCAAAAATCAACGGCTTCTCTACCGGTCAGTTAAGCTATACCGACTTTATTGACAACTTTATTGATTCGGACACTGTGGCTGATGCTTCAGTAGACGGCAACGCCAATGTCGGTCAAAAAGATATTGTCACTTTGATCAACGAAATGCCTAAGCCACATCAGAAACTATTGGCATTCAATAAGATTTACTACGAGATCAACAAAAAGTATGGATTCAGAGTGGCGAATGAGTGGTTACGCTGTGAATGGGATGGTCATTTGTACCTTCATGACGCAAATACCTCCACATTTGTCCATTACTGCTTTGCATATGACTTGAAGAGTCTGGCAGAACGTGGGCTGTATTTTATTGAAAACTTCAACGCCGAGCCGCCCCAGCATCTTGAAACATTCGTGGATTTTGTCAAGGAGTTTGTTAGCTGGACGTGTAACCGTAGTTCTGGAGCTGTTGGCCTGCCCAACCTGATTCCCTATATGTACTACTTCTGGAAGAAGGATTGCGCCGAAAATCTGTATACAGACTGCAATCGAGCTGCCCAACAGGAGATTCAGCGCTTGATTTACGCATTAAACCAGCCGTTCCTTCGTGGTGGTATCCAGTCTGCATTTACCAACACCAGTATCTTCGACAGACCTTATTTAGAAGCTCTGTTCGGCGGAGCAGAGTTTCCTGACGGTTCTTTTATGATTGACGAAATTGACGGGATCATGGAGTTCCAGAAAGTATTTCTTGAAACCATGGCAAAGATTCGTTCCAAGAACATGATGACATTTCCTGTCAACTCCATTTCTCTACTTCGCGTTGACGGAAAGTTCGTGGACGAAGATTTTGCTAAATATGCTTGTGCTCACAATATAAAGTGGAACGACAGCAATCTATTTATCGACGATTCTGTCACCAGTTTATCTAACTGCTGCCGTTTGAAAAACAACATTGAGGATTTAGGTTACTTTAACTCTATTGGTGGCACTGCGCTCAAGGTTGGCTCCGTTAAAGTTAGTACCATCAATTTGGCTCGTCTGGCTTTGGAGAATAAAACAGAGGACGAGTATTTGGTAGCACTTAAAGAAATGGTCGTACTAAATTTAAAAGTGCTTGATTGCGTCCGAAATATCATCAAACGAAACGTGGATAAAGGGCTGCTCCGTAACTTCTCTCTTGGTATTGTAGATTTTGAGCATCTTTACAACACCATTGGTTTTATCGGTATCTACGAAACGATGAAAACCTTTGGCTATGTCCGCAAGGATACTCTTGGCAATACGTATTACACTGAGAATGCAGAGAGATTTGGCAAAAAAATCTTTGAAGTGATTCACAATACCAAGGCTGAGTTCGCAAAGGCAGTTGATTATCAAATCAACTGTGAACAAATTCCTGGTGAAACTGCAGCTGCCAAACTGATGAAGAAGGATCTCTTCTTCTATCCCGATGCCACCGTGACCGATTTGCCCCTCTATGGCAATCAATTCATTCCTCTTGGGATTAAGACCACTATGCAAGAGCGTATTCGTATCGCTTCCATGTTTGACGGATTCTGCAACGGCGGCAGTATTCTTCATGTCAATATTGAAGCTCCGTTCAACACCTTCGAGCAAGCATGGGATATGCTTAACTACATTGCTGATCAAGGTGTGACTTACTTTGCGTTTAACACAAAAATCCAGGTTTGTAAAAACAACCACGCATTTTTCGGCAAGGTTTGTCCTGAATGCGGGGAACCTGTTGCAACAGAATACACCCGTATTGTAGGATTTTATGTTCCTATCACAACCTATTCTAAGGAACGTAAGGCAGAGTATCAGATGAGGGAGTGGGAAAAAGTTGCTGATTAAAGGATTGGTGGACGAAGATTTCGTCAATTACAAAAAACCGTCCATGTTTATCATCTTTCCCTACTGCACTTTCAAATGTGAGAAGGAGGCCAAGGTTTGCTGTTGCCAGAACAGCAACCTTGCCCATTCTCCTATAATTAAGGTGGGGGTCGAAGACATTATCCAACGCTATATTTCCAACCCTATCAGCAAAGCTATTGTTTGTGGTGGTATGGAACCTATGGACACCTTTGATTCTTTGTTAGAGTTATTATGTAGGTTTCGTAATGAAAGCAGCGACGATTTTGTAATCTACACAGGATATACCAGAGATGAATGTACAGAAAAAGGATGGCTTAATTCATTAGCTAACTTTCCGAATGTTATCATTAAATTTGGACGTTACATTCCTAATCAATCCAGGAAGTATGACACTGTACTGGGAACAACACTGGCAAGTGACAACCAATATGCAGAAAGGATTTCATAATGAAAATACGTTTGAATCCTGATCAGAAATATGTAAAAGAGATTAGAAGACAACTCAAAGAAAACTCAGGCTATTGTCCGTGCTCTCTGCTAAAAAGTGAAGATACGAAATGTATGTGCAAGGAGTTTCGTGAAATGGAAAGTGGTATGTGTCATTGCGGTTTATACATCAAGGAGGATGATTTGAAATGAATGGAAAGTTGGAGTTTCGTTGTTCTAAGTGCGGGAAACTGCTGAACGGTGCAACCCTGGATTACAGTCAAAAATGGTTGTGCAGTAAATGTGCAGCAGATCAAACTGATGTTTTGTATTGTGAGCGCGGCTGCAAAGTCAGGGCTGTTGATCTGGACGCCGGCATGAGTGGAGATTCCAAACAGGCGCATCAATTTCTGACTGAGGGAGAAGTTTATGAGGTAGAAAGCCTCAATGTAGGTGGCTGGATTTCCCATATTGTACTGAAAGAAATCCCTGGTCAGCGTTTTAATACCGTACACTTCGTTCGGTGTGAATGAGGTAGCAATATGCAAAAAGATAGACCTTTGACCGGTTGTGCAGTCTGCCCTGTTAAGGAATGTGACGCTATGTATCGAGGATCGCGCTGCTCTGTTTATCGGGATAGGGTAGGTGTGGATTTCGACCCCCAAACCAATGCGGAAACACTTGTAACTCTGGAAGAGGATAAACTGCGGGAAACTTTAATTGAGTATTTCTGCCAGTGGGCGAGTTGTGGTGACAGTTATATCTTCGATTTGACCAGGGTAAAAGAAGCATTTGCTATCGGCACAATGAGCTTTGACGACTTTGTGGAGTGGGATGAAAGCCGAGTAGCGGAGCTGGTGGACGAATTTATTGCATGGCTAAAAGAGCCAGCACAAAAACAGAAAGGGTGATGAAAATGCTTATCGTTAATTTATATGGCGCTCCTGGAGCGGGTAAATCCACCGGAGCAGCTTATGTCTTTTCTCAGCTGAAAATGCGTGGAATCAATGCTGAGTTGGTAACGGAATTTGCTAAGGATAAGGTGTGGGAGGAAAGTAAAGCTGTTTTCCAGAATCAGGCGTACATCTTTGGTAAGCAATATTTCCGCATCAGTCGCGTTCAAGACAAGGTGGATGTGGTTATTACTGACTCCCCCATCCTGCTGTCTCCGTTCTACGCCAACGATCCTGTTCTGGGTGAGGAGTTCGATCGGTTGGTCACAAAGGTTTCTGAGTCATACGACTCTATGAATGTCTTTATCAATCGCACTAAACCTTATAACGGTGCTGGTCGTTTCCAGACTGAAGCAGAGAGTGATGCGCTTTCTCGTGATCTTCATGAATTTCTTGTAGGCCACGGTGTCGCCTGTCGGCATTATAGTGGTGATATCGAAGGGTACGATGTGTTAGTAACCGACATTTTAAGTAAGCTCAATTCAAAGAAAACGGAGGGTTAAGATATGTCGATGGTTCATGTATGTGATGCCTGCGGAAAAGTCATTCAGCATCCGCATGATCAAAAAATGCGGGAGTTCACGTTGAATACCAGTTATGATTATGGGACTGTTCTTACGAATCCCACTGTAGAACGTAAGGAAATCCATCTATGCGACAACTGCTTTCACGCTCTCTATCTCATTGCTGAGGGAGCAAAAATGCCTGGACAACCCGAACAGCCTATCGGACAGACAATCAAGGTCAAATACCTAAGCGATAAAATTGAGAAATTGGACTATATCGCCAGCAAGTCTGATTGGATTGATTTACGGGCCGCTGAAAATGTGGATCTGAAAGCCGGCAACTTTAAGTTGATTCCGCTGGGTGTGGCGATGCAGCTCCCCAAGGGATATGAGGCGCACATCATTCCCCGCAGCTCAACTTTCAAAAATTTCGGTGTTATTCAGGCCAACCACATGGGGATGGTGGATGAAAGTTATTGTGGAGACAACGATCAATGGTATTTCCCGGCCATTGCTATGCGTGATACCTCAATCAAGGTTGGCGACCGCATTTGTCAGTTCCGCATTGTGGAGCACCAGCCTCAGATCTCTTTTGAAGCCGTAGAAACGCTGGGTAATGAAGATCGCGGCGGTATTGGCTCTACAGGAACGAGGTAAGCAAATGGCAAAGAAGCAGTTTGTACGTGGTTCCTGGTTGCTCGAAAAGAATGTTGCTGACAGTAATGCTTACTGTAAAACACATAAGGCTGCTATCGACAGCATAATTGCATGGGCGAACACACTAAACATTTATGTAGGCTTTGGATTATCTGAAGATAAGACGTTCCTATGTGAATATGAAGTGTTTGGCGATACGAAAGCTATGTGCAAAGGTGTCGCAAGCGAGCTGAAAGCAAAGCTCAAGCCAGAATGGAAAGGTGTTAGCCTTGGATACCAAACATTTGGGTTTACATTGAGGTGATGATATGACCGTATATGAATATCTTATCAAACTACCCCGTCCTCTCTTCGAGGCCACACTACTTGGTCTTATGGGGATTCCGCTCAATCCTGAGAAAGAGGCATGGTTTCACGAGTGGATGGATCGTCCCTATGATGTGTTTCCGTCTTGTAATCTTTCCAGTTTGCAAAGTGAAGCCGTTGTTCCGCTCGACCACATGACCATGTTGCTGGGCAAGACGGCATCTACACTTCCAGCAGAAAAGCAGGAGCAGTTGAGATCCGCTATGAAGAACTACTGCGAGATTTGCGATTATATCAACGACCATCTGGCAAGACAACAAGCCAGCGATTATTAGAACATGGAGAAATGCGGAAATGAGATTGATTGATGCAGACGCTTTAGAGGATGCGCTTGGATCATCTGATCGTGATATTTACTGTAAAGAGTGGATACGAGACGCACCTACCATTGAAATCACGTCTAACGATGGCTGGATAGCTGTAAATGAAAGACTGCCAGTTGAGGATGATTTGGTACTTATTCTGTGTAAAAACAAAGCAATATTCGTTGGGGCGTGTTTCAGGATAAGCTATGAGAATGAACCACGGTGGAGAATCAAAACGGCTCTTAACTCAACTAAACTATTAAATAAGGGACGTGTCACGCATTGGATGCCTCTGCCGAAGCCACCAGAAGATACTACAAAACAATAACATTCCACGATGGAGGTAAAAATGGACATAAAGTATCGCAGGTTTGCAATCGGAACAAAAGAGCGCCCTACAGTGTTTTTAATGAAAAGCGGCGAAGTCAGTGAGGACGCTGAGGATGCTCAACTATTTGAAACGATTGAGGAAGCAAATGCCGAAATCCAAAAATGTGACGAACCTGAACTCTTCAAATTGTACGATGTTGAAATAAGCGTTCAGGGCATATGAAAGACTGGTTTTATTCAGAAAGCGAACTGCTTTATTTCTTTCAGTAAATAACGAATAAAATCAAAGAATGTGAGGGAAAGAATATGAATAACAAACGACGATCCGGCCTTGTGCCGGTGAAAAAGATAACGGTGCTCTTTCTTGTAGCGCTGGTCGGCTTCACAATTTTGGGCGTTGGGGTAAAAGCTCTTGCTCCTTTACTGATCACCGACCAAATTGAAGTTGTCGGCTATCAAGATGGTGTGGATTATTACCGCCAGATGCGAGAGTGCGCCAAAGACGGTAGTAAGTACGCCATGCTTGTTGGGGAGATTTATGAAGAGCAAAGAAATTTCAAGATAGATCGGCTAAACCTGCCGTATGAGAAAACCGAACTCTTTATAGATAACCGCACCGGCGAAGAGGTACTTAAAGCGATAGATGATGATCCCCCCCCCACTGCAAAGAAGATTGAACGACTGAAATCTGAGTATGATGTAGCTGGTCAGGTTTATGAATATCTAAACACACAGGGTATGTCAGATATTGTGATTGCCGGCATCCTTGGCAACATGATGACCGAGTGCGGCGGTCAAACCTTGGATTTGCAGTGGGATATTTATGGGTATGATGGCAGCTATTACTACGGCCTATGCCAGTGGAGCCTTTATTATAACCCTTCGGTTGACGGTGCAGATATCACCGGCCAGCTTGATTACTTAATGAGCAACATTCGTACCAATATGGATTACTTCGGCGGAGACTATGATGAGTTTTGCGCTATTGCCGACCCAGGCGACGCAGCCAAATATTTTTGCAGTTACTATGAGCGCGGCGCTGGCAAATCTACACGCGCCACCAACGCCGAAACCGCTTTTAAGTGGATACAAGCAGAATAACCAAAGAGAGGGTGATTTGCTGTGAGCATTTCTCTTGACACCGTTATCAACGGTGATTGCCTAGAAATAATGTCCCAAATTGATACCGGAAGCATTGATATGATTCTTTGCGATTTACCTTACGGAGCGACACAGAACAAGTGGGATGTGGTGATCTCTCCCAATCTGCTCTGGCAACAGTACGAGCGCATTATCAAACCTAATGGCGCGATTCTTCTCTTCGGACAGGATAAGTTTACCGCCACAATGATGCTATCCAATCCTAAACTTCACCGTTACAACATCATATGGGATAAGGTCTTGAAGAGCGGATTTCTGAACGCTAAGAAAATGCCGCTTCGAGAGCATGAGGATATTATGGTATTCTATAAGTCTCCACCGACATACAATCCTCAGATGGAGAAAGGCGAAAAGAATCATAGCAAGGGTAAGGCTGTGGGCAAACAAGTTGAAGACATTCATTCCAATCGGAGTTATGGCAACTATATTTGCGTCCAGTCAGAGGACACCGATATGAAGTATCCTGCGTCGATTTGGCGGTTCCCGAAGCCACACCCCTCTGTTGCGCTCCACTCTACCGAAAAACCCATAGAGCTACTGCGATATGCTATCCGTACTTACACGCTGCAGGGGGAGGTAGTTCTGGACAACTGCTGTGGCACTGGCTCAACACTGATTGCGGCGAAGCTGGAGGGGCGGCATTATATCGGAATTGATAACGGTGTGTGCGACAAGAAGAAAAGCCCGTATTATGGAGTGCCTTGGGCTGAGGTTGCCCAGCGGAGACTGGAGGAAATCAATGGATCTAAATATGAATCAGCGTGACCTCGAACTGTGGGAGCAAGGTAAACTGAAAGCGTTTGCCGTCCCGCAGGGGGTAGACGACCTTAGCGTGGGTCAAACGGTTGGAATTAAAGAACCGTTCAAGAGATTGACAGTGACAGAGGAGTTTGAAAAGGACGGAGAGACGCGGGAAAGAAAAGTGCCTGTCGGTGTCATGTATCGTACCGATAAGAAAATCGCGTGGGTGGGCGACGAGCCGAGTCAGTACGATGAAGCCCCCAGATGGAGTCCCGCATTTCAGCTGCCGGAATATGCTATCCGCCGCCATGCAGTTATCTCCTCGGTGAGTAAGGAAAAGCCTATCCAATCCATCACAGAAGATGAGTTACATCTTATGTATTTGGACTACGCATCGCAAAACGATCCCCAGTTGCTCTTGGAAGAGTATCTTCCCACCAAGAACTTTGAGTTGTTGTACCACTGGTGGAAAGAGCATTATAAGGCAACACTGAAAAATACCGATAGTCCTCTGGCTATACTCTTGTGCGTCCAGCCTGCCTAATAAAAAAATAACGAACAAAATCACGGATTTCCTATTGACAAACGGGAAATCCGTGATATACTACATATAGCGACGAATAAAATCAATGAATAACGGGGGTGCTTATAATGAACGTCGCAATGATTAAGCATGGGAACTGTGGGAAAGTGTACTGGTTTGAAGTTCCTGACCATCTCGCCGATAAGGTAAAGCCTAACGCCCGTGTCGCCTGCGATACCGCGCGAGGCAGAAAATGTGGTGTCGTGGTCGGCTCTGTTGTCAACGATGCAGATGTGCGGGAACTTATGATAGCCTCTGGAGCTACTTTCCCGCTCCGCAAGATTGTTGGTACAACCTGCGATGTTGCAGTGGACAGCATTGTGATTCCGGACTATATGAAGCGCAGCAGGCCGAGTGATGACAAGATCGCCAAGCGTTTCATGGAATACTATCATACCGGCAAATTCAGCACGAATGTGGTAGTTGCAGACAACAATGTGCTGATGGACGGCTACACGGCATATTTGGTGGCGAAAGTTCTGAAGCTGCCTTATCTTTCCGGTATCAAACACCTTCCGAAGCCTCTGGCAGAGAACATACCTTTTGCATGAGAGGAGGACAAATGAAAATCTTCTTAGCAAATTTGGGTGCGCAAGATCCCTCTTTGTCCAAAGACGCTATTGCTGAACTTTTGAAAGTCAGCCCAGAGACGCTTGCCAAATTTGAAGAGTCCTATCAAGCCTATACCTTAAATGAAGAGCCGGACGACCTGTATCAGCAAAACTCCCGGCAGGCCGCAGAGCAAAACCATGCCATAGATGTAAACACTGCTCCTGTTTCGGCTGATACCTCAGAGCTTGAGCGTCGCATCGTAGACGAATTGCTTTCCCAGACCAGTGTTTACATTTTCGACGGGAATTTGGGAACCGTACAGAATTTTAAGGCACTTCCAGATGGTACGAAACCAGTCGCCCTCCAAGAAATTACGAGCCTACCTCCGGCAGTGCAGCCGCAGCTCACCGGCGCACTTATGAAGCGTGATATCTCTGAGGATTCTGGGCCGATGCTGCTCTACCAATACAAGGAATATCTGGACAATCCCAACTCCGAGAGAGGTCGTACTGCCTACAATATGTTTCGGCAGGGCTTGGACATCCTCGATCTGGACGCTCTTACCTATGAGATTATTGGCACCAACCCCAACTCAATGGGGCATTGGCTCCCACAGCTCGTAGAAGCCTGCCGTGGCAAGCATTTCTTCAAGATACCAGCGACAACTATTGCGAAAGTGCCGCTGACTTTGCTGCAGCTGACTCGACAGGAATATGGCGGGCTTACGCCTACAACGCTATCCATCGTTGACATTTGGGCGCATAAGGCTTTTCAGCTGAACGATGATAAGGAATACTTTATCAAAACGGGCACGTATTCCTCCAAGTTTGATTTTCGCAATGCTCATGTAAAAGGAGCAAAAGAAGTGAGGGAGTTGGGTGAGTATCTGCTTTATATTCACTTCCAAGCGCTCCAAATGGCAAGCTACCTATCCTCCCCCTGTATCTACAAGGGGTTGCCGCTACACACCGAGTATCGCATCTTTATTGACTGTGACCAGCGTAAGGTAATTGGTTGCACACCGTATTGGGAACCGCAAACGATGAAGCAGCGTTTTGGGCACGGGAATGACGCCAACTCTCCACACCAAATCCATGACTATATCATCTATCGTGCGCACGAGGATACGCTGATGAGGCGCTACCAAGACAACATTGAAAAGCTGATTGCCGAGGTAGAAAACCTCCTTCCCGACCTGCACCTGCATGGTCAGTGGTCACTGGACATCATGCAAAATGGCGACGACTTCTGGCTTATCGACATGGCACTTGCAGAAACATCAGCATTTTATCAAATGTGTGTTCCTAAATCAATCCGAATGCCAACCCCAGAAAATTGGCTTCCTCAGCTTCCAGAGAGGTGAGATTATGTTCCGTGTTATCATTGCCGGCGGAAGAGACTTCAACAACTATCCTGGTCTTGCCAAAGCAATGGATCAGCTGCTTGCCAACGTTACCGACGAAATTGTCATTGTCTGCGGTATGGCTCAAGGCGCTGATCGGCTTGGAGAGCAATATGGAAAAGAGCGTGGATATTCCATTAGGTACTTCCCGGCAGATTGGGACGGGAAAGGACGCGGGGCAGGGTTTATCCGAAATGAGGAGATGGCTAAAAACGCCGACGCTTTGGTTGCCTTTTGGGACGGAAAGAGTCGTGGTACAAAACACATGATTGAAACAGCTCAAAAATACAAGCTGGATATTCGTGTAAAACATTACACTACGAGGAGGAGATAATGTGCTGAAAATTTACGATGTAAGATCGGTTTTTCAAATCAATCGACAGCAGTGGGAAGCCTGTGGGGATGCTGGGTATGCCTGTAAAGATGACTCGGAAGTACAAGAAGAGCGGATTATCTTGGATAAGTGTCCATTCAGCAAGGCTTTCCAAGAAATCTACAATAATTACCTCAATGGGATATACGCTAATGAAACTTTAATCTTGCACCGTCCGTATATCGGAGTTGTAGGATGTTGTAGGTCGAGAGGTTCACGGTATTTTGCCGATGATGTACACACCGTTTCTTATAAAATAATCTACCGAGAGCGAGAGTGTGTTTCTATCGACTGGATCACTAAACACCTCACAGCAGAGCAGGCAATCCAGTATTTCAAAGATCGCGGGATGACAGTCTGCCCTATCAGCCTGCAATAGTAACGAACAAAATCAATGTGCAGAGGTGAAGTCTGTGACTAAATCAGAAAACTATATGAGGCTGAGAAAGCAAGGCATGACCTATGCTGCTATCGCCAAAAAGTATGGCGTTAGTCGGCAAGCCGTACACCAGTGTGTTAAGGAATATGGCACTCTCAGTATCAACATCAGACCTACAACGGTTGTTTTCCCTGGTCTGCGTCAGTGGATGTGTGAGAACCACATTTTCGTCGCCGATTTGGAGCAAATAACTGGTAAATGTCTACGTAAAGCACTAAGTAGCGGAAAAATCAGCCATAAAAACATCGCCGCTATTCTAAAAGCCACCGGTCTTTCCTATGACCAGGCTTTTGGACAGTCGGAATAAAAGAGGAGGAACTATCTCAATGGAAACCAAAGTTGTTCATACCCATACTGGGAAGATTTATTTCAATCCGCTGATGGGATTGGAGTTCCTAACCGTAGGTGACTATGGCAAGGAAAACAATATCAAAGCAGATTTCTTAGGGCTTACCAAGAAGATTGATGGTGTTCAGCACCACGATGTAAACATTCAGGACAAGTGGGTGGCAACGATCAGTACCCAGAAAGGGTGCCCTATGAAGTGTACGTTCTGTGACGTTCATAAGTACGGCTTCTTCGGCAACGCCTCAATGCTTGATCTGGAATACCAAATCCGCTATATCATTGAGCATGAGGATGTACGGTTTACCAACCGTTTCAATGTTCACTACGCCCGTATGGGTGAACCTACATGGAATCCCTCGGTTTTGGAGTTCACTGAGCATCGGCTTGACGCCTTGGTCAGAGAATGCGGTCTGCACGCCGTCACAATCCACCCTGTCATATCTACCATGATGCCGGCAAACAACGAGCGGCTGGCGGAATTTTTACAAAAATGGTGTGAAATCAAGAACGTTTTGCGACACGGAGAAGCTGGGCTGCAACTCAGCATTAACAGTACCTCCGACGAACAGCGGAGTGCTCAATTTGCGGGCAAATCTCTAAATCTGGAGGAGATTGCAGCTATCGCAAACGCTCTTCCTACTCCGGTTGGTAGGAAATACACTCTGAACTTTGCTGTTACAGAGCAGACGGTTCTGGATGCCACAAAACTCGACCAGCTTTTTGATAAGCAGAAGTTCATCGTCAAAATCACACCGATCCATCAAACCACAGCTGCATCAGAAAACGGTTATAATATCACAACCACCTACGACAATTACAGCGTCTATGACCAATTCGAGAAACCCTTACTGGATTTGGGCTGGGATGTAATTGTGTTTGTTCCCAGTAAAGAGGAGGATTCCGACCGCATTACCTGTGGCAACGCCCTCATCTCTTATGCTCCAAAACCGTTTAGCGAAAGCGCTGAGAGGGAGTAAATAATGGAAAAGCTGATTAACGTAGGACTATATGGAGATGGTAGCCGTAAGGCACGTCTCCGAGCAGAGTACATCTATTGTGATCATGCCGAAGAGTGCTCGGCCTATAAAGAAGGGAGATGTTTTCGTGTAACAACCTTGTTCGGATTACGATGCGAATTTGGGCGTATCAACCATGTTGATGGAGGTACAAAACAGTCAAAAATGTACCACCGTCTTTATAGAGAGGCCAAGGCGGATGAGCATTATCACAAATTATCTTACCCATCCAACACCTATATCACTCGTATTGGTAACGGTGTATTTCTTACTCCACCTTATATCAATATTGAGTTACAGGGAGAGCGGCTGATGTGTCATGATCCTGGTTTTGGTGGCAACCGTCTTTTTGTACCGCAAGAGGTATTGACACCCGAGAATATCAAACGTATTTGCGATTATCGACCTCATGCACTCATGGGTGGAGAAATCACTGATTATCAGGCGAAAACAGTCCCTATGTTTTTGCATCAGCTCTCTCAGTTGTGCCCTGAGCTGTTTGAGGCGTTTACCACAATGTATCCGGACTACAATATCACGCCACCTAACTGGACTGGACGCTATGCAAAGCTATCCACTTGCAATCGCAAAGCAGAGTATAAGGATTTACAAGGCAACTTGTTCCATTTTGATGGAGATGATATCGTATGTGACTGCTATTGTTCGTCATTTCTTCCGTTCAATGGTTCTCTCACCAAACTTCGGATGGCGGTCACTGACAGCATGACAGTGAAAATCACCGATAACAACCAGGTCACAAACGAAACCATTTTTGTATAGGGGTGGGTGAAAGCAAATGAATGACAACGAACGAATGCTCCTCCGTGCCGTAGTTGACAATGATCCTAAAAAAGCCCATGCGTATGCCAAACTTATCTTGAATAATATTACTGCACAGCGGGATCAGCGTTTCAAGGCAGAGTTACTTCGCAAGCTCGAAGCTAAGACAAGTTTCATTGAACTGCCATACAATCTCAAAGATCTATTGGTGGCAGAAGATGTCACGGACTATCCTATGGGAAAGTTTCTCCTACGTAGTGGCGAGGAGGCTATTGCAGACAAAATCCTCGCCACCTACAGAGCGTCTAACCGTCTTATGGAGCTTGGTATTTCCTATCTGTCGGCAGCAATCCTTTATGGGCAAAGCGGTACAGGTAAGACTGAGCTTGCCCGATATATCGCACACAAAGCTGATCTGCCGTTTGTTTATGTGCGATTTTCCAGCTTGATCAATTCTCTTCTCGGCGGCACACAATCCAACATAAACAAAGTATTCTCATATGCAAAGATCTCTCCCTGCCTCCTTTGCTTTGATGAGATTGACGCCATTGGATTAAAACGAGGAGACTCGCACGATGTTTCGGAAATGAGTCGCGTAACCATCGCACTTATGCAAGAGATGGATTCTCTACCCAATAATGTCATCATTATCGGCACTACAAACAGATACGACAGGCTTGATCCCGCCCTTGTTCGTCGCTTCCCCATCAGCTATCGGGTAATGCCATTCACACGCCAAGAGGTTGTGTCCCTCACTGACAAATTCTTTCGATACGCCGGATACGAAATGGACAGCAATACTCTGCAATCGTGGTGTGATGACAACTTTGAAGCTCTGGATCTTGCTGAAAACGGAGTTCCCGTATTCGAGGTTATCTCCAAATGTACGGATTTCATTGTCGAGCAGATTGTGTTAGAAGAAAAGCCTTAAAACAAAAAAAATCACAAGAGGTGAAGCAAATGAATACAGAGGTTATGTTCTCGTCCAAAGCTATGGACTGGGCGACGCCACAAGATTTCTTTAACCAGCTGGATTCGGAGTTTCACTTCACCCTTGACCCCTGCGCCAATCAGTCCAACCACAAATGCGCCCACTACTTTACAGAGACGGACGATGGACTGAAACAGTCGTGGGGGGGGCAGACAGTCTTCTGCAACCCGCCGTATGGCAAGGCTATCAAAGACTGGGTGAAGAAATGCTTCGAGGAAGCCAAGCAGCCTAATACCACTGTGGTGCTGCTGATACCTGCCAGAACAGATACGGCATATTTTCACGACTATATCTATTTGAAACCCAATGTGGAAATCCGCTTTATCCGTGGCCGGTTGAAATTTGGAGATGGTAAAAATTCCGCACCTTTCCCCAGCATGGTAGTTATCTTTCGTTAATAACAAACAAAATCAAGGTGATGCACGTGGAGAAAAATCACATTCTTATTTTTGTAGGCAACCGTGGCAATAAGAAAAAGATTGCCTTTATCAAAGACCTACACGATACAGGCCGACTCAAAACCGACCAAGAGATTATGAGCGAAGCTGGGAAACTCATTAACGCTTTCTGTTCCGAACGCAACTTCAAAATCTACTATACCCGCGTTTGGAACTCTGATGGCAAGACCATTTTCGATGTAGGAAGCCATACTGAGTTCTTCCACCTCATTCCAGCAGTAAATTTTACACACCACGAACAGGAGGATACTACCGATGGCAAAAGCACCTGAAACTCTAAATCTTGTGCCCGCGATCCGCGAAGTTGAAGCTCAGATCCACCGGCTCACAGTGGAGTTTGAGGAAAAGATAAAACCATACAATGACAGCTTGGCCGCTCTCAAAAAGGCCAACACCGCTTGTGAACGGTGCGAAGGAACAGGGAAAGTCCTTCGCAGTCGCGCCTGTGCGGAAGATGACCGTCCCGACCCCGACGATCCAAAGGACTGGAACACCTGCCCAGTTTGCCACGGTACTGGATATGCCAAGACAAAGAAGGGAACACAGGATGGCTAAAGTAGAGAACAGAACGCCCAACATAGTCTCTCTTTACTTCCAACAAGAAAAAGGAGATCCAGACTATGGCTCCTGCCTTTGGGCAATCTTTAACTTCGACCTTGATCGTTATGAGTTGTCTATTACTTCGGACTGTGGAAACTACGCTTATGGATGGGTTCCTACTCCTCATAGTGAGAGCTTCATGCACCTCATAGCACGAATAGACAGTGGGTACTTGCTTGACAAAATCGCAACGCAAAAAATCTTAAACACTGGTGAGACATTCAAAGCGGTTAAGCAACTCATAAGTGACTATGGCGTCGATCCTTCAGAGCTGAATGAATATGATGAGCCAACCATTGATCTAAGTGTGGTTAAAAGTTGTTGTGAGGAAAGCATACCACCAGAGGTAATTTTCGCCTTGCGAAATACGTTTAGAGGCACACCTATGGAGGATTGCGATGACGGCGACTTGTGGGGTTGTATTTGTATGGATTTTACCGCAAACGCAAAGAAAATCGTTCAAATCTTTATAGACTATATTAAGCCACTATGTAAAAAGGCTTCTGACAAGGAGGTAATGTGATGTCACTCATTTTAGACGGCAACCATGCCGCGTCCGCTATCAAGCACAAAGTCAGAGAGGCGATTGCTGAGTCTGGCACACAGCCGCGACTTGCTGTTGTTTTGGTCGGGCATGATCCAGCGTCCAAAATTTATGTCCGAAACAAAGCAAAAGACTGTGAGCAGTGCGGTATCGACAGTGTGACCTATGTGCTCCCTGAAGACACAAGCGAGGAAAAGCTGGTTGAACTAATCCGCTCGTTGTCTAATGACGACAGCGTACATGGTATCTTGGTTCAGCTCCCGCTTCCTAAGCACATCAACAAGGATCACGTTATCTCCGCAATCAAACCAGAAAAGGATGTTGATGGATTCACCAAGGCTAATACCATGGCAATGTTAGACGGCAAGTTCCGATTCGTTCCCTGCACTCCTGGAGGCATTATTGAACTGATGAGGTTTTACAAGATTCCAATCGTAGGAAGACACTGCGTTATAGTGGGTCGTTCTGACATTGTTGGCAAACCTATGGCTACGATAGCACTTTGGAATAACGCCACAACTACAATCTGTCATTCGCATACAAGAAACCTTGGCGGTATCTGTAAATCAGCTGACATTTTGATATCTGCTACCGGAAGAAAAAACCTCATTAAGCCGGAGTTTATAAAGCCAAACACAACCATCATTGATGTTGGCATGAACCGTGACAAAGACGGAAAATTATGCGGAGACTGTAATCCAGAGGCTTACGAAAGAAGCTCCGCATATACACCCGTTCCTGGTGGTGTCGGCCCAATGACACGTGCTATGCTCCTATTGAACGCAGTGACAGCAGCTGGATTGAAAGTAAGATTGGATTGGTGACAATCAATGAGCGAGTGGATTTCCGTAAAAGATCGTCTACCCATCGACAATCAAGTCGTTTTAGGCTATACTCCAATAGACGGGTACATCTTCATCGGGTATTACCGTAAAGATCCGATGAATGAACGCTATCCCAGAGCAAAGCGCAAAGAGTGGTACATCTTCACTTCCATGCGCTCAACACAGAAAGTGACCAAGCGGGTGACGCACTGGATGCCTCTCCCCAATCCACCAGATCACACTGAACAGAGGGTATAAAGATGGTAGAGCTGTTCGACACATACGGCGTTTTGCATATAGGCACAGCGGTTTTCTATTTCGATTTGGAAGACCTTGTGCTAATCCAAAGTCGCAACTGGTATGCGGATAAAGACGGATACCTTACAAGCAGCTACTACTATCTGGGGCAACTACGGATTGTCAGGTTTCACAGGGTGGTTGCTCACGCCAAGCCTGGTCAATGGGTAGACCACAAAGACAAAAATCGGGCAAACAACAGAAAGCAAAATCTGCGGTGCTGCAACTGCTCCCAAAACAATAGGAATCGAGGCCGGTACTCTACCAACACCTCTGGCGTGACTGGTGTTACCTTTGACAAAAGACGGGAGCGTTGGGTAGCAACAATCATGTGTGACCACAAACGGATATTTATTGGCCGTTTTCAAAACAGGGATGACGCAATTCTGGCCCGCCTTGAAACTGAGGTGCGCCTATTTGGGAAGTTTGCTCCACAGTGGGAATTATATGTTACGTTGATGCAACAGAACGGAGGTGTATAAATGTCCATCGTTGATAATGGAAATGATGTTCATGTTGAGTGCCAGATCCCCGATGAAATAAAGAGCAAGATACCACAGCATTTTTATAGCGCACTCGCTGGAGAACTATGCAGCGTTTTTGGACGTATGATTTTCGACAAAGACGAGTCTGGGGTTTATGGTATATCCTATATTGGTGGTACAACTGGATGGATGGAAGCTCTGAAAATGACCAGTGAAAAGCTGGATATGGCATGGCTGCTTGACTATTACAAATCACTTCCATGGCATGACTCGGATATATTTGATGGTGAGATAGAAGACAAGATTATCTCTGAGTTTATCGAAGCTGATCAGAAGCCGGAAAGCACCAACGCCTATTATGAATTTTTACTTCAAAGAAAGACTGTATGAAATGAGGGTTTCATTATGAATGATAACAACAAGCATATGGAGCGGAATCCTCCGTCGATTGAGCGGAGGGAGAGAACCTGTTATGATTGTAATTTATTTCTTGGTGGTGCCTGTGATGGCTTTGACGAAGATATAAAAGAATGTGCGGACTACTCCGATTGCTGGAGTACATCGGAAGGTTGATTTTATGAAAGTTATTGAATTTCTCAAAGCGGTCAGGGATGTTCCGCAAAAGAATCGGACTCCGGCTATCAGCGATGTTGATTTGGAGGATTTGATTAACCAAATTGACATGACCAAGGATGATGAACGGTATGCCCCATATCCCATTCTTGGAAGTAGACCGCAACAGTATATTCCTTGCGGACTACTTATGATTCATGAGGGGCAGGCATGGGAAAATCATATGCAATCTCTTAACCAGTTAGCAAAGAGGGGCGGTCTGAGTTGGGCAGAAGCTCTGGCTATCATAGAAGGTAAGAAATGGCGGGATGCGGAGCACAACGAAAACACAGCAGAGGTTATTGTCCGAAAAATGGTATCAGAGTATATGAAAGGTTAATTTTATTGGGAGGAGCGAGTTTATGGAGAGACTGAGTGACGAACTGTTTGACATTATCAACGAGCAGGATTTTTGCTTTGCACCAGGAGAGATGCGTATAGTAGAAAAAGCAGCGGCCCGTTTTTCTGCATACGAGGACATCGGTATGGAGCCAGAGGAAATTATGGCACTACGGGCAAGTTTTGAAGCCTTACGCGATGATGCTATGCCGCTCTTGCGGGCAAAGATTGAGGACAGGCTTGTGATATTGCCATGCAAGCCTGACGAAATTTTCTATCAGTGGAAAAGAGGCGACGATTGTCCGAGCGTTTCCAGATTCGAGGGTGTCGAAATAAGTGAAGATGGCAAAATTACTTACCCAATGAAAAGATGGGGAGAATCCTTTTCACTGGATGATTTCGGCAAGACCATTTTCCTCTCTCTCACCGAGGCCAAAGCTGCTATTGAAATGAAAGATTAGTTTGGTGGTGAGGAATTGGCTGAGTATATTGAGAAATCTGCGGTAGTCGATAAGCTAAACAGTATTGACACGAATCGCTTTCATCTTGATGCAGAAGATGTAGTTGAACAAATGCTATATAGCGTAGAAAGGCTCATGCCGACTGCCGATGTTTCCCCGGTGGTGCATGGGCGGTGGATTGAAGGAGCGGAGAATTTTACCTGCGGAAACCACAACGCTGAATGCAGCGTATGCGGCGCAAACATTTCATGGAACGGATGCGATGAGGACTTCAACTACTGCCCCAACTGCGGCGCGAAGATGGACATAAAATAAAGTTTTTACGGAGTTGGTGACAGATATGCTCTGTTTTGAATGCTATAAGGATTTTAGAGACTACCTTAATACTACAACAGAAACCACTGTGCTACCTAAAGGGCAATCTGCAAAAGTGTTTTGTAGAAACTGTGAGGTAATCTATAAGACAGATGATAGAGGGATTATGAGTGTAGCTCGTTGTATCCCTGCTCGCGGGTTTTGTCTCTTTGAAATCTGTGCTACTTATGCAAAAACAATTCCACCATGCACCTATTACAGGCTGGCTAAAACAATGAACGAGGCCAAGCGGAATTTCAAAGCTGTAATGGGTGACTGGATGAAGATTATAAGTGCCAGGTTAATTCCACCGGGCGAAGAGGCAGAATCAATACTAACCAATCCAATACAGGTTCCATTATGAAGCAGTGTATAGCAAATAGAATTTTGGTGGTGACGAATATATTGCAAGGGCTGTATTTTGGAGCACTGCTACTTTATCGTTCTCCGCTTGATGGGCATAAAACAAGATGCGTTTATGTCCGAGATGACGAAGATAGGGCGGTAGTATTATTTTGCCATGCCGAAAATGTAGCCAGGGTTGATCACAAGCAGCTTGAATGGTATCGCAGATAAAAATAGGTGGTGATGTTATGGCAGAATATCATGTTGGCTGCGGTGCATTTGCAATCTATGCAGGTACGCTGAACAGCAGAAACAAAAATTTGTGGCAGAACAAAACAGGTGTACAGATGAAGCGTTGTGCGCTGTTAGGGATTATATGGTGCAAGAGCTTCTTGGTGGCATTGATTGCCACAAGGCTACTTCGAGTGGCTATGAATGGACGCTGAAAAATGGACGCACCGTGGAACTCAGAGTGACAATAAAGGAATCCAGCCCATGAAAGACAGATTCATAACTGAGTGGTATCACTCCAACTGCTTCATAGAAGCGCTGAAAGCCAAGTTCCATAATCCACTGGTAAAGATCTACTTCTGCAAGCCACGGATCACAGAGAACAAGCACTTTCAAATGATGCACTTTATGTGGTCAGACGGCACAGCTGACTATGATTTTTCAGATAACGAGGCCGATGGGCTTCCGTGGTATAGGTGCTTCTGGTTCAAGGGCGCAATCCGACAGTTTGAATTAGGCTTCGCAAAAAAGTATTCCGACTACCGCAACAAAAGGCGGTTCTGCTAATTTTCTATAACAACGAACAAAATCAATGAAACAAGAGGTGAGTGCCCATGACTCTTGAAATCCCATTCTGGGAGCGATACACGCTCTCCATAGAAGAGGCCGCAGCATATTTCAGAGTGGGAGAAAACAAGCTGCGGAAGTTAATCAGCGAAAATCCCGACGCTGACTTCATCCTCTGGAATAATACCAGAGCACAGATAAAACGCAAGAAATTTGAAAGCTACATTGACCGAATCAGTCTGATTTGATTGCGCTTGAGATTGGATACTCGGTGTGGTATAATGCAAGTACCACATCGAGTTTCTTCTTCAGGCAGAAAGGAGTTTGCAATGGCCTCGAAAAGAAGAGACTCAAAAGGCCGGCTTCTCAAAGTCGGTGAATCCCAGCGATCCGATGGGATGTATATGTACCGATATAACGATGCAGGAGGGGTGAGACGGACTATTTACAGCTGGCGGCTGGTAGATACTGATAAGTTGCCAGTAGGCAAAAAGGCTGGTGCGCCTTTACGCGATCTGGAAAAGCAACTTACCCGCGATACCGATGACGGCATTGAAAGTTTTGTAGCCAGTAAGAAAACCTTGGATGACTTTTTCCGCAAGTATATGGCTATGAAAAAAGAGCTGAAACCCACCACCCGTTCCGGCTACATCCAGGTGTATAATAACTACATCAAAGACGAGCTGGGCAGTCGTAGTATCAGCTCTATCAAATATAGCGATATCAAACAGTTCTACCTATCCATGTTCTACGAAAAAGGGTTTAAGCCTAACACCGTTCACGCTGTCAACACTGTGCTCCATCCTATCTTCACACTTGCTGTACGCGATGGTTACATCCGAGCTAATCCCGCCTATCAGGTATATGCCGAATTGAAAAAGCAGAACGGCTGGGGACAGGATAAGCGCCATGCTCTGACCGAAGCCCAGCAACAGGTGTTCGTTGACTTCATCCGTAGCTCTTCAAAGTATACTGGTTTCCTCAACCTGTTTACTGTATTTCTTGGCACCGGCTGTCGTGTGGGTGAGATTATTGGTCTGCGTTGGGATGACTGTGACTTTGAAGAGAATCTTATCTCTATCAACCACAATATGTCTTTCTGCAAGCCTGAGAACGAAAAGAAGATGAGGTTCCTTGTGTCTACCCCCAAGACTGATGCTGGTACACGGATGATCCCCATGCTCCGTGAAGTTAAGTCCGCGCTGCTTAATGAACGGCTTCGCCAAATGGCAGAGGGTTTTAATCGAAATGAAGTAGACGGTTTTACTGGTTTCATCTTTCGGACGAAAAGGGGTAATCTTTATACCAGCACGTCAATCAACCAGATCATCAATCGCATCATCCGTGATTGCAATGCCCAAGAAACTGCTACGTCTAAAAAGCTGCGGCGGGAGCCGATTTTACTCCCGCACTTCTCCGTGCATAATCTGAGACACACCTTCTGCACCCGTTTCTGTGAGAACGAAACCAATCTGAAAATCATCCAGGAGATCATGGGGCACGCCAATATCTCTACCACCATGGATATCTATAATGAAGCCACGATGGAGAAGAAAAAGACCAGCTTTGAGAACCTTGAGGGGAAGATTAAGATTGGCTGAGTCGTACACCAAAATCTACACCATCTCACGCAGTTTTTCTAAGAAGTTATGAGAAATTGCGTGAGATAATTCGTAATAATTGCTTGAATAGAGCTGTTTTAAGAACTTATGAGAAGATATGAACCATATATTTAATATCCTTACGGTATAATAAGGACAAATCGGAAAACCCATTATTACCAAGGTTGCTCAGGTGTTGTAAAGCGCGCATATGACACTAAATACAGAAACAAATAATGTATACAATACTATATGTTGTTGTTTTCTGAAAGCAAAGAAATCCATGAGCAATCTTAATCAGAGAGGATTTTCGGATTTGCCACCATTCTTTTTCCATTACAATACGCCCTTTGGTGGGGGCAGACTGGGAGGTGATAAGGAACCATTTCACATAAAGGACAAACGAGCAGCAACCCGGTAATACCGATTTTAATTCATATCAGCCGCACAGTAACTGACGGATGTTCAACTACTGTGCGGCTTTTTTGTTTATAGATAACTCTGCCCTGGTGACGTAGATCGCCGGGGCTTTTTTCATTTAGACAGGAGGCTTTGAAAATGCCGGAAACTTTGAATCTGAATTACTACTACGGGAATGAAGCCGACCAGTACAGCTTCTACCGCATCCCGAAAATCCTTTTGACCGACCGCCGCTACAAGGGCGTATCGCTGGAAGCAAAGGTGCTGTATGGCCTGCTGCTTGACCGCATGGGGCTGTCTGCCCGCAATGGCTGGCTGGACGATAACGGGCGCGTGTTCCTCTACTTCACCCAGGAGGAAGTCATGACCATGCTGGACTGCGGCAAGGACAAGGCGACGAAGCTGTTCCGCGAATTGGAGGGCATCGGCCTTGTGGAACGGAAAAAGCAGGGCCAGGGACACCCCGCCCGGATTTACGTTAAGAACTTCATTATGGAGCCGGAACACTCTGCGCCGGTTCAGACTGCGTAAAACCAGCAGTCAAGACCGCTTGACAGTGCCGCAGTCAAGACTGCTGAAAAACCGCAGTCTGCACGACGGAAAACCAGCGGTCAAGAGTGCGGAATTTCCGCCCCTAATAATACTGATATAAATAAAACTGAAAAAAGCGATACTGATCTATCCATCCCACCCTCTACCTCCTCAGCGGTTTCTTCTCCTGCTGGTAAACGCGCTCCGCGCAGGATGGGATTGGATGAGATGGAAAGTTACCGCGAACTGATTTTAGAAAATATTGACTATGACATTCTTCTGGAACGGAATCCCTGGGACAAGGACTTGCTGGACGGCTATGTGGAGTTAATGCTGGAAATCTGCTGCTCCACACGGGAATCTGTCCGTATCTGCGGGCAGGAAATACCCACCGAGGTTATTAAAAGCCGGTTCCTGAAGCTGAACAGCGAACATATTGGCTACGTCATGGACAGACTGAAAAGCAATACTGCCAAAATCGGCAATATCAAGGCATACACGCTGGCAGCACTCTACAACGCCCCCGTCACGATGGGGCAGTATTACACATCCCTTGTCAGCCACGATATGGCGCACGGGCTGCTGGACGGTTAAGCCGTCCGGCGCTTTGCAATACATCAATCAAACCAAAGGAGGACTTTTGCATGGAACATGAAATCAACATTCTGGTGGTGGAACCGGGCAGACCGCCCAGGCCGGCGCGGGTGGACTACTCGTTGGAAACTTTTTCACAGCTTGTCGGTGGCGAGTTGGCAATGGGCTGTTTCCTGCCCCATCGGGTCATGCTGCTCTACAACGAGGACGCTAACCGTCAGGGACTGCCGCCCAACCGCTGCAATCCCTTTGTAAACGAGTGCATCAGCGGTACATTCCTGCTGTGCGGGCTTTCAGACGAGGAGGGCTTCTGTTCCCTTTCCCCTGCCCGGCAAGCCGAGTTTCAGCGCCTTTTTGCCAGCCCCGGCGAGTTTATGATGCTGGGGACAGACCACATCTGCGCTTCACCTGCCGAGTTTGCCGAAACCGCTGGCAGGCTTTGGGGCAGCATGGCAAGCGGCGAATCCGTGGTGCTGACCAAGTGGGGCGGAAAGGAGGCCGGCGCATGAAATACCTGCTCCGCCGCCTGCTGGTTCCGCCTTAGCGCACACCAGTTTAGTCCCAGCCTGCAAAGAGAGGAGGTTTTACCATGCAGGATGAAGTACGCGAAAAATCTGTGGCTCTCACCATCAAGGTCGGCAAAGCAGGCGGCAGGCTGACCGCCGGCCTGTTGAAATGGGCCATTCGGAAGTATCTGGCGCAGGCCCAAAACCCCAAAATCCACCACGGCAAGCAGACCGTAAAGCAGCTTGTAAGCCAGGGCGCAGGCGTTCAAAACATTGAGATTACCGGCAAAAATATCAAGTCCTTTGAGCGTGTGGCGCGGAAATACGGGGTGGACTTTGCGCTGAAAAAAGACCCGGCTCAAGGGAAATACCTTGTCTTTTTCAAGGCACGGGACGCGGATGCACTGAACGCCGCCTTTGCCGAGTATGCCGGGAAAAGCCTGAACCGCTCCGCGCAGAAAAAGCCGTCGCTGTTAGGCCAGCTTTCGCACTTCAAGGAGATTGCAAAGAACCTGACGCGGGATACCGCCAAAAACAGGGAGAAAGGGGGCGTTGAACTGTGAAACTGGATGTAAAGAAAATCCTGCTCCCTAACCTGCCTTATGTGTTCATCTTCTGGTTTTTCAACCGTGTGGCGGAGGGCTGCCGGCTGGCAGAGGGCGCGGATATGGTGACAAAGGCAATGGGCGCGGTATCGGGCCTGGGGGCGCTGATTTCCAAAAACCCGCTGCCCAGCTTCCACCCCCGCGACCTGCTGTTTGGCGCTGCCGGCGCAGTCATTATCCGGGCTGTGGTTTATTTCAAGGCGAAAAACGCCAAGAAATGATGTTGTACCATTTTAGTTGACACCTCATACGCAAGGATTTAATGTATAATCAAAGAGAATTAGGGAGGCAA
>QXXE01000051.1 GCA_009911355.1 Clostridiaceae bacterium | reverse complement strand
CCTTTCAGGGCGCGCACGCCCGGAAATTCCTTCACGATATCGGTCATTTCCAGGATATACTCTTGACTCACTTCTTCACCTCATTTTTTGATTTACATTGGCCGAAAAAACAACATAGCGGTTTGATCCGCTTCCCGGATGCCCCGGGACTGATATTAAGAAAGGAACATTGCGCACAATGTTCCTTTCCGGGATATTTCATCAATCAAAATCCGCGACATTGTCAATGGTGACCGGTTCATACGGTACCCATACAATATAGGGGCAGTCTGCGTCGGTGTCAAAGCCGGTGTTCTCATTGACCGGGTTGCCTTCAAGCAGGTTGATTGCAGCCTGTAGGGAAGCGAAGCCCTGCCCGTTCGCATTCTGATAATTTGTCATGTTCAGCGTGCCGTCCTTGATCGCCTGACGGCCGTCAACGGTGGCGTCCGACCCAACCACGGGGACGTTTTTCGGGTCGATCCCCTGGGAAAGCAGCGCTTCGATCGCACCCAGCGCCATCGCGTCGTTGTTCGAGATAATGCAGTCAAAATCAGTTGTAGTCAGCAGCGGGGAGATCATATTCATAGCCTCTGCACGGTCCCAATCTGCAGCCAGCGGCGCAGAAGCCTCGGTTGCCGTAATGCCTGCCGATTCCAGGCCCTCCAAAACACCAATGGTGCGGTTCGTGGTGGAATCGTTGCCGATCTGGCCGTTGAGCAGGATGTACTTGATTTCGGACTTGCCCTGCTCCTTAAAGTAATTGGCAAGGTATTCTGCCTGATAGTGGCCCGCGTCAACCTCGCGCGAGCCTACATAAACCGCGTTCTCGGTCAACAGGGAATTGTCGGTGGGCTGGCGGTTGACAAAGACGACCTTCATATCGCCTGCCGCCTCAATGCACTGCGGGACGGTTTCCGGGTCGACAACATTGATAATAATTGCATCCTCGCCCGCGTTCCGGGATGCTTCAATGTATTGCAGCAGCAGGCTAGAATCGTTGTTTGCGTCCTGTGTCGTCAGGTTGACGCCCAGCTTATTTGCTGCTTCCTTTGCGCCTACCTCAAGTGTGCTGAGAAATTCATCGCGTGCAGAAAGGATCATGGTCATATTCCGTTTTTCACCGGATGACTCGCCCCCTGCTCCTGGGGGTGGGGTAGCGCCCTGATCGCCGCCGCTGCCTCCTCCGCAGCCGGCAAGCAGCCCGCCCAGAATAAAGCAAGTCAAAAATACTGCAAGAATCTTCCTCATTTGTTTACCTCTTTTCTGATTTTATTTTTACAGCCCCTACGTGCTGCAAAACACAGGAGATATTTCCTGCATCCGGTCCAGCAGCCCGGGCGTCCCGGACTGCGGAAGCGGAGCGCTGAGAAAAAGGAGAAGTGAGAAGAATAGAAAGGATAAAAATCCAGGTGGCTCAACCGATTTGGCTTTCGAACTTGTTTATTTGTTCATATTATACATGATTTTTAATTCGACTTCTTACAAAAACCTGCTGTCCAAAATCAGAAATATCCACAAATTTTCACATCAATTCAAATCTCGTCAAAAGCCACTGATTTTACAATATTCATACTATTTCGACCAATTATCTTGCTATATTCAACCTTTAATTTGTTTTATCCGCCAATCATTCTTACAAGTATTGTTAATTCTTCCATGAAAAACTTTCATATTCTTGCTTTCCAAAATTCAACTCCGAAAAAAAGAGGGGATTCCTTTTATGCGGCAAAGCGGCCCTGCGCAAAACAGCCGGATCAAAACAAGCCGCCCCCCAACGCAAAGCATCAGGGGACGGCTTGGACGCAATATCAAGTTTTTTCCGCGGTCTTTCCCACGGGCAAGGTCATTGTATTTCGGAAACTTTGACCCAGCGGCCTTCCTTCGCAGAGGTTGCCATCGCTTCAAGGATCGTATCAACAGAATGCCCGTAAGCAATATCAATCCCCACCTTGTGGTCCTCGGTGATCGCGGTCAGGATATCATGCACCTGCATTGCCATCATATCGCCGTAAGCAATGCCCTGCTCGTCAGTGCCGCAAAAACGCGCGTAATCGCCGTTGCGGGTGTTGCCCTTGATCACCTTAAAGCCGCGTTCCTTCGGGTCGCAATCGTTGGAGTAGTATAACAGCTCGTTGATGCGGGTCATCTCAAACTTCACCGCCCCCTTGCTGCCCTGGATCTCATATGCAAGGCTGACCGGTCGGCCGACCGAAATGCGGCTGGACGACATCGAGCCGATACGGCCATCCTCATACTTGACAATGACATAAATCTGGTCGTCTGTATCAATCTTCAGTTTCTTAGCGGGATCGCGTGCATCCGGGCGCTCGCCGTAAGGCGTATCCCAGGATGCGAATACCTCGACGATCTTTTTCCCCACAATCATATCAGACAGGCTCACAACATGCGCGGTCAGGTCGCCCAGCGCGCCGCTCCCGGCGGTTGCCGCCAGCTGCCGCCAGCTGCCGCCAGGTCGCGGGCGTATTGGGGTCTGCGCAGTAGGAGCAGTCGAACTCTCCGCGGAAGGTCACAAAATCGCCCAACTTCCCCGCGTCCATCAATTCCTTCGCCAGCACGTTTGCCGGGCATTTGGTGTAAATGAAATCCACCAGGCTCTTAACGCCTGCCGCTTCCACCGCTTCCACCATCGCCCTGCTATCCGCAAGCGTGTTCGCCATCGGCTTTTCACAGAGGATATGCTTCCCCGCCTGAGCCGCCGCAACCGCAATCTCCGCATGGGTGAAATTAGGGGTTGCGATAATGACCAGCTCTACCTCCGGGTCGCTGACTACAGCATGCCAGTCGGTGGATACTTTTTTATAGCCGAAGCGGTCGGCGGCCAGCTGTGCGGCAGCCTCGTTCACATCCGCGACATGCTCGAACACCGGCTTTACGTCGTGATATGCCTGACGCACATTCGTCAATCCGACAGAATGGAAGGAACCCATCCAGTTCGCGCCAATCAGTCCAACCTTTACCTCTTTCATCTTGAAACCCCTCTCCCGTTAAATCTTGTAGCCAATGCTTTTGAGGAAATCCACGCTGGCCTTGACATTTGCAAGGCTGTTTTCCACGTTGCGCGGGTCGCATTCCTGCTCGATCGTAATATAGCCGTTGTAGCCGATTTCAGCCAGCACGTCGGCTACCGCCCTGTAATCGATCATGCCCTGCCCGATGGGGCACATGGAGCCCTTTGCGCAGCCCTCAAAAAAGCGGATGTGCTCGCCCATGACCTCATCATAGACTGTTTTGTCGATATCCTTAAAGTGGACATAATCCAGGCGGTCCTTGTATTTGCGCAGCCATTCGACCGGGTCCAATCCCGCATACTGAAGGTGGCCGGTATCCAGCACGAAGCCCGCCAGCTCATTGGGGATTTCCTCCGCCAGACGGTCGATCTCATCGCCAAACTCGATATAGCCGCCGCAGTGCGGGTGCAGGACGGGGCGCACGCCATAGCTGTTCGCGCGCTCACACAGCCCTTTGAAATGGCCCACCAGCTTCTTCCAGCCCGCATCGTCCAGGCGGGGCGCACGGCCGGGATGCCCCGCGGCATAATCCCGCTCGTCATGGCCCCAATCCATCACCGTCATATAGGGGGCGGGCCAGCGCTGCCCATCCTCGCGGGGCAGCGGCGGCAGCTTGGTGATCAGCGAGCAGATGCCGTCCACCTGATCCAAAAGCTTCTCATAATTGCTGTCGCTCAGCACATCATCAAAAATCGTCCCCGCGACAATGGACAGCTGGTTCTGATTCAGCTCCTCGGTCACGCCCGCAATATCGCTGGTCGGAATCCAGCCGTTCGGCCCCAGCTCAATCGCACGGTAGCCCGCTTCGTGCGCTTCACGCAGGACGCGCTGCCAGCTTGGCAGCTAGGGGTTCGTAATGTCATCCACGCCCCAGCAGCAGGGTGCGCCGCAAATATAAATACCCATGTTGTCCTCCTTTTGAAACAGCGTTTTGCAGCCGGCCTTTCCACCGCCTGCCGCTTTTCCTAGCCTCTATTATAGCGGATTTTGCACAGGTTTTCTTTTGCAAAGCTGCGGAATTTTACAGCGGTTCACACCAGCACCAATTACAGGAAAAAGCATCCTGTAACGGTTGTTCGAAAGCATTTTCCTACAAAAGCAGCTGGCTGCAAGCGCGAAAGGCCGCTCGTCCCGCGCACAGCGGAGGTAAAACGCGCGATGGGGATTTTCATTTTCCTGCTTTCCCGAAAAAAACGCAGGCTGCCCCCGATCAGGCAGCCTGTCCCGCACCGCGCCACAAAGGGGCTTTCAGCGGCTCCTGTAATTTTTCCGGAATTTCGACGGCGAAATCCCTACGTATTTGATGAAGCGTTGGTTAAAATGGCTTTGCGCGTCAAAGCCGACCATACGCGCAATCTCCGTAATCGAATAATCGGTGGAAATCAGGAGCGTCTGTGCTTCCCCGATTTTGCAGCGCAGCGCGTACTGCATTGGGGAATAGCCCAGCATATCCTTGAAGGTATGGGACACATAGGACTCACTCAGCCCGAGGTCCCGGCAGATATCCTTGATGGAAATTGGCTCGCGGTAATGCTCGTCAATATATTCCTTGATCCTCTGCCCCAGGTAATATTGGCTCTTGCCCTCCTGCGGCTTGCGCCCGTGGTAAATGGAGCGCCACACGATTTCCAGCAGCGCCTGCGTCTCAAAATGCAGCAGGTATTTGGCCCATTCCCCGGGCTGCTCCATCTGTTTCAGCATGGTTTCGCAGAGTTCAAGCAACGTATGGAAATCCTGCCCCACATGGAAGACTGGCAGCACGTCGTCCGCCACCAGCGCGTTCGGGCGGAGCCCCTGTATTTCAAGATTGCTGATGGCAAAAAAGTAGCTGCCGATCTGCGCATCCGGCCCGGACAGCTCGTCATGCGCCACGCCGCTGTTATAAATCAGGATATCCCCCGGCTGGATCAGCTGCTTCCGGTCGCCGATCAGGTATCTGCTTATACCGCTGTATATAATACTGATTTCCACATGGTTTTTATGGGAGTGCATAATACGCGGATAAGCGCTGATTTCAGGCAGTATCTTGCCCATATAGCAGAGTGTTGGCTGGGTTTTGGAAGAGAACAATGGCGAAACGGTTTCCTCGACAAAATGCTGGAGCATCAGCGGAGCCTCCTTTTTGGGGTTTTTTGCATTATACCACACAATCCACCCCTTTGCCAGTGCAAATCTCGCTTTTTATGCAAAGCATTCGCAATTTTCTGCACCTTTTCTGCAAAATACCCAAATCACGGCTGACGCGCGCCAGGATCGGGCCCAGCCGTGCAATCAGCACATGCGCGCAAAAACAGCCGGCCTGATATACCAGGCCAGCTTTTTCTAACGGAATGGTCTATGGACAGCCGGAGCTTAGAGCCTATCCCATAATGAGACGTGCGCAAATTGCGCCGTCAGATTTTTCGTCAGGCGAAGCCGATTTCCCGCAGCAATCCTTTGTGGATTTTAAGGGGAAGCAGCGCAGCATGACGGAAAAGATACCAGCAAGCTGTGTGCGGATCATTTCGGGATAGGCTCTTATTTTACCCACTCCGCACGCTCTGCGCCCGTGCGGAAAACCTCGTGGAACTTCCTGACGTTATCCGCGATATCCCCGCCGAACACCGCCGACCCGGCGACGATCACATCCGCGCCCGCCGCGACGATATCCGCCGTATTGGTCAGCTTCGCGCCGCCGTCGATCTCAAGCTCGCACGGGAAACCGCCGTCAGAAATCGCTTTCCGCAGCTCGCGGATCTTATCCATGCACTCCGGGATGAAACCCTGCCCGCCAAAACCGGGCTCGACGGTCATGACCAGCACCATATCGCACAGCGGCAGCAGCGGCACGATGTCCGCAACCGGCGTTTTCGGCTTGATGACGACCGCAGCCCGCACACCCGCCGCGCGGATTTTTTTCAGCTGCCCCGCCGTGTCGCCGTTGGATTCATAATGTACGGTGATGATATCCGAGCCGGCAGCGATAAAATCATCGAGATACTTGTCCGGGTCGGAGATCATCAGGTGCACGTCGAGCACCGCGTCGGTCTCCTTGCGCAGCGCCTTGACCACCGGCGCGCCGATTGTGATATTCGGCACAAAATGCCCGTCCATTACGTCCACATGCACGTATTCCGCGCCCGCGTCGACCGCAGTCTTGACATCGCGCGACAGGTTTGCAAAGTCCGCCGACAAAATCGACGGGGAAAGCTTGATTTCCATAACAATAACCCTCCTGAAAGTCCAAAAGATTCCTGCTTTCCGGCACGCCCCGCCCCCCCCTTCCCGACCGTGGATTTTCGGCGAACGCAGGGCTCGTCCATCCCATAGAATGAAAATACAGCGGGCGTTTGCCGCGGCCTGATTTTGTTGCACCGCCGCTGTTTTTCAGATAGACGGGGGAGTATGCGCCGGATGCCGGTGCGGCTCCCCCCTTTCTATCAATTATACACGATTCTACGGCAAATTCAATCCGGTTTTTGATAATCTTTGCGGTTGCAACAGCGGGGCAAAAAAGGTAAAATAAAGTTAGAACTTCAGGAAATACACTGTCACGGGCCCTTCGCCCTGCTGACGACCGCTTTTAAGGAGGCCGAAATGCCAGTATTACGTTGTTATTCCGAAAAACGCCCCGGCTTCGATGTGGAGGCCCGCCAACTCCTGCGCGACCTGACCAGCCTGCTTGGGATCACCGCCCTGACCGGGGTGCGCTACCTCTGCCGGTATGATGTGGAGGGCGTCAGCGGCAGCGATTACGCCGCTGCCAAGCGCATCGTATTCTCCGAGCCGATGGCGGACGTGTGCTACGACGAGGACTTCCCTCGCCCGGAGGGCGCGCACCGCATCCTTGCCGTTGAGCCGCTCCCCGGGCAGTTCGACCAGCGCGCCGATTCCTGCGCCCAGTGCATCCAGCTGCTGACCCAGGGCGAACGCCCAACCGTCCGCGCGGCAAAGGTCTACGTGCTGGAGGGGGCGCTGTCCGACGGCGACCTTGATAAAGTGCGCGGTTATCTGGTCAACCCGGTGGAGGCGCGCGAGGCTTCCCCGGACAAGCCCGATACCTTGCAGGTATCCTATGAGATTCCGGTTGCAGTCGCCGTAATCGACGGCTTTACCACGATGGGCGAAGACGGCCTTTCGGACCTGCTGCACAGCATGGGGCTGGCAATGGACCTCGATGACCTGAAATTCCTTCAGCGCTATTTTGCGGAGGACGAGAAGCGCGACCCTACAATTACCGAAATCCGCATGGTCGACACCTACTGGTCCGACCACTGCCGGCATACGACCTTCCTCACCGAGATCGGGCAGGTGACGCTCGACGACCCGATGGTGCAGGATGCCTTTGACCGCTATCTTGCCGCCCGCGTCGAGGTTTACGGCGAGGAAAAGGCGGCTGCGCGCCCTGTTACCCTGATGGATATTGCGACCGCCGCCGCAAAGGTGCTCAAGAAGCGCGGTTTCCTGAAAAACCTCGACGAAAGCGAGGAGATCAACGCCTGCTCGATCAAGGTCCGGGCGATGGTCGACGGCAAACCGCAGGACTGGCTGCTCATGTTCAAGAACGAGACCCACAACCATCCCACCGAGATCGAGCCCTTCGGCGGCGCGGCAACCTGCCTGGGCGGCGCGATCCGCGACCCGCTTTCCGGACGCGCCTACGTCTATCAGGCCATGCGCGTAACCGGCGCGGGCGACCCGACCGTCCCGCTCTCCGAGACCCTGCCCCACAAGCTGCCCCAGCGCAAGCTGTGCCAGACGGCGGCGGCGGGCTATGCGGCCTACGGCAACCAGATCGGCCTTGCGACCGGGCTGGTGCATGAGATTTACCATCCGGGCTACATCGCCAAGCGCATGGAGATCGGCGCGGTCGTCGGCGCGGCCCCGGCGGGCAACGTTATCCGCGAGGTCCCTGAACCCGGCGACCTGGTCATCCTGCTTGGCGGGCGCACCGGGCGCGACGGCTGCGGCGGCGCGACCGGCTCCTCCAAGAGCCACACCGAGGAATCGCTGGAAACCTGCGGCGCAGAGGTGCAGAAGGGCAACCCCGCCGAAGAGCGTAAGCTCCAGCGCCTGTTCCGGAACCCGGAGGTTACCCGCATGATCCGGCGCTGCAATGACTTCGGCGCGGGCGGCGTATCGGTTGCCATCGGCGAGCTGGCGGACGGGCTGGATATCGATCTGAACGCTGTGCCGCGCAAGTACGACGGGCTGGACGGCACCGAGCTTGCGATATCCGAATCGCAGGAACGCATGGCGGTCGTTGTGCGCGCGTCGGATGCCGGCCGGTTTATTGCGGCGGCGGCGGATGAAAATCTTGAGGCGGTTCAGGTTGCGGAGGTCACCGGCACCGGGCGGCTGCGCATGTCGTGGAACGGCAAGACGATTGTTGACGTGTCCCGTGAGTTCCTGAACACCAACGGCTGCGCCAAGCATGCCGACGCCGTTGTCGAGGCGCTGCCCGCCCCGTCGGTCGAGTGCATCCCCGAGGGCGGGACTGCGGCCGAGCAGCTGCTGAACCATGCTTCCCAGCTCGGTATTTGTCTCGAGCGCGGGCTGGTTGAACGCTTTGACGGCTCGATTGGCGCAAATTCGGTCTTTATGCCCTTCGGCGGCAAAAACCAGCTGACCCCCACGCAGGTCATGGCGGCAACCCTGCCCGCACTGGATGGGCAGTGCTCGACCGCTTCGGTTATGGCCTTTGGGTTTGATCCTTATTATACTGAGCAGAACCCCTTCCTTGGCGCATCTGCGGCCGTGCTGGAATCGGTTGCCAAGCTGGTGGCGGCGGGCTGCGATTATGAAACCGCCTACCTGACCTTCCAGGAGTATTTCGAGCGCCTTGACCGCGACCCGCACCGGTTCGGCAAGCCGCTTTCGGCGCTGCTCGGCGCGTACACCGCGCAGGAGGAGCTTTGCCTTGCGGCCATCGGCGGCAAGGATTCCATGTCGGGCTCGTTTGGCGAAATGCATGTCCCGCCGACGCTGGTGTCCTTTGCCATCGCCCCACAGGAGGCCGACCGCCTTGTCTCGCCGGAGTTTAAGGCGGCGGGGCATCCGGTCTACTGCTTCGACGCGGCCTACACGGAGTCCGGCGCGCCTGACTACCCGGCGATCCGCGGGATGTGGGAGAAGGCGGCGGGGCTGCTGCGTAGCGGCAAGGCGGTATCCGCCTGGGCGCTGTCCGTTGGCGGCGCTGCCGAGGGCGTTTGCAAAATGGCGATCGGTAATGATGTTGGTTTTGCCTTTGATGAGGGCTTCCCGGAAGAAGCGCTGTATTTGAAGAATTTTGGCGGGCTGATCCTCGAAGCTGCCGAGGAACTGGACGGCGGCTGGCTGATGGGCTGGACGACCGAAGCGCCCGAGATCCGTGTCGCGGGCGAAAGCATCTCGCTGGACGCGCTCAAGCAGGCATTCGAGGGGCGGCTGGAATCGGTCTTCCCGACCCGCGCCGACGCGGCTGACGAGCACCTGACGGCTGCCAGCTGCACCGAGCGGAACACTGCCGCGCCTGCGGTCAAAACCGCGAAGCCGCTTGCGGTCATCCCGGTCTTCCCGGGCACCAACTGCGAATATGACACCGCGAAGGCGGTAGAGAACGCGGGCGGCGCGGCGGAGATTGTTGTCATCCGCAACTATTCGGCTGACGCGCTGGCGCGCTCGGCAGAAGAGCTTGAAAGCGCCGTGCGCCGTGCGCAGATGATGGTGCTTCCCGGCGGCTTTTCGGGCGGCGACGAGCCGGACGGCTCTGGCAAGTTTATTGCGTCCTTCCTGCGCAACCCGGGCATCCGCGACAGTGTGCATGAGCTGCTCCGCCAGCGCGACGGCCTGATGCTGGGCATCTGCAACGGCTTCCAGGCGCTGATCAAGCTGGGGCTTGTGCCCTATGGCGAGATCCGCGACGCGATGGGCGAGGACGACCCGACGCTGACCTTTAACCTGATCGGCCGTCATGACAGCCGGTATGTGACAACGCGTGTTGCGTCGGTGAAGAGCCCGTGGCTGCGCTCGTGCGAGGTCGGGGATCTGCACAAGATCGCGATTTCCCACGGCGAGGGCCGTCTGGTTGCGCCGCAGCCGGTGATCGACCGCCTAATTGCGGGCGGGCAGGTTGCGTTCCAGTACACCGACCTTGCGGGGAACCCGTCGATGGATATTGCGTTTAACCCGAATGGCTCGATGTGCGCGATTGAGGGCATTACTTCGCCGGACGGGCGCGTGCTTGGCAAGATGGGACACACTGAGCGCTGGTCGCCTTATGTGGCGCGGAATATTTATGGGGAAAAGTACCAGCCGCTGTTTGAGGATGGTGTGCGATATTTTCAGTAAGTTAGGGGCTGACGCGGGGATGCCCTTCGCGGGCCGCGCCAAAGGGCTCTGCCCTCTGGACTCCCGCGCCTCCGCAGCGGGCGCCAAAGGGGCTAGCCCCTCTGGACTCCCACCCCCGCTGCGGCGGGGCAAAAAACCCTGCTCCCCTTTCCTTTTCCACAGGATGATTTTTTAGGAGGAACCGCATGAAATACACCGCAAAAAACCCGCTGTCCCCTGGATATAATCCGATGGTCAGCGCATCCGATCATCCCGAAATGATGGGGATGGAATTTGGCGTTTATGTTTTGCGACCGGGGGACAAGGCGGCGTTTGATTTCCCGCAGGAGGTTGTTTATGATCTTCTGTTTGGCGAGGTATGCCTGCGCTGGGCTGGCGGGGAGCGCACGGTGCGCCGTGCTGACTGCTTTCATGAGGATGCGATTGTACTGCATGTGCCGCAGGGTACTCATGTGGAGGTTGAATGCCTTAGCGAACCCGCCGAGATCGCCATTGCGCGCACCGCGAACCCGCGCGCCTTTGCCCCGCGCCTGCTGTTTCCGGACGACTGCCTGTTCCGGCGCGAGGAGCGCGGCATCGGTGTGATGGACGGCATGGCGCGGCGCGATACCCGCACCTTCTTTGACCGCTCGGTCTGCCCGGAGACTAATTTTTACATCGGCGAGGTCGTCCACCAGCCGGGCAAATGGTCGTCCTTCCCGCCGCACACCCATGTAGAGCCGGAGTTGTATTATTATAAGTTTTTGCCGGAAAACGGCTTTGCGCTCGCGGAATACGGGGATGATGCGTACAAGGTGAAGCACAACGATCTGCTTGGGATGTCCGCGAACGTCACCCATGCGCAGGCGTGCACCCCCGGTTATGCCGAGTTTTACCTTTGGTGCATCCGTTTGCAGGATGACAAGCCGCTGGTTTCGACCTTTGTCCCGGAATACGAATGGGTCAACGATCCGGACGCACGCTTTTTCCCGAACGAAAAATAAGATCTGTTTGCAAAGGGGCACGGTGATCAGACCGCGCCCCTTTTGTTAAAATAGCAGCAGGCTGTATCTGCGTTTCCGCCGTTTCAGGGCTGGACAAACTGCTTGAATTGACGGCCTGGAAGATGTATAATGATAATGATACGGGACCGTTCTGGCGGCGTACTTTGAATGCTGTACGGGGCTATGCGGGGACCGCGAAAGGAGTTTTTTTATGTTGAATCAGGAATTGGTTGGGCTTGGGAAGAAGCGCTCAACCATCCGGGAGATTTTTGAATATGGCAACGCCCGCGCGAAGGAAGTCGGGCGGGGGAATATTTTTGACTTTTCCATTGGCAATCCGAACGTCCCCGCGCCCGAATCGGTACGCCGCGAGCTGCTCGCGCTGCTCGAGTCCGGCGACCCTGTCGCGCTGCATGGGTACACCTCGGCGCAGGGTGCGGAATGGGTGCGGGAAAGCATTGCGCAGTCGCTGAACCGGCGGTTCTGCACGCGCTATACGGCGGGCAGTATCTATATGACGGCGGGCGCTGCGGCGGCGCTTTCCATCTGTTTCAAGACGGTAACTTCCTCGCCTGCGGATGAAATCATCGTATTTGCGCCTTATTTCCCCGAATATAAGGTGTTTATTGAGAGCGGGGCGGGGGCGCGCTGTGTGGAAATCCCTGCCCGGCCGGAAGATTTCCAGATTGATTTTGGCGCGCTGGAGCGCAGCCTGAATGAGCACACCCGGGCGGTTGTGGTGAATTCCCCCAGCAACCCGGCAGGTGCGGTCTATTCGGAGGAGACCCTGCGCAGGCTGGCGGAGCTGCTGCGTGAAAAATCCGGGCTTTTCGGGCACACGATTTACCTGGTTTCCGACGAGCCCTACCGCGAAATCGTCTATGACGGGCTGCCGCTCCCCTGCCCCGCAAGCTTCTACGCGCCGACGCTGATGTGCTACTCGTACTCCAAATCGCTGTCCCTTCCGGGCGAGCGCATCGGCTATGTAGCCGTCCCGGACGTGCCGGAAGCCGCCAGCCTGTATGCGGGCATCTGCGGGGCGGGGCGCGTGCTGGGCTATGTCAACGCGCCGAGCCTGTTCCAGCATATCGCAGCAAAATGTGCCGAGGAAACGGCAGATTTGTCAATCTACGCCGAAAACCGCCGCATTTTGTACGAAGGCTTAACCAAACTGGGCTACCGTTGCGTCAAGCCAGGCGGGGCGTTCTACCTGTTCCCGCAGACGCTGGAACCGGATGACCGGGCTTTCTGCGAGCGGGCGAAAAAGTATGATTTGCTGCTCGTGCCAGGCAGCGACTTCGGTGCGCCGGGGCACATGCGTATCTCGTACTGCGTGCAGACCTCGCAGGTTGAGCGTGCGCTGCCGCTGTTTGCGCGTCTCGCAGAGGAATACGGCATCCGCTAACCGCGCTGCCGCAAGAATCCCCGCCTCGGCAGGCTAACCCGCGAAAACACCTATCAGCCGCACACAGATGAACAACCTGCATCCACATTCGTAATAAAAGAACCGCAGTCCGCCGCATTCCCCCGCCATCCTCCGGGTGGGGGATGCGGCCCGTACCATCGTCTATCGCCGTACCCATTCCCCGCCGCAGCGGAGAAAGGGAGTCCAGAGGGGCTAGCCCCTCTGGCGCCGTCCGCGTAGGACCGCCCGCCGCGCAGGCGAAAGGGACGGCAATTTTCAGCATTTGCGAGTATAACACATTTTTAAGGTCGTCCTGACCGCTTTCAAGGCATTAGAAAGGGAGTTGTAAACCATGAAACGCTACCGTTTAGGCGTACTTGGCGCAGGGAACATGGGGCTGGCGATCGCACGCGGCGCAGTAAAATCCGGACGCTGCACCGCCGCCGGGATCCTGCTCTACAACCGCAGCCCGGAAAAACGCGCCGCCCGTGCCGCCGAAGGGTTTTCACCCTGCGGCGACTATACCGAGCTCTACCGCTGCTGTGAACAGGTTGTTTTAGGAGTCAAACCGCAGAATTTTGACGAAATTCTGCCTGAGCTTGCAGCAAACCAGCCCGCGCACAAGCCGCTTGTCATTTCCATCGCCGCTGGTGTCAGCTTTGCGAAAATAGAAGCTGCGCTGGGCGTGGACTGCCCAATCATCAGGGTCATGCCCAATACGCCGCTGATGCTGGGATTGGGTGCAAGCGCGCTGGTGAAGAATGCCGCTGCAACCGTCGAACAGCTCGAAAATGTACGCGCATTGTTCGATTCAATGGGCGTAACCGCCGTTTTTGAAGCAGAAAACATGCTGAACGAAGTCATCCCGTACAACGGCTCGGCTCCTGCTTATGTGTACGCTTTCATTGAGGGCATGGCGCGTTCCGCGCAGGCGCACGGCATCGAACGGGAGCAAGCGCTCCAACTGATCTGCAAAACCTGCATCGGCGCAGCGGAAATGGTGCTGCAAAGCGGGCAGACGCCTGCCGAGCTGATCCGCGCGGTATGCTCGCCAGGAGGCACGACCATTGAAGCGGTCAAAGTGCTTGAAAGCGCAGGGCTGGATGGCATCCTTGCCGAAGCCAGTGACCGCTGCATCGCTCGTGCCTATGAGCTCGGAAAATAACAGGATTTTCCTGTTTCCGCACGCAAAGGTTTTACAAAGACTGGCGCTCATATGCAGCGAATATAAAAAGCTTCAAATGGAGGTCGATAAACTGAACGGCCTGCAATCTGGCTTGATACGGATCAGGACATTTTCCAGCGTCACTACGTATTGACCGCCCAACAGCATAAAAGAATTCCCAAAAACATCAACAATCCCAGTTACGGTGCTTTGTGCATATCCTTTTATGCTATCGGAAAAAGGCGCGAAGTCTGAAATATCGGAAATTGTCGGTAGCTGCGGCCTAAAACCCGGATACATATTACTATAGGACGATTACGCGACGATATCTATGGTAGAACACGGGCTGGGGATCAGCATCCTTCCAGAACTAATTTTGAAACGCATCCCCTACCGCATTGTTGCAAAACCGTTGGATGTACCGGGAAATTGGGCTTGCACTGCAAAACCGGAAAAACGTATCCCTTACAGTGAAACGCTTTCTGAATGATTGGGAGTACCAGAAACAACCCTTTTCCCGATCTCAATAAGCATGCAGCCCTGCCACAGCATACAGCTGCCATGCCCATATTGGTATGACAATTAAGAGCCTATCCCGAAATGATCCGCACACAGCTTGCTGGTATCTTTTCCGTCATGCTGCGCCGTTTCCCCTTGAAATCCACAAAGTGTTCCTGCGGGAAATCGGCTTCGCCTGACGAAAAATCTGACGGCGCAATCTGCGCACGTCTCATTATGGGATAGGCTCTAAAGCGTTAGGCGGAAGGAGATCTGCCGAAAAGAAAAGCAAAGACAGCAAGCGATTTAAAATACTTGCTGTCTTTCTTAAACAGACTTTTGCACCGTAAAATATGTTCAAAGCTCATTGCCCGCAATCCTGTCGCGCACTTCAAGCAAATCGGTACAGATTGCGGTGCATTTTTTTCGTAAATCTGGGGTCGGCTGCATGAGATCAGGGACCATTACAGTAACACAACCTGCTGCAATCCCGGCATAAGCGCCATTGATGCCGTCTTCAAACACATAACAGTCCTTTGGGGCGCAGCCAAGCACCGCTGCTGCTTTTAGAAAAATATCCGGCTCGGGCTTTCCGTTTATGACCTGGCGTCCGCTTACAACAACATCAAAATAGAGCTCCATTTTTGCGTACCGCAGATTCTGCATGATCATTTCCATTGGGCTGCTGCTTGCAACAGCAAGCTTTACGCCGCAGCCTTTTAGAAAATCCAGAAGCTCCTGCGCCCCCGGTTTCATTGGAAGATACTCAGCGGCGCGCTCGGCAACCCGCGCTGTGCCTGCGTCTAAAAATGCCTGTGCATTCACCCCCGGATAATGCTTCCGGATTATCGCAAGCGAATGCGCACCGCTTGTGCCGCAGATGTCCTGTGGAAAGCCTGGGCTTGGAACCCGCCCAAATTGTTTCGCCATCTCCACCCAGCTTTCCTGATACAAGCGCTCGGTGTCAAACAGCAGCCCATCCATATCAAAAATCGCGGCTTGCTTCATCATCTTCTCCCCCTTCTTTCATTTCCTTCAAGGCCCGGCAGCCAAAGCAGCTGAGTGCGAATTTTGCAGCGCCAGTCACACAAGCGTGCTCACGGCAGGCACATGGATAAATATAGTCAATATCCCGAGCGAAAAGGTCATATTGCGCGGCTTTGTCCAGAAGCTGCTGCATATATGGCCCAATCAGCCCTCCGACCCTTCCACCAATGATCAAATCGGTGTTGTACAGCATCCGCAAATTCGTCAGCAGAATCGCCAGGTACCGCAAATACGAATCCAATTGAAGCATTGCGGTCGGATCGCCTGCGTGTACACGGTCGAAAAACGCTTCCATTGGCTCTGCTCCGGCAGTCAGGGCTTTCGGGGAAAGATAGGCGTCCGCACACCCTTCCTTTCCACAATAGCAGCGGTTTCCGTCCGGGACAAGGATCATATGGCCGATTTCCCCTGCATGGAAGGTATCTCCGGCAACCAAGCTCCCATTGAACATACACGCACCGCCTACCGTCTCATTCAGCGACAGATAAACAAAACTGTCCTGCGCTGTGCGGCTCTCTGCACGGCAGGCACAGTTTGCATCATTATCAAAAACAGCAGGACAGGGGATGCAGCGGCGAAAGCGTTCCAGCCCCATGTGAGCGAGCCCGAAAATATGCGAATGCAGGATTTCAGAACCATCTGTAGTGCCGGGAAAGGACACACCCGCACCCAACAGCGGGGCGGGTGCTGTGTCCCTGAGAAATTGCAGCAATGCCTTTCTAAACTGTTCGTACCATTCTGGATCATCTTGAAAAGGCAGCGCGATGACGCGGATGCCTTGTACATTTCCACACAGATCCATTACAGCGAATTCTGTATGGTGTACCGCAATATCAACTCCAATCGCCCAGCCGGCATTTCCATTGAGGCAAAGCCTTTGCGCTTTGCGCCCTCCGTTCGATTCAGCAGAACCGCATTCCCTCAGGACGCCAATTTCCAACAAATCTGTTACATTTTGCAATGTGGTCGGCATACTCAGTCCCAATTCTGACGCAATATCCTGCCTGGTCAGCACGTGTTTCACGCACAGCAGCTCAAATATCCGATCTTTGGCCTGTTTCTTTCCCTGGATGCCTGTCTGCATTGTATCCACCAGCTTTCGGTAAGGCTTTTATAAAATATATTATATAATCTGGCAGACAGTTTTGCAAGCAGCTTTTGGGAAAGCACAGCACAAGATTGTTATTTCCGCGCTGCCCAGGAGAGCTGTTTAGATGCCTTGCAGCCGTTCCTCAAGCGCGGCCTTCGCCTGCTCATAGCCCGGTTTCCCCAGCAGTGCGAACATGTTTTTCTTGTATGCCTCGACCCCCGGCTGGTCAAACGGGTTTACCCCCAGCAGATAGCCGGAAATGGCAAGGCTTTTCCAGAAGAAATACACCAGTCCGCCGAAGGTGTAATCATCCAGACGGTCAAGCGTTATGACAATATTGGGCGTACCGCCGTCCACGTGGGCCAGCAGCGTGCCTTTCATTGCCTTTTCGTTCATCTGCTGCATGGTCATTCCGGCTGCAAAATTCAGCCCATCCATATTGGCAGGATCTTCCGGCACCGTAAGGTCATGTCCGGACTGCTCCACCCACAAAACAGTTTCAAACAGCGTCCGCGCCCCATCCTGGATAAACTGCCCGATCGAATGCAGGTCGGTCGTGAAATTCGCGGACACCGGGAAAATCCCTTTACCGTCTTTGCCTTCGGATTCCGCCATCAGCTGCTTGTACCATTCCCCGAACATGGCCAGCGACGGTTCATAGCTTGCCAGGATTTCCGTACCCTTCCCCTTTGACAGCATGATATAACGCACTGCCGCATATTTCATTGCGTCGTTATCCGGCAGTTCCGGCTTGCTGTACGCTGTCCTTGCGTCCGCGCAGCCCTGCATGACCTTTTCGAGATCCATACCACCAGCCGCCATCGGCAGAAGCCCGACCGCGCTCAGGCAGGAGAAGCGCCCGCCGATATGATCCGGCACAACAAAGGTTTCATACCCCTCTTCCTCCGCAAGCCCGCGCAGCGCACCCTTATGCGCGTCTGTCGTTGCGTAAATCCGCTCCCGCGCGCCTTCCTTGCCGTACTTCTCTTCCAGCTTCGCTTTGAACAGCCGGAAAGCAACAGCGGGTTCCGTAGTTGTGCCGGATTTGGAGATCACATTGACCGAAAAATCCCGCTCGCCGATGATATCAAACAGGTTCTGCACATAGGCGGAGCTGAGATTGTTGCCCGCGAAGTAAACTTCAACACCCTTTCCGCTGTGCAGCTGGTTCCCGAAGGGGCCTTTTATAAATTCCAGCCCTGCGCGGGCGCCCAGATAGCTGCCGCCGATGCCGATCGCCACCAGCACCTCGCTCTGCGCCTGAATCCGCTTTGCTGCGGCCTGGATGCGGGAAAATTCCTCGCGGTCGTAGGTTTCCGGCAGGTCGAGCCAGCCCAGCATTTCACTGCCCGCGCCCGAGCGCTCATGCAGGGCACGGTTTGCGGATTCCACCAAAGGACGGATATAGTCCAGCTCGTGCGCTTTCAGCCCGGCGTTTTGTACGTTCAATTTGATTGCCACGGTTGTCTGCCCCCTTTCTTACGGTTCGACAATCTGGATGACGGTACCGGCCGAGACCACCGGCATCGGCTTATTTTCTACATAGATAGTGCCAAGCATCTCCACCTCGGTCTGTCCGCTGAAATTGACCGTACAATGCCCCAGCCCGGCAAGCGTCACGGGTGCTTCCTCACCGACCGCTGTGATGCGGTATTCGTTCGCGCCGACCTTCAGCACCTGCCCCGGCTTGATCGTGCCGTTAATCGGTCGGACCGCAACCGAGTAACAATAGTCCCGCAGCTCCTCTGGCGCACTGTCACCAAAAAGGATGAAGAACCCTGCCTCTTGAAATTCGTCCACACAGCTGCCGAGTGATTGAACCTTGTTTTCATAAATGACTTTCACGGAAATACCTCCTTTAAAAACGTACAAATGGCGGGCAGCGGCGAAATCCCGCACTGCCGCCCGCCGGATCATGAGCGGGAAATGCGCTTATGCGTAAAGGCCGAAGCTTGCGGCGTAGGCGAGCAGCACACGCAGCCAACCCGTGATAAAGCGGGAATACATCACCGATACGACGCCGACCTCAATGGTTTCGGTTTCGGCTTCCGCAAGGCCAAGCCCAACGGGGATAAAGTCACATGCGCCCTGGCAGTTGATTGCAAAGAGTGCGGGCAGCGCCAGCTGTGGGGCAATATTCCCCTTGCCGATCTCCGCGCCAACCAGCGTACCGACGATCTGCGCAATGACCGCCCCGGGGCCGAGCAGCGCGGACAAACCGGGGATGGAGCAGATCACGCCCAGCGCAACCAATCCAAAAATATTGCCTGCCAACGGGGTCAGGATGGACGCGAACGCATCGCCAAAGCCTGAGCCATTGATAATGCCGATGAGCATGGAAACAAACGCCATGAACGGCAGCAGGGTCGTGATACAGGTCTGAATCGCGTCACGCGCCGCCTGATAGAAGGTGTTGACGACCTTGCCCGCCGCAAGCCCAATCTTGGTAACCAGCGACTTGTTTTCCTGCTTCGCAAGCGTTTCGGACACCTTCATATCCGCGTTGAACTTCACCGGCTCGGAGGTGGTTTCTGCCGGGCGCCCTGCCGCAGGCTGGCTGCCGTCGGCAAGGGAAACCTGCGCCGGGCCGACCGCTGAAACGTAGATGTCTTCTTTGATGAACTGCGCCATCGGCCCCGACTTGCCGACCGGCATCACGTTGATGGTCGGGATGCCCTTCTTGGGATAGATGCCGCACCGCAGCGTACCGCCACAGTCAATAATGACCAGCGCAAGCTCCTCCTCCGGGCAGTTTGTCTTGAAGCCGTTGACCGGGGTCAAGCCGGTCAGCTCCACGATTTTGGACAGGCATTCCGGCTCCGCGCCGCCGCCCGTGATATACATAACTTTATTGCGCTGCGCGGTGGGCGTGATGACCAGAGGGCCGCCAAAGCCGCCGGGGCCTTTCTCCACTCGAATCGAACGATATTCCGCCATATCTGCTTCCTCCTCCTTACTTTGCCATCTGAAACTCGCGGCTCAGGGTAACGCCCTGCTGCTTTTCCACAAACTTTGTGGTAAATTCGGTGGACCAGCCCGAAATAAAGTTTGCAACAATGCCGACCAGCAGGTACCGGACCGCAAGCGGCGCGGTATCCAGCCCCAGCTGGGTGATCCCGTTGGCAATGCCCAGCCAAATAAACAGCTCAGAAGCATTGATGTGCGGAAAGATGCCGTTGTTGGTATGGCAGTGGTAGGTTGCCGACGCGTAGTACGCGGGCTTATAAAATTCCGGCATGAATTTGCCGATCGACAGCGCCATTGGGTTTCCGAGCATGAATGCACTGACAAACGGAAGCACTGCATACCGCAGGACCGGGTTGCCGGTGCAGACCTTCGCGACCCGCGCCACGGTGGCTTCGCCCGCGATTGCCATGATTGCGTTCATCAGCACCAGCAGCATAACAATAGTCGGGATGATGCCTGTGACCCAACTCATGAACTGTTCGCCGCCCAGCGTAAAAAGGTTCATAAAGCCGGACGCCAGATTGACAATGAACTCCATAAATGTTCACCTTTCTTCTTATTTCCCGTTGCCGGTAAATGCGCAGCTGACCCGACGGAAGGGGGATGGCGGCTCGGGAATCGCTTCACCGGCGATAAATTTGTGATAGGTATTCCGTGCGTCCAGAACGGCACGGCGCAGGTTTTTTCCGTGCCGGGGCAGATCGGCTTCGGTGAGGGTTGCAATCTGCTTCCCAGTGAATCCAGGCAGCGGGCGGACCCGTGCGAAGCAGGTTACGCCCATCAGCATTTTCCCTTCCTGTATCACGCCCGCCCCATCCAGCAGGAAAAGGACGATTGCCCCTGCGTGGAAGCCGCCCGCCTGCCGCCCGCAGGCGACCCGGCCACGTCTGCGCATCGCGGTAAATTCCTTCGCGAAATGCCGCATTTGAATGCTGCTGAGCACAATTTGCAGCACAAATGCCGCCGCAACGACAAGCCCTAACTTCAACATGGTGAACCCTCCTGTTCTCCCGCCTGCCGGTACAGAACGCGCAGCAGCGTCTGGAAGCAGTCGGCCTGTGTGATTTTGTCCAGCAGCACCGCATCCTGCGCAATGCTGATGATTTCGTCATAGATCCGGATCAACAGGTTGTCGTCCGCCGACAGCTGCTCCGGCAGCCCGATCAGGAAAATCACCCGGATCTCATGGTCAATGTGCTCCGCCGGCGTAGGGAATACGCCGATTGCCAGCACCAGACGGTCCCCGGCGTATTGGACGCTGTGCGGGATCGCCACCGCGTGGTCGAACACCATTGTCCCGCGCTGTTCGCGGGCGCGCAGCCGCTCGAGGAACCCCTTGTCCACCTGCCCGGCTTTGGACAGGGTTTCCACCATGTGGCCGACTGCGTCCTCATAGCTTTCGGACGCGTCAAAGATGAAAAACCGGCTTTCCTCCAGCAGCCCGACCATGACAAACCAGTTGTTGTCCATCATCGGTACATCGACCTGATCCCAATAACGGGCCTTTTCGATTTTGTGCCGCAGCTCCTGCTCGTTGAAGATCTCGTGAATGCGGATCACCGGACGTTCACAAGGGCAGGGCAAGTCTACCGTCGTGAATACGAGGTCATACCCCGCCAGCTGTTCCGCCGTGACTTTTTCATCGACGAACAACGTGATCTCCGCAGAGCTGTCAAGCACTTTTTTGAGCTGCACCGAAACCAGCCGTGCCGTTACGCGCCCCGTGCCGCAGACAACGGCGACCTGGTACGGGCGAACGCCCCGCAGCCCATTTTCCTCCAGAAAAACGCCGAAATAGGATGCGAGATAACCACGTTCGTCCTCCGTGACCTCAAGCCCATAGGCCTGCCGGACGACCTTTGCCGCGACGCCCGCCATTTGCCACGCCAACGGGTATTTGCCGCGCAGTTCGTCAAGCATGGGGTTTTGCAGCCGGACATGGAACCGCAGCCGGTTGACCATAAACATCAAATGGTACAGGAAATCCTCACGGAAGCCGGAGCTGTCCAGCTGGATGTCTGTTTCCAGGCGGATCTGCCGAAAAACCTTTTCCATCAGCGGCCGCATTTCCGCGTCCAATTCGATCGACTGCATATCCTGCACATCCGCCGGGGTGCGCATGCCGACAATCGGCAGCAGAAGGAACAGCCGTTCTTCGGCCGGAAACTCGACCCGCAGGCATCCGGCGACTTGATCCGCCAGGCGGTCAACCGTTTCAAATTCGGGCCTTGCCGTCAGGTTGTAGAACGACGGGGAAAGCTGGCCAATGTAATGCCCTGTCAAAAACCGGTCGAGCATCACCGTTAAAAATTGCCGGAAACTGCGCTGAACGCTTTTTTCAAAGGTGTTCAGCGTGTCTTCCACCGCATCAATCACTTCCACATCCAGTGGGTACTGCCGGTAAAGCGCATCGTAGCTGTTTTCAAGAATGTACTGCCGAATATCGGTTTCCCTGCCCTGCAGCACAAGCCCCTTGCTGGTTTTGCCGAGAATGGTCAGCTGATAAGGTTCCAACGCGGCCCGGAGCTTTTTCAAATCGTTTACCAGCGTCGTCCGCCCGACATTCATTTCATAAGCCAGCTCATCGGTCAGCAGTGGTTTCATCGACCGCACCAGCCTGCCGAAAATATAGTCCATGCGGTTCTGCGGAGAGTTCAGAAAGTCGTCAGCTTCCAGAATGCGGCTGCGCACGGCCTGAAATACGTTGCTGTCATAAACGCGAAGGCTGTAACGCCCCTGCACCGCTTCGATCACAGCGCAGCTTTCCAATTCGGTGTTCAGCTGCTTGAGATCGTTGCGGATGGTGCGCTCACTGACATCCAGCCGGGCGGCAAGGGTACTCAGTGTGGCAGCCGGTGTACGGCAAAAGAATTGCAGGAGATCAGCAATCCGGTTATCGCCAAATACACTTTTCACGTCCGTACCCTCCCTTCCGTTCCGGCCTTCGTCTTAACCGCGGGACTTCCCGCCGGAAATATTGATTGTCGTCCCCGCAATGTAGCTTGCGCGGTCGGAAACCAGGTAAGCAACCAGGTCGCCAACCTCATCCAGCTTGCCGTCACGCCCCATCGGAATTACTTTGCTGTAATCGGTGGAAAGCTCCTCGGGTTTGCAGCCGCGCGTGTATGCCAGCGCGTCGTTATATGCCGGGGAACGCAGTCCAGTTGCCTCCATGATGCCGGGGGCACAGGCGAGAACGCGGATATTGTATTTGCCAAGCTCCTTTGCCCAGGAACGGGTGAAAGAATCAACCGCACCCTTCGTCGCAGAATATGCCGACTGCCCCTGCGAACCCTCCTTGCCGGATTCCGACGACATATTGACAATCACGCCGCCTCCCTGCTTCAGCATCTGCCTGGCACAAGCCTGCGCACAGAGAAAGACGCCTTTCACATTGACGTTGAACATTTTGGTAAAGGAATCGTCATTCAGTTCGTACTCCGGCTTTTCTCCGGCAACGTCCACCAGCAGGCGGGGCATATTGATGCCGGCATTGTTGACCAATGCGTCAATCTTTCCGAACTTTTCCACTACAGCGTTCGCCATTGCCTTTACGCTGTCCGCATCCGCAACGTTGCACTGCACGCAATATGCACCGTCCAGATCTTCGCCGGTCGTTACGTTCATGTCAACCACAACCGTCTTTGCCCCTGCCACAGTCAGTGTATCCGCAACGTGCTTTCCGATGCCGGAGGCCCCGCCTGTTACAATGACCACGCGGTCTTCCAGACCTAACCAACTTTGCTTCATTTCTGATTTCCTCCTTCGTCTTGGCTCCGATTGCCTTTGGAGCTTTTGTGTACCTTCATTGTAACGAAAGAAACCATCGACTTTAATGCCGCCTTTTTCCGACGCGGGGAAATGTTTTGCGTCGGCTTTTTTCCAAGCGTCTGCAAAACAGCAGTCTAAATGTGCAAAATCATTATTTTTTATCCTCATTTTTTGTGTATATTATTTACAATCTATTACTTTAATAAAATGTTTTATTAAAGTAATTATAATACTTTTCCGCAGGATGTCAATTGGATATTTTAGCTAATTTTTTATGGCAATTTGCCAGTATACATCAATAGATATGAGCTCATATTGCAAACGGGAGCTCTAAATTGGGGCATCACATTAAACTTTCCTTGGTATTGCTATGGAATCCGGGTAAAAGCGCAGAAGTGATCTCTCCAATACTTGCTTTCCATGCTGGTAAATTGAATTGCGTCGCCGCGTGAGTCATCATGCTATTACCGGCGTATATGCCGATGTACCGGATCGGCTCTTGTGCACTTCGGTGCATCAGGGCTGTTATGAATAGAAATCAATTATGGATAGCACCTCCCTAAAAAGTAGTAAAACAGAGCAAACCGCCCTGTTTCACTGCACACAATATTTTGAAGCCCCCTTATGACCTCCCTTTGTTGTCTGTGCAGCTGGCCGGCCGCACTTCTATTTTTACAAAGGGAGTTTTCCCTGTCTCCACCATCGCCAAAAGGCTTCTTTCTTTATAAAAAAAACAGCGATTCTGATTTTTATCAGAAACCGCTGTTTTGAAAACAAGCATAGATATCTATCTGCTGTACGACAGCTTTTTTCTTTTGCCGTCGCGCAGCATATTTTTCATGATTTCTTCAAAATAACTCTGTTATTACAGTTCATTGATAGTTTCAGTAATCGGCATCTTGCATATCCGTTTAGACGGCGCACGAACTGCAATCAAAACAGAAATGAAATCAAAGAAAATAATAATGGCAATCAATACGATTGGTAAGCTCCACGGTGTTCCAAAATATCTCGTAAGTAACCGTTCATGCAGGAAATGGTTAATTGGTATTCCGATACCACAGCCAACAATAAGACCTGAAACAGCATAGGTAAACGCTTCTGCGGCAATCATTCGTGTAAGCTGTTTCCCATCCATGCCAACAGCTCTCATAGCACCGTACTGCTTGGTTCTTGCGGTTACACTCATTGATATACTATTGATAATATTAAATATGGTAATCGTAGCGATAACCGCTAAGAAGCTGTATAAAACAACCTGTGCAGCCAGATAGGTTTTGGCATCGCTCTGATTCTGTTTGCGCGCATCCTGAAAGATCACATCATTTCCAATCATACTGTTAATCTGTTGCATGGCTGTATCGGCAGTCTTATCGTTTAATTGAATCCCAATCAGGCAATAATTTTGCTCCCCTGTCAACCATTCAAAAGTTTCCTGTGAACAGATTACACTATATTCACCCGGCCAAACCCCACTGGAAACAGAACAGGTAATTTCTACTTCTTTTCCTGCAATCTGAATGGTATCCCCTACTTTCAGCGGGTTATCTTTATTACTGATTGTCATAACCTGATTGCTTTTTCCATAGACTGCCCCTATATCTCCCTGAACCATGCTGTCCTGAAAGATATCCAGCAGCGAATCACTGTAAGAGATTAGATTCACATGGTCAATTCCTTCATTTGAGGAAGTGGCGGGAATATGCTTCATGTATGAGGTAGCCCAGATATTCTCCACTCCCGATATTGCCTCTATCTTGTCAACCAAATCCTGTTCCAATATAAGCGCATTGGAATAACCGTTGAGTGCAATATCCGCATTCCATGACTGCAAAGACGGCACTAACTCATGAGCAAAATCCAGTCCGACAGGCAGACACAGGAGTAAAATAATGCTTAGAGAAAAACTCCCAGTCATTAAGATCCAATTTCTTTTAGATGCTATTGCGTGATGAACGCCTAATGTCCGTTCCACATTGCCCAAGCGTAATTTTGAAGCGTGATGACTGACAGCAGCACTCATCATATTTCCTGAAACTGCAGCGATAGGTGAAACTTTGGCTGCACGTCTCGCAGGGGATTGCGCGGCTAACAAAACAGTCATAACACCAACTACTGCACCACAAATAATCCCAATAGGGCTAACCGCAAAAACAGGTGTTGCTGCAAATTCATCACCAACTCCATAATGCAGCCATGCACAAACACCCCAACTGATTACAGTTCCGGAAATCAAACCGATAGGTACTGCTGTTTTACACCAATTTAATGCTTCCAAACGAACGAATCGGATAATCTGTTGTCTGCTCGCACCAATACATCGTAACATGCCAAAAATTTTCGTCCGTTGCGCCACATTACTGTTCATGCTGCCGGAAATCATTAAAACTCCTGCCAAAAGCACGAAAACAAATAACATAGCTGCCAATTTATAAATACCATTTACCGATGTATTACTGCTTTGTCCCGCAATACCCATAACCGCAGTGTTTTCAGAAATACTATTTTCCGGCAGATGATACTGTTCCTGGATTTCTAATATCCCTTTTGATGCTTCCCGTGCATTCCGAAACTGTACATAGCAAACTGGATTGATTGCAATATTATTTTTTCCCATTATTTCAGCAAAGGCTGGCTGTGTCATATATACGGCAACCAAATACGTCTGTCCTTGAAAATATTCTTTATCATCCGAACCAAATCCAGACACAATGAAATCAACATCCCCAGCAGGCGTATATAGTGTTACACGATCTCCAAGCTGCACATTCAAAGCGAACTTTGCGTTGGAACTAAGGACTACTTCATCATCACTTTGAGGATAAGCCCCTTCCTCAATGCCATTTGCAAGGCTAGTCAGATATGTTTCATCAGTTCCATATAACGCAGCTTTTTTTTCATTGACATAGTATGATTGGTCTGCATCATAGTTAAAAACCTCTGACCAGCCAACTGTAGTAATGTCTGAACGCCTGCCAATTTCTCCCACCGTATCCTGCGAAATATTTTCCAGCTTGATATGCCAACTCCCATGCCTGTCCTGCATATAAATATTCTCTGCCCGGATTCCCATATCCGCAACGCTGAAAATCGTTGTTACCAATAACACCGAAATGATAATACACAGGATTGTCATTTGATTTTGTTTTTTCCTTACTTTCGCAGAAATCCGCACAAGGCTAAGATAACTTTTCATTCGCTGCACCTCCCTAAATCGGTCAGCACGCCATCTGACACATTCAGAATTCTGTCCGCAGTCTGCGCAGTGCTGCGGTTGTGGGTAATCATAATAATTGTCTGTTCATATTTCCTTGAAGCTTCTTTCAGCAAAGCAATGACTTCACTACTGTTCTGGGAATCCAGATTACCAGTGGGTTCATCCGCAAGAATCAATGCAGGACGTGTTATTAAGGCTCGTCCAATCGCTACCCGCTGCTGCTGTCCACCAGATAACTGGCTCGGCAAGTGGTTACGCCGTTCTTTCAGATTTAGTACGGCAAGCAGTTCTTCTAAATATGCTCTGTCCGGTTTCTGATAATCAAGCAGCACCGGAAACATCATATTCTGCTCTACTGTAAGCTCTGGTATAAGATTAAATGCCTGAAAAATGAAACCAATATTTCTGCGTCGAAAAATAGTAAGTTTGCGCTCACCCATAGAGAAAGTATCATTTCCTCCGATCAGGACTTTGCCAGATGTGGGCGTGTCAAGCGCACCTATCATATTGAGAAGCGTACTCTTGCCGGAACCAGATTCTCCAACGATAGCCACATACTCACCTTTGGGAACGGAAAAACTCACTTTTTTTAATGCATGTACGGCGGTTTCACCGCTTCCGTAAGTTTTACAAATATTGCTGACTTCTAATAAATTCATTGCATAAACACCTCTTTCGGTTTTGATTTTCTCAAATATAACAAACAAATCCTACACCAATATTACAATTACCCTACAATTTTGTAGGAATCAAAAAATTTATCGTGAAAGAAGTTCCCATGCCTAATGTGCTGTCAACTTCAATCGTCCCATTGTGCGCTTCTACGATTGCTTTTGTCAAAGACAGCCCCAGGCCGATGCCCTGTGTGTCTTTAGAAAAGCGGCTTCGATAAAACCGCTTAAAAATATGGTATAAATCTTCTGGATGGATACCGCAACCGCTGTCTTTCACGATAATCTGGACAACAGACGCAAAAGACTTCCATTCAATACAGATATAATCCCCCTTTTCTGTATGGTCAAGGGCATTCTTTACAAGATTGCTGATTGCTTCAATGATCCAGCTGCGGTCACATAAAAGAGTTGTTTCCTCATTTCCTGACAGGCAAATTTCCTTTCTTTCCTGTTCAGAACGAAACAGGAAATGCTTTTTTACGCTTTCCACAATTTCCGACACATTTTCCAAAGACTTTTCTAACACAATCGTGCCTGCATCCAGTTTTGTAATTTTCAAAAGATTTTGTACCAATCTTTCAATACGGTCAAGTTCCTGTTCGGAAAGTCTGGAAAACTCCTGAACCGCCCCCTGTCCTTCCGCTTCGCCCTGTATCAGCCCGATATAAATATTCAGGGCAGCAAGCGGTGTCTTTAATTGGTGCGAAATATCAGATATTGTATTCCGCAGAAATTTCTTTGCGCTTTTTTCGTTCTCTGCATGGGCATTTAAGATCGCAACCAGAGAGTTTACTTCATGGAACAATCTGTATAATTCGCCCTCATCATTACATTCAATCGTAACATCTTTGTTACCGGATATGTATTCTGTAATCTGCGATATGGCATTTTCCATGATTCGATGCTGTTCTTTGAAATATCCAAACAAAAGCGCCAGTATTGCGGCACTCATCAGCAAAAAGCAAATCATCGTAAAAGCTGCCGCATTTCCAACTCCAAAACCTATGAGCAACGCCGAAGTCAACATAAAAAAACAAACACACAACAAAATACTTCCAAAAAGTAGTTTGATTTTCTGGTTTGCAAATATTTTCATTCCACACCTCAATCCACAGTGTTCCATTTATACCCCATACCACGGACAGTAACAATCCGTTTCGGTTCTCCCGGATGATCCTCAATTTTTGTCCGAAGCCTGCGGATATACACTGTAAGGGAATTATTGTCTATATAGCTTTCGTTACAGTCCCACAATCTGCTTAAAATTTGTCCTGAAGAAAGTATCTGATCCGGATTTTCCATAAACAGGCACAGCAGCTTATACTCACTTGCTGTCAGTTCAACCAATTCTCCCCTTTTATATACTTCACCCTTTAAAAGCTGAATATTGACACCGCCTGAATTTAATTCTGTAACAGCAGTGTTAAAATTTTCACTCCTGCGGATCAGTGCGTTGATTCTCGAAAAGAACACCGCCAACTTGAATGGTTTCGTAATATAATCGTCACCCCCAATGTCAAGCCCCATGATAATATCCGTTTCTTCATCCGCCGCAGTAAGGAACATGATAGGCACTTTTGATGTCTGCCGTATCTTTTTACAGAAATCAAAGCCAGATCCATCGGGAAGCGACACATCCAAAATAACCAAATCATATTTTCCATCTGCCCACAATGTATCCGCTTCCAGTGTAGTACGGGCAATCACGATCTCATATCCCTGCTTCTTTACAGCAAAGGAAAGCCCATTTATCAGGCTCAAATCATCTTCCAGTAAAAACAGCCGTTTCATTTACTTTTTCCTTTCTTCCCTTTATCCTTTCATCAATCAGTTTTCAGGCGTCTTTCGGAATCAGCCACATACGGCTGAATTTTGCAACACCAAGGATACGCCCTTCTTCACAAAGTTTTTGTACCCACCTTTCTAAAATGCCAATGCCCCACTTCACCGTTGCTTCCAGTGCAGAAATATGCCCAAACATGTTTACCTATTCCTTCTCAAAGCTTTATCAGCTACAATTATATGCGTCCCACTGAATAATTTCAAGCGTTTAAAGCACGCATTTCCACGAATGCCGATTATGATAAAATTCATATCACTCATTCTTTTTTATAACTCTTAGACATTATGAAGCTGTTGACAAAATTCCTGGATTTTTGATATAAACCTGGTTTCAAACGAGAAAAAAGACGCTCATCAGCGTCAACTCAGGCATCGTATCATTCTTTTGAGGTTCAAAGCTGTAGCAGAAAGAAGGCAGTGGTCTTCCGCTGCCTCTAAACCTTGTCGTAAGACGCGTGTCAGGCTATGTCCCCACTTCTGGGCGGCAAAAGTACCCTCGCAACAAATCTGCCGCTGTTTTAGCGCCTCCCGATATTCCGGCTGCCATCGACTGGAAAAATGCTGCTGCAAACAGGCTTGAAATAACTTTCCTGAAGCTTTAAAGATCGATCGCGATGTGATTCCCTATGTAAAGCTGCTGGATGATTACTCAAGCATCGGACAGCGCGTCACCGCCCTGGAAAGGGTCAAATGAAAACCGCGGCCGGTTGTGGCTTTGCCGGAAAAAAATCCCCCCACGACGGCAACAGTGAACGAGGTTCGGAACAAAATAAAAAGCCGCCCAACCGGGCGGCACAGCGGATGTAGTGGTCAAGCATTTTTGTAACATTTGTGGCTAAAAAATAAGGCAATTAATGCTGGATTATTTCCAGTTTCCG
>QXXE01000050.1 GCA_009911355.1 Clostridiaceae bacterium | reverse complement strand
TGCCTCTTCCCCACTTTTTTTCGTCCTCTTCTCCCATATTTCTTGTAGGGTAAATCTTTACCGGGAATTCAGGATCCTTGTAAAAAAAGTGTCAACCAATATTGACAATATCAGATCATCAAAATGGACCAGCAGAGCGGGGAACGACTCTCCGGCGCTACCTTCGAGATCTACAAGGATACCGAGCTGTTTGACGTCAAGACCACCAACGACAACGGCGAGATTCTGCTTTATGATCTGGAACCCGGCACCTACCTCGTCAAAGAGGTAGCCACAGACGATGAACACGTTGTGGACTCTACGCCCCAGCAGATCGAGCTGAAAGCCGGACAGACCGCCACCCAGGAGTTGGTGTTCTTCAACAGCAAGAAACCCGGCATCCACCTCATCAAAGTGGACAGCGTCACCATGAAGTCCCTGCCCAATGTCCGATTTGAGTTCAAGCTGGTAGGCGGCAGCTACCGCCAGGAATTTGTGACCGACATCAACGGCGAGATCGACCTCTCCAAGCTGACCCCCGGCGCATACGAGGTGCGGGAGCTGGAGGCCCCGGACGGGTACCTCATTGATGACGCTGTGCGGGTGGTGCAGATCAACCCGGACGAAGATGCGTCCTTCGTGTTCACCAATACGCCTATGCCCTCGCTGAAGCTCATTAAAACCAGCTCGGACGGCTCTCGTCTGGCAGGCGTTCACTTTAGGATTGCCCGGATCGAGGATGGCACTCACTACCTCGACCGTATCACCGATGAAAACGGTGAGATCAACATCTCCGATCTGGAACCGGGCGTGTACTCGGTGCAGGAAACCGCCACCATGTCCGACCACATCCTGGATACGCGGAAGTACCATGTGGAGCTGTTCCCTGGACAGACCAGCACCATCACCATCGAGAACCAGAAACGGCCCAACCTCATCGTCTACAAAAAGGACGCTGACACCGGGGAACCCATTCCCGGCACCATCTTCCTGGTGAAAGCGGCGGACGGGCATTCTGTGGACGAGATCAAGACGGACAGCGAGGGCAAAGCCACGCTGGACAACCTCCTGCCGGGTGTGTACGAGATCAGCGAGAAGTCTGTCCCCTCTCCCTGGCTCATGGACGCCGCCCCCCAGCTGGTGACCCTCTACCCCAACCGGGACCATACCGTCTACTTCGAGAACCACAAAAAGCCTACCCTGACCATCAACAAAGTGGACAGCATCACCGGCAGCCCCATCCAAGGGGCCAAGTTCCAGGTCTGGTACGGCTCCAACAGCACGACTACCGGGGAGCTGAACAGCCTGGGTGTGTTCTACTCCAACGCCAGCGGGCAGATCGTCATTGACAACCTCCGGGACGGCTGGTACAAGGTAACGGAGCTGGAACCCGCCGCAGGCTTCACCATCAAGCAGCCCGCACCCAGGAGTTTTACATCAAGGGCGGTGAGAGCAAAACCGTGGTGTTCGAAAACACTCCGCTCAACGCTATCGTGGTGGAAAAGTACGATTCCGTCACCGGCGAGGCCCTGCCCGGATGTACCTTCCAACTGAAGTATTTGGGCGGCACCTCCGGCACAGGCGGCACCGCCATTGGCACCAAGGTGACAGGCATCAACGGCACCGCCAACTGGACGGGCCTCAAGCCCGGAACCTATGTGCTGGAGGAGGTAGACCCCGCAGACGGTTACTCCATCATCCAGTCCTCTGAAACCATCTTCCTGGCGGACAGCGGGGAGCAGAGCGTGGTCACTGTCCGATTTTCGAATATGCCGGATGGCAATTTGTTGATCCGCAAAGTATGTGCGGTCAATCCTTCGGTAACGCTCCAGAATGCCGAGTTTAAGGTCATGTACGCGGGCGGCACCTTGATCGGTGACTCAAACGGCATTTTCAGAACAGACGAGAACGGCGGTGCAGCGACACGTTGCTGCAAATAAACTTTAACTGGGTCAAGGGCCTGGAAGGAGGTAAAAGCAGCGGGAAAAGCGGATAAATTCCTGCTTTTCCTAACTGGTATTCCGAGAAGTGGAATGAAGGGGTAACGCCCTGAAACGCTTCCCCTGAGACTGCGTTGGAGGAAAGGGAGCGCAATCTCCTGGACTGACACAGCACGCTGAAGTCGGCTGAACACACTCGCCTTATTCGCCAGCAGCAATGCAGCGGTAGGGCAAAAACGAGCCAGAGGTGGCCGTGAGTGATAGGCCGGGGGTTCATAACCGCATATGGCGAGAATGTAGTAATACTGACAAAATCCCGAATGTACAAGTCTAAATCTCGAGCGGTCAAAAAGGCTGCTGCCGCGATAGCGGCGTGTGTGAGGTGGAGTAAAACTCTCCGTTATGAAACACCTTATGGCGTTACAGGCGCCATCCAGCACACAGGCTTATAGGGAAACCTAAGTGCGGTTGCAAAAGAATAGGAATATCGGAACGTGGAAAGTTCCTGACGTGGAGCTATTGCGGGCTGAGAAGCGCTGAGGAGGAAAATCGTGTCGCCGCTTACCGGAGGTGCGGTATAACTTCTCTTAGTCAGGAATGAAACAGCAGCCATGGTACCAATGAAACCGTGAAAAAAAGTAAGCGGTGGAGGGACGGGCTGTAGTCAAGGTAAGATTGCAAGAAAAAAATCAGATTGCAAACAAACTCCATAGGTTCGAGTAGGACTAAGAAAGGCCGAATCCAGACAGGAAGCAGGCCGACTATGGCAACAAAAGACAAGGCTCAAAAGAAGGCAAAGCTGCGCCATGCGGAATATTATGATTTTCAAGAAATCCAAGATAAGTTGTATGCGGACAGTTTGAAGGGACGGGAATTTAAGCATTTGGTAGAAATTGTTTCCACTCCTGAGAACATACGCTTGGCATACCGCAATATCAAAGCAAATCATGGAAGCAAAACCGCGGGCACAGACGGCAGAACAATCAAGGACTTGGAAAAGCTCTCAGACGGAAAACTGGTTGCGCTGGTACAGCGTAAGTTGGACTGGTACGAGCCGCAAAGCGTTCGCCGCGTAGAAATTCCCAAAGGCACTGACCCCACAAAAAAGCGTCCGTTAGGGATTCCGACAATATTGGACAGGCTGATACAGCAATGTGTACTGCAAGTGCTGGAGCCAATCTGCGAAGCAAAATTTCACGACCACAGCTATGGGTTCCGCCCCAACCGAAGTCAGGAGCACGCAATCGCATTAGTCTACAAGAATATCCAACTTTCCCACTATTACTTTGTGGTTGACATTGATATCAAAGGCTTTTTCGACAATGTAAACCACGGCAAACTGCTCAAGCAGATGTGGACGCTGGGTATTCGGGACAAAAAGCTGCTCAGTATCATATCCGCCATGCTGAAAGCAGAGGTGGCGGGCATTGGCTTCCCGGAAAAGGGTACTCCCCAGGGCGGTATCATTTCACCGCTTTTATCCAACATCGTACTCAATGAGCTGGATTGGTGGGTTGCCAGCCAATGGGAAGAATTCCCTACACGCAGAAAGTATTCGGTAAATTACCATAGCAACGGAAGTGCAAACTATGGGCATAAATACGAGGCACTCAGGAACGGCACGCGTCTGAAAGAAGTCACCTGTGTTCGTTATGCCGATGACTTCAAGCTGTTCGCAAAAAGCTACAAGCAGGCAAAAAAGCTGTTCCATGCGGTAACGGATTGGCTAAAGCACCGCCTGGGCCTGGATATCAGTCCGGAGAAATCGAAAATAGTAAACCTGAAAGAAACATATTCGGAATTCCTGGGCCTGCGAATTAAAGCGGCAAATCATGGCAGAAAAAGAAAACCTAAATTTGTGGTTGAGAGCCATATCAAAGAAAAGTCCTTGGACAAAATCAAGAGCAATTTGAAAAGGCTGATTCATGACATTGAGTTCCCTGGGCACAAAAAGCGGGCGGAATATGAGGCGGTTTCGCGCTTCAACTCCTACGTGATTGGTGTCCATAACTACTACAGCATGGCCACTATGATATGTAGTGACCTGAACTTCATGGCCTTTTCTGTCCAAAAGAGCCTAAAAGCAAGGATGAACAAGCGACTGAAAACTGCCAAACAGGTATGTAAGAGAAAACTGAACTATGTAATTCCTGATTATATCAAAGAGCGTTATGGGCAAAGTCAGCAGCTAAGGTTTGTGGATGGATATGCACTTGCGCCGATTGGATATGTGAAACATAAAAATCCTATGTTGAAACGGCGCATTATCAATAGCTACACGCCGGAAGGGCGGGAAGCAATTCACAAAACACTGGGGAAAAATATCAATATTGGCATCATGCACTACCTCATGCGCAACCCCGTTCCCTACCGTTCAGCGGCCTATAATGATAATCGCATCTCGCTGTACTGCGCTCAATTTGGCAAATGTGCAATAACGGGGGAATTGTTGGCCATTGGCGATATTCACTGCCATCATAAGCGCCCCAGGCACCTTGGTGGAACTGACGAATACAAAAACCTGGTTATCGTCGGCGAGGATGTCCACCGCCTTATTCACGCCACTACACCAGAAACAATCAGGAAATATATGGATAAATTAAACCTTGACTCTAAGCAGTTGAAGAAGCTGAACAAACTTAGAAGCCTTGCAAATGTTGAGAGTTGTTTGCAATTTGACGCAATCTAAACCTTGATGGCAAGCCGGATGAGGCGAAAGTCTCACGTCCGGTTTAGAGCGGGGGAAAATCCGGAGATAACATCAAAGGATTACCTATCGCTATAAATCCGCATTTCCGGCCTGAAGCCAGGAAAGAGCGTGGTAGTCACCGAGACCAAGGCCCCCGCTGGCTTTATCATCGACACGCAGAGCCAGACGATTCAGATCCAGGAGGGCAAAACCGTATCCCTTACCTTCAAAAATCAGCCCAGGGGCGGCATTATTATTCAGAAGCGGGACAGCCTGACGGGCCAGCCCCTCCCCGGCGCGGAGTTCAGGATCACCACCGCCGCTGGCTGCGAGGTGGGCCTGGACGGGGTCATCGGCACATCTACTTTGACCCAGAACGGACTGTTCACCACCGACAGCAACGGCGAGATCCGAATCACCAACCTCGCCCCCGGCGCTTATGTGCTGACCGAGACCAAGGCTCCGGCTGGCTATGTCATGGACGCGCCCAGCACCAATGTGGTCATTGGCGCCAATGGGGATACTCAGACGGTCATCGTGACCAACACCCCCAAGGGCGGCCTGATCATTGAAAAGTACGACAGCGTCACCAAGCAGCCTCTCTCTGGCGCGCAGTTCAAGATCATGAATGCCAACGGGGAGCTGACCCCGGACAATGAGGGCCTCACCAGCTCCAACGGCCTCTACACCACCGATGCGGGCGGACAGATCGTGTTGTCCAAGCTGCTCCCCGGCACCTATGTGGTGTCCGAGGTCAAGGCCCCGGACAACTACCAAGCGGACCCCACCCCTCAGACCGTGGTGGTCAACGCCGGCGATACCCAGACGCTCCGGTTTTACGATGACCCCCTCTGCACCCTGACCATCCTGAAGCGGGACGCGGTGACCCAGAAGCCCCTGAAGGGCGCGGAGTTCACCGTGAAGGACAGCGAGGGCCGGAACATCGGACGGTACACCACCGGGACAGACGGTACCGTCACCGTCTCCGGCCTGACCCCCAACGCCACCTATGTGGTCTCCGAGACCAAGGCCCCCATCGGCTATGTGTTGGATGAGACTCCGAAAAACATCGTTGTCCGCAGCGGTGCGGCCAACACCCTGATTTTTGATGATGAGCCTGCCACAACGCTGATCATTCGGAAGTTTATCGAGGGGACCGAGAACGAGCCGCTGTCCGGCGTGGCCTTTAAGGTCGTGGACGGCTCCGGCGCGGCTGTTGGGCCGGACGATGGAATTTATTACACCGACAAGGCCGGAGAAATCGTGCTGGAGGGCATCGAACCCGGAACCACCGTCATCGCCAGGGAGATCAAAACTGTGGAGGGGTATGTGCTGGATAATACTCTTATCTCACATAGTCCCTCATAAGTCCTCTAAACTTCTCCAAAGACACCATTTATTCAAACTTCCCTCATGTAAACCCTTATATCGCCTCATAACTCCTCCGTGTAATGGTGTAAACTGTGGTGTAGAACCCAAAGGGAGCTTGAAAGTCTTCCGCGTGTAGACTTTGGTGTACGGCTGTGGTGTAGGGAATGGTGTAAACTCAGCTAATCTTAATCTTGCCTTCAAGATTAGCCATACTGACCTGCTTCTGCTCCTGTGTGACCTCGTTGTACACATCCATCGTAATGCTGATGTTGGCGTGTCCCATGATTTCTTGGATGACCTTCAGGTTCGTTTCATGCTCACACAGCCGAGTGCAGAACGTATGCCGGAGATTATGGACAGAGAAGTGTGGCAGTAGCACAGGCTCACGGAGCTGCTTCTTAGCCAGTTCAGTCTCTTGCTCGTTGTAGTCTCTTACGATGCGTACCAAAGCCTTGTTGATGTCAGTTGCCTTGCGGACGTTTCCCCGTGCTCCCATGAAGATGAAGCCTTTATATCCGTCAATCTCTGTCTGGCAAAACCCGGTCTTCATCTGTTCAAGCCGCTCGTGCAATAGAGCTTTCTTGACCTCGCTGAACATAGGAATCACACGCTTACCTGCCTCAGTCTTAGGCGTGGAGATGTAGAACTTCCGATGCTTGCCATCGTCTGTCTTGCAATAGACCAGATTGTGGTTAATTGAGATGGCATTCTCCGTGAAGTCACAATCCTCCCACCGCAGACCAGTAATCTCTCCTACGCGGCATCCAGTGCCCAGAAAGACGGTAAAGAGCGGTAGGTAGTGGTTGTACTTGGGAGACTCCCTCACATAGTCTACGAACGCCTCCTGCTGCTCCACAGTCAATGCGTGCCGCTTTGGTTTGCTCCAGTCATACTTTTTCTTCAGCTCGCTCAGGACGCCGTGAGAGGGGTTAATTCGGATATAGCCGTCGCGCACCGCCAAAGTGAATACTGGGTGAAGCACCGTGTTGATGCACTCAATCGAGTTTGGACTGATTTTCTTTTCTGTCAGCAAGGAAAGATAGAACTTCTTCACATCGCTGTACTTGATATTGCCGATGTTTTCCAACCCGAGGCTGTTGCTGACGTACTGATTGTACATATAGAAGTATCCAGACCGAGTGGAGGGCTTCAGTTCCGGCCTCATCCCCATATAGTCGGCAAAGAAATCGTTCAGGGTCTTCTTTTTGGCAACGAATGTATGGATGCCATCGTCAGCGTCCCTGTTCAGACGCTTCTCAATCTCCCGCAAGGGCTCACAAGCCTTTTTCCGTGGCGGAACCTTGTCTGTCTCCACAAGCCGCCAACTGTAAACGGTACGCCTCACACCTCCTGCATCGTTGTAGCGGTACATATACATTCCGTCCGCTCGCTGGGTTTCGCCGTTCCGCAGCACACGGCCACGGCTGTCTTTTCGTTTTTCGCTCATATAGAGTTCCTTTCTATACCCAAAGAAGGAACTCAATGTGGTTTTTGCATTATACCACACTGGAAGTTCCTTCTCAACTCAATAATTATAAAACTCTAATTCTGTCGATGTAGTTTTCAAACTTCTTTCGTTTGATTTGGGCTCTCGTATTATTCCACAGGATGTAGTCTGCATCCCGATTGTCGTTAATCATCTTACGGATTTTGTTCTCGCCAATCCGAAAGTAAGCCGACGCTTCCTCAATAGAAAGCGTATATTTTTCCCAAAACGGAATCTCATATTTCTCCATCAACATCCTCCTCCATGTAAAAATGCGTGGAGGGAGACTGCAAGAATCTCCCTCCACACGCTTATCGCTTGATACTCAACTGACTGAGAATCTCATTTGTGAATTTGCGGGTCACTTCACGATGCTGCGCCACGGTATCTTCGTTTGTACCATAGATATAAGTCGGCCCAATCTCAATATTTACCTCGTTATTGGAAATATTGGACAGAGCATCGGACTTTGCATCCGCAATAGCATCGCCGCCAGCAGAAACGCGAGACATAGCAGAGGACTTAATCAGTTCACTAAACTCATCTGACAGTTTAGTCGTAAACTGAATCAAGCGGTGCAGTTCCTGCTGTTTCTTGTCGTCCAATACAGCTTCGCCCTTTTCGAGCACAGCCATGATTTCATTCTGCTTGAGAGTCGGGTTGTCGCCAGCAATGCCACCTTTGTGGTAGATGTACTTCTTGTACTTATCATACAGAAACTCCTTAGAGCCATCCATATACCAAGCCCCATCGTCTTCACGATGTGTATGCACCCCATACTGCGCCAGCATTGTACCGAGCTGTAGGTTGCGGTTACTAAGCCACTGCTTGCGTTCCTTACTGGCTGTATGGTGTTCTTGACTATTGGAGTACATCTCCTTGATGATAGCATGGATAGAGTCCTCCTTGGTTTTTTGGGTGTTGTTCCCAGTGGTTCCTACAACAGTATTGTTAGAACTACTGCCAGCACCAGAGGTGCCCCCGTTGCCAGTAGATGCAGCGATGTCTGTGTCGATTTTGTTGAGTGCGGCTACATAGCTGCCATACCGCTTTGCTGCGGCCAAGCAGTTCTCCCAGGCTGTAGTGATTTCAGAGTTCAGCACACTGCCGTACTCTGTGTTCCAAGCAATCAGCTCATCGTATAGAGTGTTCCAGTGGCTCTCAATGTAGTCAATTGCCATATCATACAGCTTCTGATAGCTGCTGATAGTCTCTTCGAGGGCGGAAATTTCGGCGTCCTTCTCGTCCTCGTATGCCTCCTTCATGTCGTCCAGGGCTTCCTTCTGCGCATCGACGGCGTAGTCATTCTGGTCGTCAGCCAACTCCTTCTGAAGCTCGGCCATCTCTTCCTCCAGCTTGATTTTCTGCGCCTGCGCATCCCGGCTGTCATCCAGAGAAAGTGCGTTGATACGCTCCTGGAGTTTGGCGATTTGCTTCACCTTCTCTGCGACCTTGTCCTCATACTCGGCCTCCTGCTTGGCGGCATCCAGCGTCTCCTTGCGGAGGTCGATGATGTCGGCATAGGCGTCTTTCAGCTCCTCAAGTGCGTCAATCTGCTGTTGAATTCTGTGCTTTAGCATATCCATAACGTACTTGAGAATATCGTCCAAACCAGACTTCATGTTCTCCAGTTCATTCTTGATGCTCTCGCCATACTCGCCAGACACCTTTCCGATACCAGCAATCGTGGTATTTGCCAAATCCTCAATAGCTCGGATATTATGGAGCGCCGCCGCATACTGGCTGTCGTTCAGGTCGCCCATGCTGTGCATAAGTTCCAGTTCCGCATAGGCAAGGCCAAACGTGGCGTCTGTTGCCTCCGTGGTTGCGTAGAGCAGGGTGTTCAGGTTCTCAATGGAACCCTTTTGAAGTGCCAGCCGAAGTCGTTCCACATAAGTCACGGCCTGTTCAGCGGCAAGCTGCCGAGTACGGGCAGCGATGACCTTGTTGATGTTTTCCTCATTGATGACCAACAAACCATTCTCATCCCGGAGGAATTGCATATACTGTGGGCCGAGGTCAATAATCTTTTGATACACATCAACGGAGATAAAGCCATCTTCCGTATATTCATCTGCCGCAGCTTTCAGTGTGTCGTAGACATTCTGAATTTCGTCCACAGCGTCAGAAGCCTCAGTAACGATTTGCTTCAATGCGTCGATGACAGCGATTTTCGCCTCACGAATAGAGTTCTTCAACTTCACCCAAGACTCAGAGTTTTTCTGGTTCTCCTGGTTTAGGGAGTCAAGGGTGCTAATTAGCTCCTCAGTCTCCTTCCGCAAAGCGTTAGTAGCCTCCTGCATGGAGTCACACTCGCCCTGACTATCAGCAACAAGCTCATTCAAGTGCTCAAGGTTCTCAATGAAAAACTTGTTGGTGTCTGGATTGTATTCAACCAAGAAGCCAAGCTGACGAAGTGCGTCTGCTCCAGCAGATATGGTTTCATCCCGTAGGTTATTGAGGTTATGAAGCGCATCTTGTTCGTCTCGATAGACATTGACCAATTCTTCCCGAAGTCGAATCTGCTCCCGCAAATCATCTGTGTTGGAAAGCTGAAGCTCCAGCTCGGAACGCTTGATTTGGATGCGGTTCAGCCGCTCGATTGCCTCGCGGTAATCGTCGATAGCAGCGATGTACTCCTCAACATCCTTTGTAGTGTCACTCCCGCCACTACTGCCACTGCCGCCCTTTCGGTCACTCCCGAAACTTTTGAGTGGTGCGTTTTTGAGTGTTTGCAATACGGCAATCTGGCCGTCAATCTGAGCAATCGCATCTTGATAGTTCGAGATGTCAAGCTCAATCTGGGAAATGAAGTCTTCAAGACCAGATTCTTTTGCTGTATAGGTATATTCCGTCCCCTCAAAGCTGCCGCTCGTCAGGTTGAGCTTGATGCCACTGCTACCTGTACCGCCGCCGGAACCACCCTGCACAGCAGAAGAACCAGAAACAGCACCGTTAGCGACGCCAGCAATAGCCTTTGCGGTTTCATGAGCCTGCCGGGCCACAGATGCCAGGTCTGTCTTTACATTGGTCAAGTTTTTGTACATGGTCTGCGCCAAGTCAAAAGCGGCCTGATTGAAGTTGCCGTTTACATCGGTACAAACCTCCATTGCCACACGGTCGAACTCCTCGGCGTTCTGAGCCATGGCGGTAGCGGCCAGCTTAAATGCCGTAGCCTCGTCGATTCCAGCGTCAATCATCGCCTGGGCAACAGCGTTACCGGCGTTGATACGGTACTCGGCCAGCTCCTTGGCGATTTGGCCTTCGCCCTCACCAACATTTTTAGCCAGGTCGAGCTGAGCCTGAGCAGCCTCCATCTTCGCTTCAAGAACCGCCTTATCCGCTTCGAGCTGTGCAATCTGGGTGTCAAGCTGAGCGTCAAGCTCCGCCTTCTTCCCCTGGAGGAAGGAATTGACCACATCTTCATTTAAGAGGATTTGGCCGTCGGCGGACACCTGTGCATTATTGAGAATCTCAGGATAGACAGAAGCGAACTCCAACGCCTTATCCAGAGACATAGCAAACCCGTTGGCGACCTCCGACTGCAGGTTGGCAAGGGTTTGGAACGAGTTAGAGATGGAATCGACGGTGTTCGCCACGTTGGAGAAATTCGCCAGCGCTGCAGAATAAGCGTTAAGGTCACCTGTTATGCTACCATACAGAGCATTATACAAATCCAGTTTATTTTGGTTTGCGTTAATAGCAGCCGTATTCGCATTGATTTCATCGGTGACTTCCTGAATCTGCTTATCCCACGCATTCATCATCGTGGTGTTGCCACCGCTCATATGCTGATTTGCTCGGTAGATTTCCAGGGTATCAGTGAGAACGCTGTTTCGTTCCTCCAAAGAATCAATCTCTTTTTGGATATCCACCATTTCGCCTTGCATTTTGGCGTTGGCATTTTCTTTCCATGCCTCGGTGTTGAGCTTAATGATGCCGTTCTCTTCATAGAGATAATCGAGATAATTCTCCTCAGAGGCAGCCAGAGCTTTTATGGTGTCGGTGGACAACCCTCCGCCGTCTGCCATCTCCTCCTGCGCGGTTTTGAGCAAGTCATATGCAGATTTAAGGCTGGATATCGTATCAGCCAAGTCAGAAAGAGATGCCTGATACGCAACTGCGGCCTCTTCCACCGATTCTTGACCATCCTGCACCTCGTCAACAAACCAAGAGTTGGCCTCTACATATTCTTTTACAGACGGGCCGATTTCGTCTATGACATCTTTTACGGCTCCGTAGATATCATATACGTCATCCGTGTCCATCAAGTCGGCTTGTACAAGGGCATCCTTCAGCTCAACCAGCTTGTAGTAGTAGTCAACGATGGCATCGACATCTTGGTCGGAATCCCAGTTGATAGGTTCAATTTCGAGCTCCATCGCACCGCCGCCACGACCACCATAGTACCGGCCTTCATCAATGAAATCGCCCATGAGTTCCTGGACGAGTTTATAGGCATCGGTCTCTTTCTTCGCCGTATCGCTAACTTTAATGGTGATTTGACTGCCGCTCCAATCGCTCCAGGACTCCTCCAGCAATTTCTCTTTTGCGGCCTGTCTACGCTCTTTGGCAGCAATCTCCTGGGCTTCGAGCTCTTTTTCAATTTGCTCTTCAAGAGCCTTTGTGTACTCCTCTGTGCCAGCTTTCAGATTGGAGAGAGCGGTAGTCTTCCCCTCCATCAACTTTGTGATGTCCTCAATAGCTTGTTGGAGAGCATCTTCCTCAGCAGTTGTACGGTTTGTCTGTTCCGCATATTGCTTATATACGGAATACGCCTCCATTAAGGCATCAATCCGCTCAAGCTCGGCATCTTTCTCTCTTATCGTAGCCTTAGCCAATTCAATCGTTTTCTGCCTTACGTCTTCAATATGATTCTTTACGACAGAAATGACTGCAAATACAGCAAAAAATGCCCCTACCGCAATCTGCGCTGCGCTTGCACTCGCAGCAATTTGGTTGAAAGCGTTAGAAATGAACTGTCCCGCCGTTACACCAGTGGCCTGTGCGGCACGAATTGAAGCAATGATAGCTTTGATAGGAGCCACCAGCTTCAGCAGCGTAGCCAAAATTGTATCGGCTTTGATGGTTGCCACAATTCCTGCAGTAACATACAAAACAGTGTTCAAGCCGCCAAGGGCATCGACAACACGCATGATACCATCAAATATTTTGAGGAAATTTGTCCCCAGGTCAATAATATCATTCACGAAATCCTTTGTGACGGCTGACCGGCTCAGAGATTGGAACGCTGCCTTGAACTGATTGATATGGGCAGTGATGCTTTCCATAAATACGGCATAGGATTCCTGTAGAGTACCAGCACTATTAGCCATCTCATCCATGGCACCAGATGCTTCTTGGAACTGCTCCACCAGGGAATAGAATACGGACTGCTGACGAACCCCTGCGATAGCGTTTGCAAGGGCAGCCTGTTCCATGCTGGAAAGTTCAGACCACTTAGCGGCAATATCGGCGATGATATCGTATGTACTTCTGAATTCACCGTTTGCATCGGTCAAAGCAACATTGTACTTTGTCAGAGCGGCAACCAGTTTGCCATATTCAGCATCGGTCATTGCCTCGCCAAGTTCGTCCAGCTCTGTTTTGGTGCTGCGAATCCTCGCTGCAATCGTTCTCAGTCCAACAGAAGACTTAGCGGTGTTCTGGATAGTCGTGTTTGCCGCAGTCAGCAAAGCGACCGACTGTTCAAATGTGTTTCCCGCAGCAGCCAACGCCGAAGAGGCATTGTTCATACCCTCGGCAATCTGGGACACAGAGATAGGGAAGTTGTTGCCAGTGATAACCAGCTTGTCCATAATGGACTCAACCTCGTCAACACTCACCCCAAACGCCTTGACAATAGCTGTGATGGCATTCTGCGCATCGGATACATCAATATCGCCAACGTTTTGCAGCATTGCTGTGTACTCAGCTAACACGCTGGATTCATCCAGAGAATACCCCAAGCGGGCATACGTTGTTGTAGAGTCAATTAGGTCTGGGATAGTTGAACCAATTTTGGTGGCCGTCTTAGATATGGTATCCAGATACTTTTCGTAGGCTATTTCCGTGTCTCGTGTTACGATTTTGAGCTGTGTCATTGCATTGTCAAGCTCAATCGTAGCGGTTACCATGTTTCGGATAGACCGGATACCGTACATGATTACTCGTGATACACTAAACCATGCGCCAAGGCTTTTGGCGATAGCGCTAAACCTGGAGCCAAGGGTCTTTACGTTCTCTCCGGCAGCTTTGATTGCGTTTGAGTTCTCTGCAAAAGAAGCCTGAAGTCCAGAAAGTTTCAGCTTAAACTCATCAACTGTTATCTCGTTGGCTTTGAGTTGGCGCTGATATTCTTTCAGTTTTTCAATGTCAGATTGGATTCCAGCATAACTCGAACTTGATGTGCCCGCCTGCGCCATTGTCCAATCACGTTCTGCCTTTTGCATCTGGGTGAGAAGCACATATCCAGATTTGATAGCGGCATTCCGCTGCACTTGACTTGCAGTAGATTCCTTATCAGCGGCAGCTTTCTGCTTCTCCACATCAACTGCGGCCTGGGCGGCAGCCTCCCGCACTATGCGCTCCTGGTTAATCTGCTCAATAGTCGCAGAAATGGCAGCACCTTCCGCTTCAATTTCCGCACGATGTTCTCCAGTGGTTGCAGATTTAGCGGCACGAACTTCTTCGATTTTGATTGCCCACTGCTCATACTGAGCTATAATCTCAGCAATCCTGGACTTTTCCGCTTCAGTTGTCGCACTTGCGGCTAAAGTGTCCAGAGACTTTTTGACAGCGCCCTTTTGCCCACTAAGAGCTTCCATCTGAACCTTGAACTCCGCAATTTTGCGGGTTGCGTCAGATGCGGCAGCGCCTGTCTGCTCCAGCTTGTTTTTGATTTCCCCAATGCCCTTTGCAGAAATCGTGATTTCTGTACCAGTAGAAAGTCCGAGGGTATTGACGATGGCACCGAGTTGCTTTTTGAAATCATTAACGGCACCAGCGCTTAGCTTGAGAGTAGATATCTGAACGGAAAATTTTCCGCTTGTACTGACTTTATCCAGTTGCGCTTGAAGCTGGCTCCCCCAAGACTTCTTTCCACCGGTATCAGTGTCGATGCCGACCTTCACCTTGAGTGGACTCTTGTTCAGTTCGGCCATGATTTGGGTAAGTTGGCTCTGAATCAGTTTACCGCTTTCACCACTTAGGGTGCCTTCGCCCGCCACGCCGAACAGCAACGAGATGTCTGCACCTGCCATCGTTTCTCACCGTCCTTTATATAGAAGAAAAGGCTCGGCATAAAGCCGAGCCTCTGTTGTCGTATTTTTAGGCATTACTCTGCTTGCTCATCTTTGCTTTTAGCCTGTTCGATGTATGCCTGGACAAGTTCCTGCTCATCCAGCCCGTTGGAGGTGATAGCCCCCATCAGGTTCTTGAGGTCATCCTGCGTAATCCCATCAAAGATAGATTTGGTGTTATCCCGCATCTCCTCCATGGTACTAAGAATGTCATTGATACGCTCCTGAATCATGGCGGCCTTGCTGTCGCACAGGAACCGAATCTTGCTGTTGATGGAGTTGACAATTTCCTGCAACTGGGTTCCATCAATAGCGGCACACACAGCATCCATGGCGTCAGTCGCATATACCAACTGATAGCGATGCTCCAAATTGTCAGGGAGCGTGAAATTAGCGTACCGGGACAGGATGTTGCTCTTGATAGCGAAATCCTTGACCTCGGGCATATAGCCCAGCTTGTCATGGAAGCAACTACCCACAACATCATCAACGAATGCGAGCATATCTGTCAGGGATAGAGCATACTTCACCCGAAGCTGTGCGTCATGCCACTCAATAGTGGCTTCGTTTTGAAATTGCTCCTTCGCAATCTTGTCAAACAGTGCAATAGATACTTTCTTATCTACTTTTGCCATGGTTACAATTCCTTCCTCCATGTTTATTGAATAGGGGCGAAGACTCGTGTCTTCGCCCCGTTTGTTGCTCAATGATTACTCGGCGTCCTCAGTGTTCACGCCGAAGATAGTGTAAGTCCACAGAGCGGTGGCAGCGCCCACCTTGCCGCAAGCGCCGGACAGGGACTCGGCCTCGAAGGCGTGGACGGCCTGGTTGTCGCCCATCTCGATGGAGAAGTCGCCGTTGAAGTCGGCTTTGGGGATGTAGAACTGGATACGGTACACATTGGCGCACTTGTCCTCGCCGAAGCAGTCGATATACAGAGCACACTTACCGGAGTAAGTATCGCTCATGTTGGTCAGCACGTCGGCCTGAATCTGGCGGGAGTAGTACACCACGATTTCAGTGTCATCAGCAATCTCACCATCATTGAATACCAGCTTCTTAGTAGCGGGGTCATAGGCGAACACGCCCTCAACAGGAGCGGCGCCCTGGGTCAGCTTCTTGCCAAGAGTGCTGTCGGCGTTCTTCACATAGACAGATTCGACCTCGTTGCCAGCAGTGCCCACAGCCTTATAGCTGGTGGTAGCCTCGTTGCCATTCACAGTCAGGTAGTCAGTCCAGAGAACAGTGGTCAGTTTGTTCTCGAACGTGCAGCCGGTCTGCAGCTCCATCAGGCCGCCGGAAATCAGGCCGTTGTTGCCGCTGATGGTCACGGCCTTGTTGCGCTTCAGGCTGGACAGCTTGCGGCCCTGCTTGCCGGTGATATCGGTCTTATCCTGGCTCTGGGCAATCGTTGCGCTCTGCAGCTCGTCCAGCACAAACTTGAAGTTGCCGGTCGTGATGTCAAAGGCGGTGATAGTCTCCAGGCTGGTAATAGTTACATCATTGACATTAAACATGGTAAAACCTCCATTTTGCATGATTAGCATTAGCTAACCTCTTTTGTTATTAAAACGCACAGAATCTTATCTGCACGTTTGTTATCTGTTCTTTCGATTGGATGGGGCAGGTTTGACACTGGGAGACAGACGATTAAAATCCTTGGTTTGGAACGTAATCACTTTTCCAAGATAGTCTTGGATTGGAGTAAACCGTCTGACAGAATACAATTCGAGCTCTCCAAGGCCATAATACCGACTGCCGTTGAGCACCTTGGCAATTTCAGAGCACAACCTGTCTGTCCGCACACTTCCATCTGGCAACATCATCTTTGTTTTGTGAGTGAATACCCAGATATAGAGATTTGGGGTAAGGAATGTTTTGTTCGCTGTACTTTGGATATCAACGTCGCAGCAGATAAAGGTCTGCCCCTGCGTAACAACCTCGGGTACATACTCGAACGGATACAGCCGGGTGAGAAACAGTTCTTTCGGGTCTTCAACAGGTTGCTCATCATCGCTCAGCAGATGAACAATCTGCTCATTCTCCAGCAGGTCGTGAATAAGTTGATTTTTGTAGTCGAAAAACTCGTCCAGTTGCATCGTTATAGCGCCCCCATTCGGCACACTAATGCTGGCTCGTCATCTAACGACCCCCCATCAATGGTGAATGTGAACACATTGTGTTCATCCTTTTCGATATGTGGCTTATAGATAATTCCACTCTTGCCAATGAGCTGGCCGAGATTGTGCGAACTCCCATCATTTAGCATAATGATAAGGTCTCCGTTGTCATTGGCCGTCAAATCGGTAACTTCGCAACTACTACCGGCGTTCAAATAGAGAGGTATTGTAAACTCGTTATTGTAGTTGATTTTGATACGAATCATCGTTTTCCTCCTGTTTAACTTTTATCATCAAGATTGAGTACACGACCAACATTGTTTTTCTGAACCGAATCAATGCACCTGCGCTGTATTACATGGTCATGTGTAATTGCATATGCAATCTTCTGGTCGATGGCGCTTAGGATTTGCTCGTACTGCTCCACGTCAATCATCCTGTCATCATAATCCCGACCCTCGAAAATGACGGGCCGATTCTCGTGCCCCACCACCCTTGCGAAGACTGGCGTTCCATACACCAGATTCCAGCACTTATCATTGTCTGGGAGGTCAATGTTGGTGTAGGTCTTAATCACAGCCATACGCAGAAAGTAATCTTTGAACTCTGGATGATAAGCGCCAGTCTCAGCATCTACAACCCCGTTACACACGGTCTCTACGATGCCTGACACCTCTACGGCATTGAGTCTACGCTTTACTACGAACTCAAACTTGTCATCTCTACCGCCGACGGATAGTGTGGTAGTCTTATTAACGCTGCACTTCTCATAAAGTGCCTCCATGTCAGCGACACTGACTCTGTTGGGTTTATCCATCTGCATTTCCTCCCGTTTCTTTGGTTGAATTTGTGGTGGTAGACTCTTCCTCTTTCTCAGCTTTAATGCGTTCCAGCTCCAGCGCAACATCAGTAGTATACGGACTCTGCTCAATGATGGTACGCTTGGAAATAGCGTCCATTTCCTGCTGCATCTTCAGGTCTTCCATCAGGCTATTGGTGTCCACCGGACGGGTCACATTGAAGTTGATGTTGAGACTGTCAAACGCCTCATCCGTGTACTTCTTGTGGATGCCACGAAGCTCCTGGAGCTTTCTGAAATACTCAAACCGCTTGAACACACCGTCTGTCAGAGACTGGATGGTCTTTTGCGCCTTATTGTCGGTTTGGCTGAACAGATACTTCAACGAGACTTCGGACACGTTTGAGATATTGGACTGCCCGTACATAGATGCTGGGATACAGGCTACCGCATAGAACTGCTGGATTAGGTGCTCCAACAGAAGTTTTGCGCTATCGCTGTCCAACTCACTGGTCGCCCACTTGAAGTCGCTCTCACTTTTATCTTCCAGATTGAGAACACGCCCCAAAATGCTCTTTGGAATCTTTGAATCAATGCGCTTTCCCTGCACTACACCAACAGGATTCAAAGAGAGACGGACTACAGCATCGTCCAACTGGGACATGATTTCCTCAATGCTATCCATAATAGGAATAAGGTCGGCTACCAGTCCGTTCCCAAAGACATCCGTCTTATCTAAGCTAACATAGTGAATAGGCAAACCTGTGAGATTTGGCCTGGTTTCAACGAGATTGCGGTTTAGATATGTTTCGACTCTATCGGGATAGTAAACGATGTAATGGTCGTCTCCCCCCAAATCCAAATCTTTCCAATTCTCTACAAAACTTGTGTAGTTGTAGTTGTCATCGTAGACTGGAAAGGCGCTCTCATTTGGGATTACATGAGAACGGATAGTGTCCCCATCCAGGAACACATACTCAAAGGCGTTTCCATACTTATAAAGGTCGGAGGCCAGCTCATAATCGACCTTTGGATAGCGCCCTTTCTTGTAAATCTGGTTGAAATCAGACACAATTTCAGGTTCACCAGAGATGGAAACCTGTCGCCCCACAACATAAGATGTGTGTCCTTCCACTACAGACTTGATTGTTTGGAAAACCATTTTGCTGGTAGTGAATGTTCCATCCTTGAACTCTGTATCAGGACGCATCAAGATATCGTGCTTCCTGAGTAGATATTCTCGAATCCGAAATACCTCCCGAATCCGCTGGTTTTGCTCTGGCCTATGGATTTCGTCCATAAACCAGAGCTTATTTTCACGCTTGTTTTTACGTTTGAAAAAACTCATGTGTCCTCCGTTCTGCACTGATTATCTGTAGTCGATGTAATCAGGGCTTTCTTTTGCACCAAATAGTGCCATCGCCATAGCCATGACGGTATCATCGTGATATCCGTTGCTCGCTTTAGTGGAGCCGTCTTTATGTACGAACATCTTCATCTCCTGCAGGAGTGTTTCAGAGTTGATGCAAAGCATATCCTTTGAATAAAGTTCCACGAAATCATCAATAATGCGCTGTTTGCTCTGTTTTGTAGTCTCAAATCCAGGCTTCCGTTTAACACTACCTCTGGAGTCCCAACTCTTATATTTGTACATCAGTGGATACTGTGTATCGTTATACAAACGGTCGCATACCGTTTGCCCAGCAGACGCTTTCTCCACGACCAGGTATGCCGTATTAAACCAGTAGCCGAGCTCCTTCACAATTTCAACGAACTCATATGGCTTGATTTTATTGCTACGAAACTCAGCAACTTGGAATCCGTCACGGTCAACAACCTCAACAACTGAATAGTCGGAACTGCCACCAAGACCCTCCGCACTGTCAACTCCGATAAAATATTTGATACCATCCGCTGGTTCTTCCCAAAGAGAAAAGCCCCGGTTGTACCAGGGTTTTAAGACAGCGGGTAATGTACTTGGCATCGAGACAGTCTTTTCATAAAGATTCTCAATTCTTCCCTGAACCTTCTGATTATCAAAGACATTGTCTCCGGTGGTGATGAATGCTTCGTGTGGTGTGGACGGGAACTCCTGCGCAAACTGAGTTTCAGAACTGTTGGAAATTTTCAGCCGCCGCCACACGATTTGCTCAATAGTGGCTCCTCTGTGATACAGGGCAAGCTCGACATCATCCAGTTCGCCAGTAGTAGGCGGCTCCCCATTCAAAGAGATATATCGTTCCGCAAATTGATTGTACTCATCCGCAAACATGAGCTTGTCATCAACCCATCCAAAGAAGAAAGGCTTGTACATACTTTCACCCTGCGCTGCCTTTGAGTACATCTCTGAAAAGAAGTTGAAGCCATTCGCGGTACTCTCTACAATAATCTGCCCGTTCGGCGTCAGGCATTGCTCAATGGCCAGAATCTGTTTGTCGATATTTTCATTGCAGAACGCCGCTTCCGACACATGGACAAAGCGCAGTGTGCTGCCACGGACAGACTCTTTTGTGCCGCAGGAGATAACCGTAATACGACTTCCATTCTCCAGCTTCAGTTCTTTTCTGTTATTGTTGATAAGCCTTGGCCGAATTGCTTTTGGAATGCTACCATAGAGCTGTTTGAGCTTCGTGAAGATACCATCCGCACCGTCCAAACTGTGAGCCATCAGCAGACATGACGTATTTGGGAAACGAATTGCAAGCCAGATAGAATAGGCACAACTCAACACGCTGATTCCCAACTGTCTGGACTTCAAGACTACGTTGAATTTGTCCATCTCAGTGAGCAACCGCATTTGCTGCGGGTTAGGAATGAAGTTGACAAGCCGCCCTCGCTTATCAACGATTTTGATGAAATTCTGGATGAAAAGAACGGGGTCATCAAGGACTACCCGTAGTTTTTCTGCGTCTGTCAACTCGCACCTCACCCCCTCTATCATTCTGCGTCATCCAGCCTTACTTCTTTCAGAACGGCGCGAAGCTCGTCCTCGCCATCGTCCTCAAAGAATTTCTCGCTGAACTTTGAGAACGCCTGAAATGCTTGGACATCTTCTTTGGCCTTGTCAAAATAAATCTCATAAAGCTCAACGAGTTTTTGTGCGTGCATCCGCTTCAGAAGATATTTCACCGCTGCCTGTACGGACTCCTCTGCGAGCCACCGTTCACACTGGGCCTCATCCATGCCCTTTGTGAATCCCTTATATTCCGCAGTCAACTCCTCGAAGGTATCGACCTTTTTAGGGAGAAGTGCCGGTGCGTACTTCCAAACGATGAAGTACACTTTCGTCTGTGTTGGCAACATTTCATGGAGCTTTTGCATCAGAGATTGCTCTGATTTCTTTGCCATACCAGTTTACCCCCTACTTGGATGCGGGGGTTTTCCGCCCTTTAGGAACGGGCTTTGTGTCATCGCCACCATCACTGTCCTTGACGGCGTTCTTGTTTTCGTCCAGTGGAGAACGCTTGAATGTCCCATTCAGTTTTGCTGCATAGGCGGCATTGATAGCGTTCGCAATCTTCCGGTGGTTGTCCTCGGTAAGTGGGCGCTCACCGTTGAGAATCTGAGAGATATGCCCTGCGGTCAGGTCGCAGTAAGCCTCGATATCCCGCAAGGATAAGCCTCGCAGAGAGGCGTAGTTTTTCAGTTCGTTTGTACTGAGCATCGAATCACCTCGTGTATAAAAATTAAGCAAAAATATACGGGCGGGGATATTTCACCCCGCCCGCCCCGGCGCATCCGGGTGGGTTAAAAGGAGTTGTCTGCAAATCAAGCGATGGTCTTGCGAATGATGACCACGCCACTGGTGTCCAGCAGCTTAGTTGCATAGAGAGAGTGCGCGACAATATCGGTAGCCAGCAGCTTAGCCTCGCGCTCTTCCTCGATAGCAATATTGCGCTGGAAAACGTAACCCAGGGAGTTACGCTTGACGATATAAGTCTTGCACTCCTTGGCGGTGGCATCGTATGTGCCATTGTCGCACAGAACGACGGGGATTCCCGCATAATAGCCGATAACGCCATCAGTCACGATGCCGTTAGCCTGCTCAGCCAAGTTGAAGGTCTTCTGCACGTTGGTGAAGGCATCCATCGCCATGAACGAAGAGCGCAGACGGCTGTTGATGATGATACCGGCAAACTTGGATGTATCCACATCGTCACCGAAGCTGTTCATAGCCTCGTCCAGCTCGCTGGAGGTGATGGCAGTGGCGCTGGCAGATGCGTGCTTATACACCGCGTCAGTGTCCATAGCAACCACCAAATCGCCATCAACCTTCGTTGCCATGGCATCGGCGACCTGTCGCACCATCTCGTCCATGACGCGGCCCTTAATCTGGGCAGCCTCCTTGTCGTAAACTCGTGCGGATGCGCCCACCTGCTTGATGGATGCGCTCATGTCGGTCATATCAACCTCAGCAGGGGTCATAGGAGTACCTTTTGTCACCTCACTGGCGGTCACAACACGATTCAGCTTGGGGAAATGAATGGTATCGCCGTACTTCATAGCTTCGGAGACATCAGGAGTCGCATTAAAAGCCACACGGCCAATACGCAGGGATGCGTTGAGCTTTGCGTTCACAGCATCGGCAAATACTTCGGGAATAATCAGTGCCATATTATTTCACATTCCTTTCATGTTAGTGTTTGAGCCGCTTCCACATTTCGCGGTCACGGTTGTAGAGCTCGACCTTCTGGTCATAGCTCATTTTATCGAACTCAGCCTGAGTAATAGGCTGATTGGCCTGGTGTCCAGTAGGCTTGTACCCACTCGCGGCCAGGCGTGTGGCAACCACTTTCTCGATAGCGGAGCTGAAGGCGTCAGCATCCACATCGGTCTTGAGGTAGTCCGCAATATCTGCGTCAAGACTATGTGCCTGGAGTACCGTCTTCAGGTTGAGTGTCTTGGCCTTAGCATCGGCTTCCTGCTCCTTGCGCTCCAGTTCCGCAAGACGCTGCTCGATGGCAAGTTCCGCCTCCGTCTTCTGGACAGGAGTCAGTTCTGCAACCTTCTTCTCCAGCGCCTTAATATCCTTGGAATACTTGGTGCGCACGCGGTCTTCTGCGGCCTGAATAGCCTTGTCGTAGTCCGCCTTGGACATAGTTACAGTCCCCTCGGCGTCGTTGTTTTCGGTTCCAGTGGCAGTCCCAGTCTGAGTTTCCTTCACAGTCCCCTCAGCGGTGGTGCCAGTAGCGGTGTTGTTATTCGTATTGTTGTTATCCATGACAATTCCTTTCCAGTTCGCCGCTAACAGCCCTCGTAAGTTCTGCAAGTGACGCCCTTATGTCGTATAGTTTTTAGGAGTCCTCCCGTTTAACGACCGGGAGCACGTCGGGCACAGTTCTCTCCAAGGAGTTGAGAGAAGTTAAGTACCATGGCTGATATGAAATATGCAGATTTGCCGAACACCCCATCGGAAGAGAGGAGTTAAAAAGATAGGGCACGCAACTATATCAACAGGTGCTGATGAACACCTGTTGATATCGAGAAATTAGAAAGAGCAAGCAGGAGCAATAACTCCGCCCGCTCGTATGATAGTAGGACGTAAGCGGACGCCCGCCTATCTACGCATGATTGTAACCTTACACATTGCTCTGGATGATATCCAAAAGCTCATGTAGCCTCTGGTCAGAGAAAGCAGACTTTCCCGCAAGCCACTGGGAGAGCGTTGTAGGGGAGACGCCCAACCTGGATGCGAGCCACTTCTTTTTTCTGCCAGTGTCCGTAAGATACGTCTTCACCTGGCTTTGGATGGATACAGATGGCTCCAACTGTGCAGCCTCCCTTCGTATCAAGATTTATAGAAAGGAGTTACCTTCCTTCCATAATATACGTTGTGACAACGCATTCCGAGGCACATAAGAAAAGTGCGGTAGTTATGGGGTTTTCTAAGCTGTGATTTTTGCGCATAAATCAGCTTTTTCAGCGTGGTTGTTTATAGCCTCAGCACAGGCGCTGCAATACTTCTGCCGTCTGCCTGTCCTGAGCACAGGCTTGCCGCAATGCGCACAGGTAATAAGGCCACCATATTCCTTAAAACGGTCATAATAAAGGACGAGGGAGTCCTCGTCCGGTTTGCCAATTATGAAGGCGACCTCCCCATCGCTGCGCACGATGGGAACAGTGAACATGGCGGAGGAGGTAGGTTTCCTCGCTTTGTGGGATGTATTGATACGCACGGAATACTGGACAATTCCGGCCTGACACAAACGATTGACACGGTTTGTGGGGCCGTGGCCGCCAACCCTCCGTTTTTCCAGCCTGCCAAGAACCTTCTTGTCGGTGGAATCGTAGCTATATTTCCACGCCAGCCGATACAACTCCGAATTACATTCGTAGATGTGTTTGTATGGCTTCATTTTGGCTACACAGAGATATACGAAAGCGAGCCGTTCTGTATCATCATGACCGAGCGCAGCGATTGCCTCCAACTCCTCTTTGTAAATGGTGATGGATGGCGGACTGTCACCTGTACCATCAGGAGTCCCGCCGCATTGTACAGACAGCATAATCTCTTGGATGCTTGCGTTGATATATTCCTCTGGCATTCCCTTGAAGTAGTCGGAGGATATGGAGCGCAGCCGCCCCTCAATCTGTTTTGCCGTGTAGGTCGTCTTGTTGATGAGATACCACGCCGCCGTCCGAAGCTCACTTCTGGCGTGGGCACTTGTTGCGCTAATACCACTCTTGAGAATTCTCTTTGCCTCTGCCGTTCTGTCAAAACAAATTGTCTTGCTCATGCAGTCGCCTCCTCACGATAAGATTTACTTGGGATAACCAACAGAATCAATTCATCCAATACTGCCCATACAGTGGACTCGGCGTAATGCCTGTGTCGGACAAGTTCAACCAGGTAGTTATAGGCCGATTGGATGTCGCCGCCAACAAGCTCCATGATTTGGACTCGAACGTAGTCATACAGTACGTCGAACCGCTCTTTTGTGTCCTTGGCAATCTTCTTGTTGCCGTTCGTGTTGGTTGTGTTGTTGGCTCTGGTGATGAACCGTCTTTGCCTCTGGAGTAGGTCTATCAACTCCGCCATACGCTCCAACACAGCGGTATCAAATTCCTGCGGCGTGGTAAAGTCCAGAAGCATATTTCTGGAATCCATACATCTTTTCAGTTGCTTTTGCAAACGCTCAAACCTCTTGCAAATCTTGTTCATGATACATGGGCTGTCGATTGCTGGAAGATACCTGTGATACTTGTCCAACATATATCTGGCGTCATCGTCGAGGCTTTCATACGGAGTGGCAAGTAATTCCGCCAGCCTGTGGCCGCCATTGTATTTGCTCACATCATCAAAGGATTTATCATATCGTGCCAAATCTGTGTTCATGGCATCATAGATATGCCGCATGAACAGAGGCTTGCTGTTTGGAATCAGCGCATTGTGCTTCCGAATCCGCTCCTGTTCCTCTGACGAACAGGCAGGAGCCTTCACCATCTTCCCGTCAGCGCCTACGAATTGCTCGTATGGCATCTGCTCTTTATTCCACGCAGACGGTTTCTGCGGAGGGATGCCGGTCTTGATTTTGTCGATTTCGACGCCGACCAGTTCGCTCACAATCTTTATCCGCCGTGATAGTTCAGCATACTCAGGAGAATCCTTCGAGAATTTATCTCTCAAAGCATACAAACAGGTTGCCTGATTGGACAAACTGCCGACAGCGGAGTTCAGTCCACGGATATCCGCCTCAATCATGCTTTCAAACGTTATTGCGCCCTTGAGCTGTTTCCCAGCGCTCGGGTACAGGATGGGCACCGGGTCTCTCTGCGCTCCCTTGATAAGAACCGGGTCGTTGGAGCTGAAACAGCGGTCTCCATCGAAGTCGCAATTTTGCAGAGCCAGCGTGTTCACATCATGGATGGAGAGAATTAACCCACTCTTGATATGGGAGTACCACCTGTCCATTTCCGTCGTTCTGGCCAGACCGCAGACAGTCACCTCGGAGGAGTCAATCAGCGGAGAACGCATCAGCACCACTTTGCCAGGAGCAGGCCGAACCCGGTTCCAGTAGGCGGAGTAAATCTCGTGTGCCGGAATCAGGCCGGATACGGCGATATCGTGGTCGCCGTCCACCGCATGGCTTTTGATGATGTGCTGGATTTGGGCAACCGGGTCGCTTACAATAAAGCTGTATCCGCCCCGGCAGAGCAGCTTTCCTATCTTGGCTCCATTGAACTTGGACTCCACCTCACGATGGATAAGCGCCTGGATGTAAGAATCTTGGAGCAGGTCATAGTTGTGTGCGATAGCCCTCTGCAGAAGGCTTGCGGCAGGCTTAACGGCCTCTGCAGCCTCACCACAGTCATCACCTATGCTGCCATCCACACCGCCCGAGAAGCCCACCAGAGTACGGTATACGGCCTCTGTGTGACCGCTGCACAGCTTGGTCAGCAAATCCTCCGTGTGGCTGCACAGCCGGTCAACGTCCGAGTCATCCAAGTCCAGCGCTTGTATGTATTGATAGTTCAGCGTTCGATAGTCGTCATCGTGTTCCTTATTTGCAATGACAACACCCCACCGCAGGCCGTACTTCTGCATGGATTCCTGATGGTATTGCCATCCGCCGTGCTTGCCATAGACCTTCCACATCTTGAACTGGGAAGTGGAGAGCAGCACATCAATGTCCTCCACGTCATAGCTCCGCCCATACACATCTTTGATGGTGGTAATGCCATGTTCCCGGCAGTACGCTTTGAAGTCGAACGCAACCACCAGACCTTTGCACCATGGGGCACGGAGGATATACTCGCTGGGGACATATCCACTGTTCTCCCTCAGATATCCGAGTTCCATGGCGACCTGCCGCATCCACTCCGGGTCAGCCAAGCCTTGTCCATCAAAGCTGTTGAGTGGGTCGAAGTTCATCTCTGGCTCATCGTAATAGTGCTGTGTGATTGTTTTTTCAACCCGTTTGTTTCTTCGTCCACTGGTACACTCCGTTGTGATATAGTCGATTGGCAGATGAGGTTTGATTTCCTCATAGTCGCTGACCACACAGACACGGGGTGCAGATTTTAGAAAGTGCATCCCAGACTCCGACAGGCCCAAATAGGCGTTCCACTTGGAAACGCTGAAGCTGTCCCCGAGTTCTTCTGGGGAAATACCGCAGTACAGCGCCTCTGTTATGTACTGGTGCATGACATCCCATATGAACGTAATCGTGTTCTGTCGGAGTTGACCGCTCCCGGCGCAAAGCCGTACATAGTGCCGTCCGTTGAGGTCAAAGCCGTGGTGCGCAAGCTCGCTGTACGCCTCAGCAGCTTTCTTGGCGTTTTTGCCGTTGGCGGTCGGAACCACAATGTTCACGATTGCGTCTTTGGCAGTGAGTCCATTTAATCCGTTTTCGCTGTAGTAGTCGTGAATCTTTCCTGTAAGTTGGCTGGTGGAGATAGGCACCAACTCACCATTCATAACTGCTTGTTCATCAGTGTAGCCGTCAATGTGATTCTCGTGCGCTATGATTTTTTCCATTGGCAGCTTATAAATGCAAATCTGCTCTTCAACCATTACTCCTCGTACCCCTCCCAATTATGGTACAGGGGCTATCGACTCATTGCCGATAGCCCCTTTTGATTGTCAGAGGAAACTGACAACCTTTACTGTTTTTGCTGTTTGATAATTTCCGCTGGAATCCGTCAAATTCAATTTGAACGTAAGCCCCAGCAGAGAACTGCTGCTCGGAACCTGCACTGAAATGGTGTTGCCAGACTGTTTTGTAATTGTGACCTTTCCTTTGAGCTCACTTGGCAAATCCAATGACCACACCGGAGCAATCGTCGTATCCTCAGTTACGCCATCAGTCTGGTAGAACTTCGCCGTATAGGTGTTGGTTCTTCCAAGATAAATCGTACCTGCTCCGCTGATTTCGCAAGTATATACAGGTTCTGGAGCTGCGAGCACTTCAACCTGTACCGTGTCCGTAATATCATGCTCTTTCCAATAACACATGATTGCACACGTTCCAGTGCCAGTACAGATTGCGACCCCATCCTCGGTAATAGAAATAACCGTGGGGTCAGAACTCGACCACAACAGAGTTGGATTCACGATTGGACTTCCGTCAAGCGTAGCGGCGGCGGTCATCCTTGTTTCATCACCAAATATATACGTTGGTTCGGAAGAAATCTTCAATGTGTATTCCATTGGTTTGCTTGGGCCTTGAATGACAGACGCCTCAATGCGGCAGATACCTGTTTTGAAATTGACGCTTACAATCGTGTACCAATTCCCCATTTCGTAGAACTCCTGATTGACCTTTAATCGCCTCGATATTTCATTATCTCCAGTCATAAGTTCAACATTACCTGCGATGACGCTCATTATATCAGACTTATCAGGAATTACACCTGTTGCGTCATATGCGAATACTGGAATGCTGATTTCCTGCATAGTTTCTTTGTCATATGTAGTCAACATTATGTCCGAGTTGATTCCATCGCTTCGGTGATAGATGCGGTTCTCGACGCTCTCCTCATTTAAGATGAGATATCGCTTGTCATAGTGGGTAATTATTGCACCTGGATGTAACCCGTTTCCAACTTCATAGTATATGCTGATGTTATCGTTGGTCTGGTTTGTATCCTTATTTCTTCGGAAGAAGCATTGATATTCTTCTCCAGTCCAATAATCTTTGACCGTTGTTCCTTCACGAGCGAGGTAGGTGTAAAATTGAGACCTCACAACACTATACAACTCGTGGTCGGTTCTATATTGGTTTAGCGGGTTCTTCTTGTAGTAAACGGCATGATTGGTTTTAGCATTCTCCATCTCTAATCACCCTTAGTCCTTGAAGATAAATGAGAAGTCGGAATCTCGGCCTCCAAGAACCGGCTCATCAGGGATAGAGTCAATTCGTTGCTGAAGCCTCTGGATACGGCGCTCCAAGTATTGATATGCCTGGGAGGTCGTGCCAAACTCCGACTCCACCGAGCGGAACAAATCTACGTTCCCCAGCATGGCCTCAAAAACGGCCAATACAGTACAGAGCAACTGACGATAATGGACGTTTTTATCGTACACATCACAGTAGTTCAACCCGTTCTCATTCAAAAGAACTTTCAGTTCATCTTCTGACAGATATTGCTGATGGGCAAGCTCAATCATCAACCTATCATAAACGCTGACATTGAGCCGCAGGTTGGGGTCTGGCTCGGCACTGTAATATGTCTTCTCTTTCTCATCAACTGGCTTTGGATAGTAAATAGTTTTCATTTTCGATTCATCCTTCCTACAATAGAGATATTGTATATACCCCTGATAATTCTCAAATCAAGGCACTATCGGGCGCACCCTAAATCAAAGTTTTCTGCACCCTCGCTGCGTAATTTCAGAAAGTCATGTAGGTCTATGAAAGTTTCGTGCTCCAGACGGTATTTCCACTTTGCGTTGTTCGCGCTTCTTTCCGCCCACGACTTGACCATCTTGGGGTGGCAGTTGGGGCAGTATTTTGCTGCACTTGAATTTGGCTTAAAGCTCTTTCCACACAACGAACACCGCTTCAGCTTGTAGTCTCGGCTCTCCACTGCTGCTCGTTCTCCTTCATGCGTGTTCTCCATCGTCTCACACGCTCTGTGTGCTTCCGCCTGTAAACCTTCGGCGCACACGCAGGGCAATACTTCGACATAGGGGAATGGGGGATGAATTCTGCGCCGCATTCAACGCAAGGCTTCGCTTCGTAATCAATCATTGTTTTCTTCCTTTCTGAAAGTGTTATTTATTCATACATTATAACGTCTCATCATATAGGGTTAAAAGGTTTGTGCTACAAGGGTTTTTGGTATGTCATTTTTTTCAACAGTACGGGTTAAGCTATCAACTTGTTACAGCTCTATCTGACGGTTCTTCTGGCAGCAATCCGAATCGTTTTAGATATGAGCACACATACGGGTCTTTCAATGCTCGTTCATTCATCCCCTCACTGCCTACCCAGTGCTCATGCTTCCACCGGTTCCACCAATCGCCGCCTCGATACCTTGGGCCGGTGACATCACAATATGACATAGCTTTCATCGGCTCATCGTAGTGGGCGAAACTGCCGTAGAGATAGAAACACACATCTTCAATCGTCCATCGCCCACCATTTTGTGATATTGCCTCTTCCATTTCACGGTCTATACTCATGTCCCAATCTGCATCGTCGTATTGCTCCAGGATTTCATCGTCCAAGACCTTCACTCCCTTCGTCTATTGGACACCTCTGGCTTTCCGCTAAACCCTCCAATAATAAGAGCCAAACCTAAAAGCAAGCCTAAAAGGAATGGAACGTCTACTTATTTGTCACCCTTATCATCCTTGTGAATAGACAGCAAATGTATGTACTCCGACTGTTCTTTGGACGTTAAAGCTCGTTTCTTTCCTATTGCATCCAGTTCTCTAAATCTCTTGCGGTCTGCTTCCAACCTTTCCGTCCGTTGCTCAGGGGTTAGTCCAGAATCCCAACAAAATAAAGGTGGCAACACAGATACCCGTTGCTCACGCTCCTGTTCCAGCATTTGTTGCTCCTCCTGCTGCTTGCGGCGTTGCTCTATGCTTTCGGGGTCGAGTTCTTGGAACAAGTCAAGTTGGCCTTTGGACATCGCTCCCATCCATGCCCCAACTTGAGTCCCACTGATACGATTAAGCGCACGACGAAGACGAGCACGCCATTCATCTACGCACTCAAATTCTTTCTGCTCAATCCATAGGAGCCAGTCCTCTTTGGTCTGTGGGTACTGCTCATTGTCTGCTATATCATCTTCTGGACAAATATCAGTTTCAGTGGAAGATACAGTATCAGTTTTAGTATCAGATACAGATGAAGATTCAGATACAGTATAAGATACAGTAAGGTTATGGGGGTTATAGGGGTCTGTACCCCCATTTGAGGAAGCGGGGGTTCTGGGGTGGTTCTGGGGGTTATGGGGGTGTGACTTGTTGTAAATCGTGATTCTGTTCTCAATAGTCTTCTCAGAGAGACCCAGCTTATCGGCAATCTGCTTATTTGTCATCCCATCCTGTTTCATCTTGATGATGTCATCGGTTGGCACATCTGTTGGACGGCCACCTTTCTTACCGTTCTCTACAGAAGCATCATACCGTTCTGCAGCACTCCTTGATATTGTCAATATTGGTTGACACTTTTTTTACAAGGATATCAATGCCTAAGCAGCATCCAGAGATTCATAGTA
>QXXE01000049.1 GCA_009911355.1 Clostridiaceae bacterium | reverse complement strand
TTCTCAGTATAGCAGTTTTTTCGCCTTTTGGGTTACCCCACGTTTACAATTTGTTTACTCATTCAAATACCCTGCTTCCGCGCCGTACCTCCATTGTCAAACCAGCTTTTATATGATATAATTTACATAAAAAAAGCAGCTTCCTCCTCAGGCCGCTGCACAGAAAGAAGGCAGACCATATGGGTATCTTCGACATATTCCAGTCCGCAGCGCCGGAACCGGAACAGCGCAGCCGCACCCGCTGCGAATTTGACCAGGCGGCAGGCGAATTTAACCGCCGCGGAACAACACTTTGGGTATCCTGCGAGCCTAACCGGACGTTTGGCTTTGCAAAATGGAAACTGAAAGCGGACACGGATTCTTTTTACCTGATGCCCGACCTGAACCCCGATCAGGCTGACGACGACACACTGTCCCGCGCGCTCCCCCTAACGCTGCGCCGCTCGCAGGTGGAAGCAGTGCTCGAACCAATCACGTGTACCACGTGCTCACAAGAAGGGCTGATTACAGAATACGAAATCCCCGACCTGCGGCTGCGCCTTTCCGGGGACCGGGTTACAGAGACGGTCTTTACAGCAGCAAACACCAAAGCCAACCTGGAGCTGCTGCGCACATGGGGCTTCCCGTCCAAAACGCTTTTCGGTCTGTTCGACTGCCCAGAGAACCCGGATTTTGTCCCGCTGGACGACGGCGGGGAGCTGCTGCCAACGGCGACGATGGGCTATTCGGTCTGGCGCGAGGACGACCGGCTGGCCTTTCAGCAGCGAATCAATAACCTCTATTCCCACGCACGCACGTTCAAGCTCGGTTTCCTGCCGCTCCACGAAATCAAATGGTTCAAGGTCTGCGGCGAGGTGCGCACAGAAATGCGCGTCTCCGGCGGCGAAACCCATATGGAGGTGCGCGACCAAAGCCTTGGGGATATGCTGCTGCGCGGTTCGCAGCTTAATATGTGGAACCTTGACGAGCGCGTCGAGGTCAAGCAGCAGCCGATCCGGCTGGAAGAGCTCAAGCACGACGAACGCTGGCTGGAGCTGCAGGTTTCGCATGGCGGCACGCTTCATACGCTGCGGTTCCGCGCAAAAGCAATCAAGGTTTTTGAACGCCTGATCCCGGAAAAGCAGTACCGCGAAACATCTGCGTGGCCGCTGCCCGAACAGGTCGAGGGCCGCGAGCCTACCCCAGCAGAACAGCTGGAAATCCTGGCCGGGCTGGTCGACCGGGGGTATCTGACCCGCGCTGAGTTTGAAGAAGCTAAGCCGCGCCTGCTGGCAAAGCTGTAAAGTGGTTCCATAAAAGCAGGGGGACTCCCTGCCCCCCTTTTCAGACTGCCCCCGCAGGGCTGACTTTTCACACTCCATTCACCGCGCAGAACTGAACAACCTATGCAAACTGTTAAGGGCTGTTTCTTTGGAAACAGCCCCTCTTTTCGTGCTGCGAACAAAAAACCGGCCAGCCCAACAACGGGCTGGCCGGTACGCCATAAAGGCCAGTGTATCAAGGGAACACGTCTCCCCCGTCCCGCCCGCAGGCGATGGATGGGAGTCCAGAGGGGCTTGCCCCTCTGGCGGGTCCAGCGCCGGGCGCTGGCCGCCCCTCGCAAGGGGCGGAATCCCCCACAGCCGCGCGTCCGCCGAAGCGGCTCAGGAACCGGCAGGCGGCTCCGGGGTCACGCCAGGGGCGAAAATGCCTTCGGGGATTTGCTGCTCAACAGGGGGCGCGGTCTCCACAGGCGCTACAGGCTCGGAAGGAGTGTTTTCACTGCCGCTGCTGCCTGCCTCCGGGTCGCTGCCAGTGCCAGCGCCGTCGCCGCTGCCGGAGCCTTCCGCGTTGCCGCTGCCGTCAGGGCTCGGGGCTTCCGTGCCCGTGCTGCCGCTGCCATCGGTACCACCAGTGCTGCCCGCGCCGTCAGAGCCGCCCGTGCCGTCGGTGCTGCCCGTGCCGTCAGGACTGCCGCCCTCCGGGTTTTCTCCGTCCCCGCCGTCGGGTTCTTCGGGCTCTTCCGCCTCCGGGTCCTTCTTGGCAGGCTTCTTGCTGCTGCCCTTCGTCGGCCCCGATACCACATCAATACTCGTGATCGGGTTCTCATAGGGGTTAATACATTCGTTTACCATCGTCAGCACCTGCGAGCGGTACGGGAAATAGAACGAGTACATCGTCCCCGTCCCCGCATAGCTCATCGTGCCATAGCCCGGGAGGGTCATCATATTGATATCCTCGTTTTTCACGTCGTACAGCTGCCATGCCAGCCACAGCACCTCGCCCGCCGTCAGGTCGGTCTTTACATTCGAGAACACCGCCTGCGCAAGACTGGGGAGCCGCGGGACGTTCGTAATCGTGAACACCTGTTTTGCAAGGAATTTCAGGAATTCCTGATCCTTTTCAATGCGCTGCTCGTCGCCGCCGGTGTAGTTCGACGAACCCGTCCGCACACCCGAATTGTTCTTGCGCCAGCGCATGAATTCTACCGCAGCCTGCCCGTCCAGATGGGTCATGCCCGGCTGGAAGTCAATGTGCAGATTCTGGGTCGGGTCGTCATACTTCATCCTCCACGGGATCTCATAATCCACGCCGCCAATCGCGTCGATGATCTCGGCAATCGCGTCAAAGCTGACTACAACATACTTGTCAGGCGTGAAGCCCAGGACCTTCTTTACATCGCTCTTCGTCGTTTCAATCCCGCCGCGCGTGCCATAAGCCGCATTGATCTTCTTGCTGTCGCCCAGCCGGTTGCAGGACGACATCAGGTCGCGCGGGATATTGATCACATTTACGGTGTCGTTCTTCGTGTCAAGCGTCGCAACCATGATCGCGTCAGTGCGCGTGCCGTCAATATCAGTCGCGCACACCAGCACGGTATACACGCCCTCGCGGCGGTTGCCCATGTCGATATCCAGCGCGTCGCCGTGGTCGACCGCCATCTCGTCGCCGTTCTCGGTGTCGTGAATGGTCGCGTCGTTCTCCGGGCGCACCGGGGCGCTCGGCTTGCTCGCCCCCGCAAGCGAGGGCGGCTTCATCATCATCGCCGCCACCGCGAACATCGCCGCAATCAGCGCAAGCGTAACCGCAATGATAATAATTGCCAGGCGGTTGCGCTTCTGCCGCTTGGTCAGCGGCTCCTTCCCCCCGTGATGCACCGGGGGATGTGCCTCCTCCGGATGCGGCGCTGAATGCTGCGCGTGCTGCGCCGGCGGATATGCCCCCGGCTGCTGCGCCGGTTTGCGCTTCTGCCCCGGCTTTGGTGCGTATTCTGCCCCCGTATCCTTGCCGGACGGGGGCACGGCATGGGGATCGTCCGCCCCCTTCTTGGAATGGTGCGGCGAATGCCCGCCGCCGCCGAAAAGTTTCACTGTTCATGCCTCCAATTTTACTGAAGTTCCGCCGTCCACGGCCCGCGGGCGCTCAGGCCCGCTCAAGAAGCCAGTTGCGCGCGGCGACGGTGTCCGCGTGGATCAGCTTATCCCGCGCGAGCAGGTCGGTAAGGGAGCTGTTAAAGCAGTACAGGAGCGCCCGGTCCAAGCTCTCCCGCGCGAGTTCCCGCGCGCGCTCAACCCCGTCAAAATCCCGGTTTTCCTCAATATAATCCGCCAAATAAATCACCTTATCCAACAGAGTCATACCGGCGCGCCCGGTGGTGTGGCAGGCGATCGCTTCACAGATCTCGGCATCCGCGCCGTATTCCGCCGCAGCAATCGCCGCCGCCGTCCTGCCATGCAGCATTTTCCACTCCTGCATTTCAATATCACATGGTATTATATCGTATTTTTCACACAAATACAACTGCTCTTCCTTAGAAAGCCGCTTGGTAATGTCATGGAGCAGCGCCGCGAAGGCCGCCCGCTCGGGGTCGCCGCCATATTGCGCCGCCAGCTGGCGCGCCGCCTTTTCAACGCCCAGCGTGTGTGTGTAGCGGTAGCCTGACAGCCGGGGCCTGACCGCCTGCCGCAGTGCTTCCGCCGTCCAAATTTTCTCTGTTGTCATCATTTCCAAGACCGCCTTTCCACATTTAGATTGTTGATTTGTGAAGCATTCTATGCGTACCGGCCCCCGTCCCGCCCGCAGGCGGCGAGGGGGATTCCAAAGGGAGGAGTCCCTTTGGCGCTGCCCGCGCAGGGCCGGGAGTCCAGAGGGCAGAGCCCTTTGGCGCCGCCTGCGGAGGGCAACGCCCTTTGGCGCCGGCCAGCATCCATTATCAGGCGAAGGTGCGATCATATAGGTGGTGCGCCCGGATATACGCCGCAACCGCAGGCGGCACCAGCCGCGAAAGGTCGCCGCCGCCGCGCAGCTGCGTCGAGGACACCGGGACCGGCGGGCGCGCCATGACCCGGATGTCCGCCGGGAACCTTCTCCGGATAGATTCCGCCTTCTCCAAAAGCAGCGCCTGCTCGCCCTCGTCCCGCGCATAAGCCACGAGCGTACACCGCTGGCAGATTTCCTCCGCGCAGCGCCATATCTGGTCAAACGACAGCAGCATGTCGGTGCCAATAATGAGGAACAGCTCCCGCCCAGGCGCGCCCAGCTGCCGCAAGGTGTCAATCGTATAACTCGGCCCGCCGCGCTCGACCTCAACTGTGCAAAGCTCGGCCCACGGGAGCCCTTCGGCCAGCAGACGCACCATCTCGCAGCGCTGCGCGGTCGTCGCCGAGCCCTCCGGCAGCTGCTTGTGGGGCGGGACGTTGGTCGGGATAAACAGCACCTTGTCCAGCTGCAAATCCTCCAACGCGCACCGCGCCGCGTGCAGGTGCCCGTTGTGGGGCGGGTTGAACGTCCCTCCCATCAGCCCGAGCCGCATCATTTCACCAGCACGATCCTGCGCTTGTCCGGCTCGCGCGCCTGCCGGTACAGCACGAATTTCGTCCCGATGCACTGGACGGGGTCGGCGTGGGTCTCCCCGCACAACGCTTCCGACACGGTCGCCGGGGCCGCCATCGCACTTTCGAGCACCTTCCCCTTGACCAGCTCATGACTCTCGAGCAGCTCCTCCAGCTGCCGCACCACCCCCTCGGTTACGCCGTCCTTGCCGATGTGCAGCGTTACCGGCAGCGTGTTCGCCAGGCCGCGCAGCTGCGCCCTCTGTTTACTGTTCAGCATAATACTCTCCTAACGCCTGTTTCATTTTTTGCAGTGCCCGCGCACGGTGGGAAATCCGGTTCTTGACCTCCGCAGGCAGCTGTGCGAAAGTACAGCCGTACTCCGCCACATAAAACAGCGGGTCATACCCGAAACCGCCCTCGCCCTGCGGGGAGCGCACGATCTCGCCCGCGCATTCGCCGCGCACCACGAGCGCTTCCCCACTGGGGAACACGCACGCAACCGCACTTACAAACTGGGCCTGCCGCCCGCCGTCCGGCACCGCCGCAAGTTTCTCCAGCAGGAACGCATTCCGGTCGCTGTCACTCCCTTCGCAGTAACGCGCCGAATAAATCCCCGGCGCACCGCCCAGCGCGTCGACGCACAGGCCGGAATCGTCCGCAACGGCGGGCTTGCCCGTGAACGCGCACGCCGCGCGCGCCTTGATGAGCGCGTTTTCCTCGAAGGCTGCGCCGTCCTCCTCGGGCTCGGGCGCGCCCTGGGGCAGCGGCAGGAAGGAAATCCCGAGCGCCCCCAGAATCGCGTCCATCTCGCCGATCTTCTTGCGGTTGTGGGATGCTACGACAAATTCCATGCGTCGCCCACCGCCTTCCTCTGCTCGCGGCACAGCCGCGCAATGCCCTTTTTGCCCAGCGCAAGCAGCCGCGTCAGCTCTTCCTTTGTGAAGGGCCGGCCCTCGCCGGTGCCCTGGATCTCGATAAACTCGCCCGTGCCGGTCATGACAAGGTTGCAATCCACATCCGCAGCGGAGTCCTCCTCATAACACAAATCGAGCACCGGCTCACCGCCGAACACGCCTGCCGACACCGCCGCGACCTGCCCGGTCAGCGGGATGCGGGGCAGCACGCCGCGCGCCACAAGCCCCTGGCAGGCCAGCCACAGCGCGACATAGCCGCCGGTAATCGACGCGCATCTTGTGCCGCCGTCGGCCTGCAAGACGTCGCAGTCGACAATCACCTGCCGTTCGCCGAGCGCCTTGCGGTCGGTCACCGCCCGGAGCGAGCGGCCAATCAGCCGCTGGATCTCGGCGCTGCGCCCGTTCAGCTTCAGCTTGGAGATATCGCGGGGCGAGCGGGTATGGGTCGCGCGCGGGAGCATGGAATACTCCGCCGTCACCCAGCCCAGCCCGCGCCCTGCGAGGAAGGGCGGCACCCGATCTTCAACCGTCGCGTTGCAGAGCACCTTTGTATTGCCGACTTCCACCAGCACGGAGCCCTCAGCGTGCATCGTGTAGCCTGTGGTAATCCTGACGCGGCGCATTTCGTCCGCGCGCCGCAAATCTGGACGTGCCATTTACGAGCCCCCCTTCCGTTCCAGCATGTCGTCGAAATCGGGCAGGATGGCTTCGAGGAACATGGAGCGGTTGAAGTCCATCAGGTCGTCGAGCCCCTCGCCGACGCCGACCAGCTTGACCGGTACGCCGAGCCCTGCCGAGATCGCGACGACGATGCCGCCCTTTGCGGTGCCGTCGAGCTTGGTCAGGACGATGCCGGTCAGCTTAGCCGCCTTGTTGAATTCCTCGGCCTGATGGACGGCGTTCTGCCCGGTTGTCGCGTCTAGCACGAGCAGGGTCTCTCTTGACGAGTCTGGCAGCTCGCGCGTCAGGATGCGGTCGATTTTGTTCAGCTCATTCATCAGGTTCTGCTTATTGTGCAGCCGTCCTGCGGTATCGATGATGATGATGTCGCAGCCGCGCGCCTTTGCTGCGGCGACGGCGTCGAACACGACGGCGGCGGGGTCTGCGCCCTCGCCGTGGCGGACGATGTCCGCGCCCGCGCGCCTGGCCCAGATTTCCAGCTGGTCAGCGGCCGCTGCGCGGAAGGTATCCGCTGCTGCGAGCATGACCTGATGGCCCTCCTGCACGTAGCGGGCGGCGAGCTTGCCGATGGAGGTCGTTTTGCCGACCCCGTTGACGCCGATGACCAGGATGACGGCGGGCGTGCCTGACAGGTCGATCTGGATGTCCTCGAGCATCATGTCGGTCAGCACGTCTTTGAGCAGGCAGCGCAGTGCGATGCCGTTTTCAATGCGGGTGTGCTGGGCGGTTTTGCGCAGCTTCTCGGTTGCTTTTGCGGCAACGCCCGCGCCGAGGTCGGCCATGATCAGTGTTTCTTCGAGCTCCTCGAGCATTTCGTCGTCGACCTCGACAAAGGACGCGGCGAGGTCGTCCAGGGACTGGGCGACTGCGTTGGTCGTTTTTTTCAGTCCTTGCTTAATTTTTTCAAAAAATCCCATTGCTTCCTCCTATCTAAAAAAGATATCAAAAATTCCAGTGGGCGCCAAATCTACATCTGGTTCCATATTATGACGGCTGTCAGCATGGACAGCAGCAGTGATGCGCCGCAGCCTGCGACCAGCGCTGGGAACGTCCAGTTTTTGTGTTCGGCTTCGTATTCTGGCGCGGCGCGGTCCTCCATGACCCGCCACAGCACCTTTGCGAAGGTGTACACGAACAGCGGGGGCCATGCGAACCAAAAGCTTACTGCAAGGAATTCCAGCAGGCCGCTGAACAGCTCGCTCCCCATCAACCAATATAACATGTTCGGTTTCTCCTTAATTTAATAGTCGCTTGCGCTCCTGGCCCTGCGCGGGCGGCGGCAGGGCTCTGCCCTGCACCCGGCCCTGCGCGGGCGCGCCAGGGGCTCTGCCCCTGAACCCCGCAATTTTTTCGAGAAAAAATTGAGTAAAAGCTTTATCTCGCCTGCGGGCGGGACGAGGGACGGCCTGCGTCGCGTCTCCACGCCGTACAGCGTTGGCCTTCACAGACGCTGGCAAATTTTTTATATTGTTTTTCCTGTGCGGGCGAAATCCTTTCCCGCTCCGGTGGATGTGTTATTGTGGGTATTCTGTAATCATTGTTACGGCAAAGAGCAGCAGCATCAACAGGGACATGCCCGAGAGGAACACCAGCCACCGCGACACGGTCATACGCTCCGCGCGGGCTTCGGCAGACTCCTCTGCCGGCAGCTGCAATACCGCCGCCAGCTTTGCTGACGTATATACAAACAGGAACGGCCACACGGGCCACAGCTTTTCCGCTGCAATGCTCAGCCAGATGAGCACAATCCCCCCAATACTCCACGTCCAAGCCATTTACATTTCCTCCAAATCTGTCATGTGAAACGCTACCGCATTTCCTTGCCAAGCTGCTTTTCGGCTTCCGCGAGGTTCAGCATCAGCAGCCGCGACACGCCCTGCTCCTGCATCGTAACGCCGTAGAGCATGTCGGCTTCCTCCATCGTGCCGCGCCGGTGGGTGATGACAATAAACTGTGTCTCATCCGACAGCCGCCGGATATATTTCGCGAAACGGCCTACATTCACATCGTCGAGCGCCGCTTCGATCTCGTCGAGTACGCAGAAGGGCGTGGGGCGCAGCTTGAGGATCGCGAAGTGCAGTGCGATTGCCACAAACGCCTTTTCGCCGCCCGACAGCAGGGTGATCGTTTTGACCGCCTTGCCGGGGGGCGAAACGCGGATGTCGATGCCGCAGTTCAGGATATCCGAAGTGTCGGCAAGCTGCAATTCCGCATGCCCGCCGCCGAAAATCTCGCGGAAGGTCTCTCCGAAATAGCCGTTCAGCTTTGCAAATTCGCTGGCGAAAATTTCCTTCATGTTGACGGTCAGCTGGTCGATCACCTTGTAAAGCTCGTTCTGCGCTTTTTCCAGGTCGGCCTTCTGCTCGTTCAGGAATTCGTAGCGTTCCAGCACCTTCTGGTATTCCTCGATCGCGTCGAGGTTGATATGCCCCAGCGCGCGCATCTGCTCGCGCAGCTCATGCGCGTCGCGCCCCGCCTGCGCGGGGTCCTCCAGCGTGACGGCGACTTCTGCCGCCGGGGTCGGGGTCAGTTCGTAGTTTTCCCACATTTTATCCAAAATCTGCCGCTCCTCGTTCGCGAAGGAGGACGCCTGGTTTTCCAGCCTTGCGCCCTCGCGCTCGAGGTTCAGGATTTCTTCGTTTTGGGACTGCGCGCGCTTGTCGGCGGCGGTTTTTTCGCCTTCGGTACGCAGGCGCTCCTGCCCTTTTTCGGCAAGCTGCGCCCGCAGCCGCTCGGCTTCACTGCCGCCGTCGGCCTGACGCTGCCCGGCTTCGGCGAGTTCGGCGCGCAGGCGGGTAATTTCACCCTCAAGCCGCGCAATCTCGTCCCCTGCCCCGGCCAGCCCCGCGTCCATGTCGGCGCGCAGCCGTTCAAGGTCGGCAAGGGCTTCCCGCGTCGCCGCCGCTTCTGAGCGGTTCTCCGCGATCGCGGTGCGCACACGCCCCGCTTCCTCGGCAAACTGCCCCTGACGCGCGGCGAGCGTATCGCGTTCGCCCCCGAGCGCTGCCAGCTGGCCTTCCAGCCCGTCCAGCGTGCGCTGCTGCTGCGAAAGGGCTTCGCCGCATTCCCGGACGGCCTGCTCATAGCCCGCCCGCGCCTGCGAAAGATTGTCGCGTTCGAGCACCAGCCCGTCATACTGCGCCCGCAGGCTGTCCACCAGCGCCCCGTGCTGGGACACCAGCGCCTGTAGCCGCGCTTCGTCCTCCTGGGCGCGGGCGCGCTCGGCTTCGATGGCTTTTACGTCGTAGTCCAGCGCGGCGAGCTCGCTTTTTGCGGCGGCAAGGGCGTTTTCCGTTTCGGCTTTGCGCTGTGCAAGCCCTTTTTGGCGTTCTTCCAGCTCCCGGAGCTTGCCCGCGCGCGCGAGCGCCCCGGTGCCCTTCGACACCGAGCCGCCGGTCATCGCGCCGCCCGCCTGGATGACCTGCCCGTCGAGCGTGACGACGCGGAAGCGGTTGCCGTGCGCCCGCGCGATGGCGAGCGCCGCGTCCATATGCTCGGCAATGACCGTCCGCGCAAGCAGGTTTTGGACGATGCCGCGGTACTGCCCGTCGCACTGCACCAGCGTATCAGCGGTGCCGCAGAAGCCGGGGTGGTTTTCCAGCCCGTTTTCGCGCAGCGACTGGGGCCTGATGGTATCGAGCGGCAGGAAGGTCGCCCGCCCGCCGTCGCTGCGCTTGAGGTATTCGATGGCGCGTTTGCCGTCGGCCGCGCGGTCGACGACGATGTTGGAGGCCGCCGCGCCGAGCGCGGTATCGATCGCGGTGAGGTAGCGCCCGCCGGTGCGCAGCAGCGACGAGACCGGCCCGTGGATTCCCGGGAGCGCCCCGCGCCCCGCGGCGGTCATGACCGACTTGACCGAGCGCGAAAAGCCTTCGTACTCGCGCTGCATGTCGCGCAGCATCCGGGCGCGGTTTTCGCAGTCGGTGAGGGCGGCGGCGGCGTCCTGGGCCTCCTTTGCGAGCGCGTCCAGCTTCCGCCGGCGGCTTTCCGCCTTGAGCGATACGCCCGCAAGCTTATTTTTGGCGCCCGAAAGGGTCTCTAAACAGGTTTCGAGTTCGTTTTGCAGCCCTGCCTGGCGCGACTGCTCGGCTTCCAGCTTTTCCGCTGCCGCGTCCACGTCCGCGCCGATCGTGTCCCGGCGCTCGTCCATCGATTGCAGGCTGGACTCGGCGGCGGTACGCCGCAGCTCGGTCTGGAACCGTTCTTCGGAGACGGTAGAAATGCGGCCGCGCAGCTCTTTTTCGCGTCCTGTGAGCGCGGCGTCCTCCTGCCGCAGCCCTTCGGCCTGGGCGTCGAGCGCCGACAGCTGGGCGGTGAGCTCCTCGTGTTCGCGGTCGAGCTGCCCGGTGCGGGCCCTTCTGGCGGCTGTCTGCCCGCCGAGGGTTTCGGCCTGCTCCTGCCGCTGTGCGCGTTCCCGGCGGGTGCGTTCGATATTTTCCTCGCAGTTGCCGATATTCGCCTTGAGTACGGCGCAGCGCTGTGCCTGGTCGGCGGCGCGCGCTTCGGCGGCGCTCAGCTCGCGGCGGAGGGCTTCCGCGTCGGTTTCGATCCGGCGCAGCGCCTCGGCGAGCTGTTCGGACTGCTCGTAGAGGGCGTTCTGTGCGTCGCGCGCGCCAGACAGCTGGGCGGCGCAGGCGGCGGCGTCCTGGGCATTTTTTTCGCGGCCGGAGCGGATGCGTTCGAGGGAGAGCAGCCACAGCGAGATTTCAAGCACGCGCAGGCGGTCGCGCAGGGCAAGGTACTGCCGTGCTTTTTCGCTCTGGCGTTCGAGGGGGCCGACCTGCCGTTCGAGCTCGGTGAAGAGGTCGCGGATGCGCACGAGGTTGTCCTCTGTGGCGGCAAGCTTGCGCCCGGCTTCTTCTTTGCGGTAGCGGAACTTGGTGATGCCGGCGGCTTCCTCGAACATTTCGCGGCGGTCCTCGCTTTTGAGGGAAAGCACCTCGTCGATGCGGCCTTGGCCGATGATGGAATAGCCGTCGCGCCCGAGGCCGGTGTCCATAAAGAGCTCATGGATGTCGCGCAGGCGGCAGTGCTTTTTGTTCATGAAGTATTCGCTTTCGCCCGAGCGGTAGTAACGCCGGGTGATCATGATCTCGGTGAAGTCAGAGTGGAAGCGCCCATTTTCGTTATCGAGGATGAGGGAGACTTCGGCAAAACCGACGGGTCCGCGCCGGGCGGTGCCGCCGAAGATGACGTCTTCCATTTTTGCGCCGCGCAGGGAGCGGGAGGACTGCTCGCCGAGCACCCAGCGGATCGCGTCGGAAATGTTGGATTTGCCGCTGCCGTTGGGGCCGACGATGGCGGTCACGCCGCCAAGGAACCGGATTTCGGTGCGGTCTGGAAAGGATTTGAAGCCCTGCAAAAGCAAGGATTTTAGGACCATAATTCACCTCTGTATGCCTGTACCCTGCCACTGCCCTTCCGCCGCCTGCGGGCGGGGGCGTCCTCGCGCCGGACGGGCGCCGCCTGCGGGCGGGGGCGTCCTCACGCCGGACGGGCGCCGCCTGCGGGCGGGGGTGTCCTCGCGCCGGACGGGCGCCAGAGGGACTCGTCCCTCTGGACTCCCTTTTTCCGCCTGCGGCGGGGCTCTGCGCTGTGACAGGGAAGCATCTGGAATTTTTGTATGTTCCCATTTTACCACCGAATGCCGCGCCATGCAACGCTGGTGTATTGAATTTTCAAGGAATATTCACATTCCTTTTTTATATGCGCCCGGCAAATGCCTGCATGCGCCCGCCATAACGGCAGCGGGCGCATTGCCCCAGGGGCGGTGCAGCCCCATGCGCGCATGCGTGCAGATGCTGATATGGCTGGCGGGGCTTTCCTCTGCCCGCCTGGTCAATATCGTGCGGGCAGCTGCGGCGCGGACGCTTGGGGTTTTGCAAAAGATTTGCGAAACCCCGCCCTGTTCGATTGACAAATATCCCCCGAAGTGATACCATAAAAAGCAGGAAAAACGCGCCGGAACAGGGGCTATCTGCCGCCGCGGCAGCGGCTTTGGCAGGATTTGGCCGTCTCGTGCGCTGTTTCTGGGTTACGCACCGCGCCCGCCCTTCCCGCATACCTTGAACCAAGGAGGGACGCGCGATGGTTTTTCATTTTATCGTTGGCACGCTCGCGGCGGTCGGGCTGGCCTGCATTCTGTGGTCGGTATACGGCCTGCTGTTTGCTGGGTTCCCGCGCGCGGGCGACTGCGCCGAGCTGTATCTTTTTCTGGACGGCGCTTCGCCCCGGGCGGAGCAGCTTTTGCGCACCGCCCACCGCGCCCGCCGGGAATACCTTCCCGGGATCCCGATCGTCTTTATTGACACCGGCGAGGGCTGCGAACCGCTCCGGCAGCTTGCTGCGCAGCTGGGCATTGAATATTTCAACAGGTAATGGCGGGACAATCATGCAGGATTATCAGGAATTACAGGAATTTGAAGAAACAGGCAGCCGTGACGAGGTGGTCAGCGGCGCCGTCTCCCAAATCGTTTTCATGAACGACGAAAACGGCTATTCGGTGGTGCGGCTCACCTCCCCCGACGGCGAGGAGGTCACCGCGACCGGCTGCATCCCCAACGTAGCCATCGGGGAAGAGCTCACCCTGACCGGCAAATGGGTCGTCCACCCATCCTACGGCGAGCAGTTCAACGCCGACGGCTTCGAGCGCAGCCTGCCCACCACCGCCCGCGGCATTGCCGAATACCTCGGCTCCGGGCTGATCAAAGGGGTCGGCCCCAAGCTTGCCGCCCGCATCGCAAAGGAGTTTGGCGACGATACCTTCCGCACCCTGCTTGACGAGCCCGAGAAGCTCGCCGGGCTGCGGGGTGTGACCCTCCAAAAAGCCCGCGAAATCGGCAGGCAGTTCCAGGAGCAGTCCGAAATGCGCCAGCTGATGGACTTCCTCAGCGAAAACGGCCTGCCCCTCGAGCTCACCGCGCGGCTCTACAAGCGCATGGGCACGGCGGCGGTCCCGGCGCTCACCGCCAACCCCTTCCTGCTTTGCGACGACTATTACAAAGTCGATTTCCATGTCGCCGACAATCTCGCCGCCAGCCTCGGCCTCCCCAGCCTTGCGCCCGAGCGCATCGAGGCCGGGCTCGTATACACCATGACCGCGAACCTCGACAACGGGCACACCTTTATCCCGGTTTACAAGGTGCGCCGGGCTGCTGCCGCGCTGCTTTCGACCGAGGACATTGCCGTTACCGACGAGGTTCTCGAAGAGGGCGTATGCCGCCTGGCCGAGCGCGGCGAATTCGTGCGCGAGACCCTGCGCGGCAAGGATGTGGTATACCTGCACGCGCTGCACGAAGCCGAAACCTACCTCGCGGACTACCTCGCCCGCATGGCCGAGATGAATTACGAATATGATTTCGATGTGGACGAGCTGATGCACGCGCTGGAAATGGACAGCGACGTCAGCTACGCCCCCCTCCAGCGCGAAGCGATTGCCGCCGCCGCAAAAAACGGCGTCGTCATCCTGACCGGCGGCCCCGGCACCGGCAAGACCACCGCCGTGCGCGGGATGCTGCGCATGTTTGAAGCGCTGGGGCTGAACGTGGTGCTTGCGGCCCCGACCGGCCGCGCCGCCAAGCGCCTTTCCGAGCTGTGCGGCATGGAGGCCAAAACCATCCACCGCCTGCTCGAAGCGGGCTATCACAACGGCGGGCAGCTGGGCTTCCAGCGCAGCCGTACCAACCCCCTCGAATGCGACGCGGTCGTGCTGGACGAGGTGTCCATGATCGATATCCGGCTGATGCAGGCGCTGGTGGACGCGCTCCCGCACGGCGCGCGCCTGGTGCTCGTCGGCGACGCCGACCAGCTGCCCCCCGTCGGCCCCGGCAACTTCCTGCGCGACGCGATCGGCTCGGGCCGCGTGCCGACCATCCAGCTGACCGAGATTTTCCGGCAGGCGCGCGAAAGCGACATCGTCCTCAACGCCCATGCCATCAACCAGGGCAAGCTGCCCGTCGCATCCGGCGCGGACGGCGACTTTTTCATCATGAAAAAGAACGACTCAGCAGGCATCATCGAAACCGTCGCCGGCCTGTGTTCCGTGCGCCTGCCGCGCCATTACGGCTTTTCCCCCTCCCAGATCCAGGTGCTGACCCCCTCCCGGCGGCAGGGCGCGGGCACCGCGCAGCTCAACCGCACCCTCCAGGAAACCCTGAACCCCCCCGGCGAGGACAAGCCCGAAAAACGCTTCGGCGATACCATTTTCCGCACCGGCGACCGCGTAATGCAGGTGCGCAACAACTACGACATCGTTTGGGAACGCATGGACGGCAGCGAATCGGGCTGCGGCATGTTCAACGGCGACGTGGGCGAAATCGTCCAGCTGTTCCCCTCCCTGGAATGCCTGACCGTCCGCTTCGACGACAAGCTGGCAACCTATACCTACGACATGCTCAGCGAGCTGGAGCTCGCCTACGCCATGACCGTCCACAAAGCGCAGGGCAGCGAGTTCGACGCGGTCGTCGTCGCCCTGTCCCCCGGGATCAACCCGCGCCTGCTGACCCGGAACATCCTCTACACCGCGATTACACGGGCAAAAAAACTGCTGGTAATCGTCGGCTCGCCCGACGTGATGCGCGCGGCGATCGAAAACGACAAGATCGGTCGGCGTTATTCCGCGCTCAAAATCAGGCTCAAGGGCGGCACGCTGTGATTTTTCCGCGCGGGCAACATTTTTCGCCCGGATTCCCGTTGAAAACCCGTCCTGGCGGGGTATAATAATGCGTGCCTCCTGTCAATAACAAATCAGGGACCAGGCAACGGGGATGGCGCGGACCGGGCGCCCTGCCGTCCCGCCCGCAGGCGTGGTGAAGTTTTTACTCGATTTTTTTACAAAAAAATCGCGGGGGTCCAGGGGGCAGAGCCCCTTGGCGCCGCCTGCGGAGGGCAACGCCCTTTGGCGCCGCCCGTGAAGGGCAAACAAAAAACAAAGATTGGTGGGCAGAATCCATGTTATTTTCAAGCGATGTAGGCATCGACCTGGGCACAGCGTCGGTGCTCGTATACCTGAAAGGCAAGGGCATTGTGCTGCACGAGCCGTCCGTTGTGGCGGTCGACAAGCAGACCGGCAAAATGCTTGCGGTCGGCGAAGAAGCCCAGAAAATGCTCGGGCGCACCCCCGGCAACATAATTGCCATCCGCCCGCTGCGCGAGGGCGTGATCTCCGACTACGAGATGACCGAGCGTATGATCAAAGAATTCATCCGCAAGGTGCTGGGCTTCCGGCTCTTCAAGCCCAACCTCGTCATGTGCGTCCCCTCCGTCATCACCGAGGTCGAGGAACGCGCCGTCATCGACGCAGGCACGCAGGCTGGTGCAAAGCGCGTCTTCCTCGTTGAAGAGCCCGTCGCGGCCGCAATGGGGGCCGGCATCGATATTTCCAAGCCTGAGGGCAACATGGTTGTCGATATCGGCGGCGGCACAACCGATATCGCTGTCATTTCCCTTGGCGGCATTGTCGAATCCACTTCGATCAAAATCGCGGGTGATAAGTTCGACGAAGCCATTGTCAAATATATCCGCCGCAAGCACAACGTGCTCATTGGCGAACGTACAGCCGAGGAAATCAAAAAGCAGATCGGCTGCGTCTACGCGCGCCCCGAGGAAGCGACCATGGAGATCAAGGGGCGCTGCCTGATGACCGGTCTGCCGCGTACCTTCACCGTTGGCTCGACCGAGGTCATGGACGCGTTTGAGGAGGTCACTTCCTCCATCATCGAGGCCATCCACGGGGTGCTTGAGCGCACTCCTCCTGAACTGACGAGCGACATTTCCGGCAATGGCATTGTCATGACTGGCGGGGGGGCGATGATCTGGGGGTTTGCCAACCTGATCGCGACCAAGACCGGCATCCCCACCCGGGTGGCTGAGGACGCGGTGTCTTGCGTTGCTTACGGCACGGGGCAGTGCCTGGACAACCTTGCTTCCATGCAGGACGGGACCATGAACCTTTCCCGCCGCCGTCAGATGATGGTCTAACCGCCTGCGCTCCGGCAGGGGCTCTGCCCCTGCACCCCGCGCCTTCGCGGCGGGCGCCAGAGGGGCTAGCCCCTCTGGACTCCCTTCCGTCGCCTGCGGGCGGGACGGGGGATACGCACACCCGCTCCTTCTGCGCCCGATATCAAAAACGGACACGCCGAGAAAGACGTGCCCGTTTTTTGATGGGTGCGCCATCATGCGCGTTTGCAGCTTCCCTCTTGCTCTGCACGCCGCCCGCTTGCAATCCCCGCTCTTTTGTGGTAAAATAGCCTTACAGGGCTCTTCCCATGCCCGCAAACCGGCAGCGCAGATGCACGGGCCCCCATCGCCCCCCCTGCACCGCCGCGATGATTTCCATACCTTTTTGGAGGATATTCCCATGCTACGATTCCGATCCTGCTTCCGGCGTTTCTGCCTGCTGGGGCTGCTTGCAGCGCTGCTGTCCGCCCCCGCGCACGCCGCAGGCAGCGCATACCTGATCCACGACCGCAGCGACACGGCCCGCTCCATTTTTTCGGTCTCCAACGCCGCCGACAAGGGCTCGGCAGGCATCCTCATCGTGCAGGAGGACGGGCAGTCCTACACCCTGCCGGTCTACCGCGCCGACCCCGGCTGCACGATCACCCTTGTCGGGCAGGCCGCACAGCTGCGCGTATTCCCGGTCACGGTCTCCGGCGGCACCGGCGTTATCGGCTGGATGAACGAGGTTGCCCCCAGCATCGGGCAGATGCAGGTCACCCTGGCGGACGGCGTGCGCACCATTGCCGCGAGCGAATTCAAAAACTACACAACCCAGCTGGCCGGTTCCTATCAGCATCAGGTGGGGGCTGGCTTCCAGCTCCAAAACCCCGGCTATTATCTGGTCAGCCACTCGACCGGCGGGCTTGCGCCCAGCTCGGTCGTTGTGCGCGTGACCGGCAACCTCCCCGGCGAAGTCCCGCTGCTCCCCGACGGCTCCACCGACCCGACGAAGGACCCCTCGCTCGCGGGGCTGTTCGGGCCCGTCGCGCCGACCACGCCAGGCACGTCAACCACACCAGGGACCGAGGCCACGCCAGGGACGCCAACGACGGCAACGCCTTCCGCGTCCGTGCAGGCAGAGCAGAACAGCGCGCCCGTGATGGTCGACGGCAAACGCGTCCTGTTTGACGCGTACACCATCCGCGAGGGCACGAACGGCTATACCTATTTCAAGCTGCGCGACCTCGCCGCGGCGCTGTCCGGCTCGGCAAAGCAATATGAAGTCCTCTGGGACAAGGCTTCCGGCAACATCCTGCTAACCTCCGGGCAGCCTTACACGGCGGCAGGCGGCGAGCTGGCCCCCGGCGAGCCCGGCACGAAAACCGCCGTGCTCAGCACCTCCACCATCTACCGCAACGGTGTTGCGGTCTCGCCGACCGCCTACCTCATCGGGCAGAGCAACTATTTCAAGCTGCGCGACATCGGCGCGCTGTTTGATTTCAGCGTTGCCTGGGACAACAGCGCCATGTGCATCGTGATTGACACCACAAAGCCCTATACCCCGTAACCATCCCCGAAACAGCAAACCGCCCGTCCTGCTCCCATGCAGGACGGGCGGCTTTTTGTTGGAAAGAGGCGGGTTTCACTGCACGGCAAGAAGGCTTCCGCGCTTTTTCAGATAAAAGAGGAACCCTGCGAGGTCGGCCAGCCCCCAGCCGATCGGGATTGACCACCAGATCCCCGCCGCGCCGATCCCGGGCATCCCCGAAAGCGCGTAGGACAGCGCGACGCGCGTCCCCAGCGAGAGGACGGTCAGGACAACCGAAATGGCGGGCCTGCCGACCGCACGGTAGAACCCATAGAGCAGGAACAGGCACCCGATGCCGGAATAGAACGGCCCAACCGTGTGCAGATAACGCACGCCTTCGGCGACGATCGCGGTTTCCTCCGGGCTGATAAAAATGTGGATCAGCGGTTCGGCGAGGAACCACAGCGCCAGCGAAACCAGGGCGCAGTAGCCGCACGAGGTGAATACCCCGCAGCGGAAGCCCTCCTTTACGCGCCCCGGCTCGCGCGCGCCCATGTTCTGCGCGATAAAGGTTGAAAAAGCGCTGCCATATTCCTGCACAGGCATATAGGCGAATGCGTCGATCTTCACGCCTGCGGCAAACGCCGCCATGACCGGGGTGCCGAAGCTGTTGACCAGCCCCTGCACCATTAAGATACCGAGGTTCATAACCGACTGCTGCACGCAGGTGAGCAGGGAATAGTTCGTAATCTCCCGCAGGCTGTGCCGCCTGACCCGGAAACGCCGGAACGCCTGCCGCAGCCGCCCGTCCCGGAACAGCGTGTACAGCGCAATGCCCAGCCCCGAGACATATTGCGCGGCAATCGTCGCGATGGCAGCCCCGGCGGTGCCCAGCGGGAACACGGCGACCAGCAGGAGGTCAAGGGCGATATTGAGCAGCGTTGCCACACCCAGGAATGCCAGTGGGACAACCGAATTGCCGAGCGCTTTCAAATATGCCGCAAAGAAGTTGTACAGCGCGACCGCCGGGATGCCCCAGAACACAATGGCAAGGTAGTCGCGGGTAATCCCGGTGATTGCGGGTGGGATGTTCATCCAGATCAGGATGGCTTCAGTCCCCGCGAGGGACGCGGCGGTCAGCAGCGCCGCCGCAGCCGCCGCCAGCGCGAATGCCGCACAAAGGCTGCTTTCCAGCCGTTCGTGCTGCTGCGCGCCGAAGCAGAGCGAGAACACGACGCCGCTGCCCATGCAGAGCCCGAGCAGCGCGGAGGTCAGGAAGGTCATCAGCGCGAATGCCGACCCTACCGCAGCCAGCGCGCCAGGGCCGATGTATTTCCCAACGGCCCAGGTGTCCACGATATTATAGCATTGCTGGAGCAGATTCCCGAGGATCATCGGCAGCGCAAACAGGCACATTGCCGGGAACACGGCTCCTTTTGTCAAATCTTTCTGTCCCATGAGGCCCCCCGTCTGTGATTATACCGCCGCCCGCAAGGGAAACGTGCCTTGGGGGCGGCGGTCTACTTTATTTTACTGGAAACGGCGCGCGCCGTCAAGCGCCCGGCAAGCGAAACGCGGGGCTTATGCGTGAATTTTCAAATGGTGCAAAAAAATGCCTTATGCTGCTGTATGACTTGTGGCGGGTTATTGAATCCGTGCGATATCCTTCGGCAGACGCTTCTTCATTTCGCGGCTGGACTGGCGGGCAATCATGATGCGCTGCGGCAGGCTGTTTGCCGGTTCTTGCGCGGATGGGCGGCGGAGAGATCAGAAGAAGCGTGCGGGAGCAGTCAATCCTCGTCCTTCGCAGCCCCGCGCCGCTCGGCCTCGTAATCAGCGATACATCGCAGGAATTCCCGCCCGTAACGGTTCAGCTTGGCTTCCCCGACGCCAGGGACCTCCAGCAGCGCCGCGTCGGTACGCGGGGCGCGGGCGGCGATCTCGCGCAGCGTGGCGTTGGAGAACACGATATAGGCGGGCACGCCTGCGCGCTCGGCGAGCTTGGCGCGCAGAGCGGTAAGCCTGCCGTAGAGCCCGTCGTCCACGGGGCCGGACACCGCGGGGATGCCGCCCCTGCGCGGCCGCGCCCGTTCGGGCTTCTCGCGCAGCACGCCCTCGCGCACCGGAACAACAATGGTTTTCCTCTGGCGGATCACCTCATCCGACCGCCCATTCAGGCAGATCACAGGGTAATCGCCGCCCGTGTCGGTCAGATATCCGGCCTGCACCAGAAGATCGATGTAATAGGCAACCGTCCGGCCAGGGATGCCCTGCATGATGCCGTAGGTAGACAGCGTATCAAAGCCGGACGACAGCACCCGTTCATTTTTCGCGCCGCGCAGGATATCCGAGATCAGCGCCCTGCCCACGGTGCGCCCGCGCTGCCGCAGGCGGTAGACGCAGGAGACGACCTTCTGGGCCTCGATTGTAATGTCGCGCATCTCGGTATGCGCAAGGCAGTTGGAGCAATTCCCGCAGCTGGGCGGGGCCTTTTCGCCGAAATAGCGCAGGAAAAAGCCGCGCAGGCAGTCGTTCGTGGTGCTGTAGAAGGTCATCTGGCGCAGCCGCTGTTCGGCCTGGCCGCGCACGCGCGCGGCGGTTTCGGGGTCGAGCTCCTGCTCGGCTTCGCGGCTGTGCGACAGCAAAAACTGGGCGGTGCGCACGTCCTGGGCGCTGTAGAGCAGCAGGCATTCGGCGCTCTCGCCGTCGCGGCCTGCGCGCCCGGCTTCCTGGTAGTAGCTTTCGAGGTCCTGCGGCATATTGAAATGTACGACATAAGAAATGTTGGACTTATCGATGCCCATCCCGAACGCGTTGGTTGCGACCATGACCGACAGGCGGTCGTAGAGGAAAGCCTCCTGCATTTGCCGGCGGTCGGCGCTGTCCATCCCGGCGTGGTAACGGCCTGCGGCAAAGCCCTGAGCGCACAGCAGCGCGGACACCTCGTCAACAGCCTTACGGGTTGCGCAGTAGACGATGCCGCTTTTCCCCGGCCTTTCGGCGATGAAATCGCCCAGCAGACGTTTTTTTTCGGTGGGGCCGCTGGTCTGGCGCACGCCGAACCAGAGGTTAGGGCGGTCGAAGCCGGAGACAAGCACGGATGGTTCGCGCAGCCCGAGCAGGCGCACGATATCCTCCCGCACGGCGGCGGTTGCGGTTGCGGTGAAGGCTGCAAGGCGCGGCCTTGTGGGGAGCTCTTCGATCAGTTCGGGGAGCCGCAGGTAGCTGGGGCGGAAATCCTGCCCCCACTGGGAGATGCAGTGGGCCTCGTCTACGGCGGCGAGCGTGGGGGGATGCTCTTTGCAGAGGGCGCGGAAGCCGGGGGTTTCGAGGCGTTCGGGGGCGGCATAGAGCAGTTTAAGCGCCCCATTCCAGGCTTTTGCGAACACCTGGCGCTGTTCGGCCTCGGTCTGGGCGCTGTTGAGGCATGCGGCGGGTACGCCTGACTGTTCCAGGGCGGCGACCTGGTCTTGCATGAGGGCGATGAGGGGGGAAACGACCAGTGTCCAGCCGGGCAGGCAGAGGGCGGGGATTTGGTAGCACAGCGACTTGCCTGCGCCGGTGGGCATCACGCCTAGCACGTCGCGGCCTGCCAGGGTTTGTTCGATCAGTCCGCCTTGATGGGGGCGGAACGTATCGTATCCGAAATATTTTTTAAGGGCTTCCTGTGGGCTCATCTATGCGCCTGCTTTCTGTAATGTTGATTCGCCTTCGCAGCGGGCGGCGGGGCTCCGCCCCTGCACCCCGCCCCTCGCCGGGGAGGCGTCCTTACGCCGGACTGGCGGCGGGGCTCCGCCCCTGCACCCCGCCCCTCGCCGGGGAGGCGTCCTTACGCCGGACTGGCGGCGGGGCTCTGCCCCTGCACCCCGCCCCTCGCCGGGGAGGCGTCCTTACGCCGGACTGGCGGCGGGGCTCTGCCCCTGCACCCCGCGATTTTTTTGTAAAAAAATCGAGTAAAAACTTCAGTCCCGCTGCGGCGGGGGATCGGTACGCGCTGACACGCGGGGCTTTTTTGATTATACCACGTCTGTTGCTGGATGGGAAATATATTTTCATCCGATTTCGAGCGCTTCCACTGCAAGGTTCCATGCGGGAAAACGGCTTGCGTGCGGACAACGCTTATGTTATAATGACATTAAGAATAAGAAATGGGGACAGGCTATGCAGTACAAACAGTTGGTTTTCAGCCCGACCGGCGGCACGGCAAAAGTCGCTGCCGCAATCGCCAGGCACTGGGGCGAGCTGATAGAAACCGTTGACCTTTGCGACGCGGAAACCGATTTTTCACAATTTCGCTTTTGTGCGGACGATGTCGCCCTCATTACACTGCCCTCCTATGCGGGGCGCGTGCCAGCCATTGCGGCCGAGCGGCTGCGCGCGATCCACGGCGGCGGTGCAAAATGCATCCTGGTGTGTGTATACGGCAACCGCGCGTATGAAGACACGCTGGTTGAAATGGAGGACATTGCCCGGGAGTGCGGGTTTGAGATTGTCGCGGCGGTTGCGGCAATTGCCGAGCATTCCATTATGCACCAGTACGCAGCCGGCCGGCCAGACGCCGCAGATTTATCGCAGCTGGAAGCCATTGCGGCCCGCATCCAGGAAAAGCTGGATGCCCCGCAGCCGTCAGACCCGTTCCCGATCCCAGGGAACCGCCCGTACCGGAAAGCGGGCGCGGCCAGCCTGGTTCCCAAAGCGGGCAAAGGCTGTACAAAATGCGGCCTGTGCGCGGCGCAGTGCCCGGTAAAGGCAATTGACCCTGCAAATGTTAAGACGGCTGACAGCAAAACCTGCATCTCCTGCATGCGCTGCGTGTCGCGTTGCCCGCATCACGCCCGGACGGTCAACGCCGCGTTGGTATCCGCTGTTGCGCTGGCGATTAAAAAAGCGTGTTCCGTGCGTAAAGAGTGTGAGCTCTTCCTTTGAACCGCTCTCCGCCAAATGCCGCACTGGCTGTGCAGAAAGGATTCTTTTATGAAAAAATACGGGTTTTTGCGCCGTCTTTTCGGCTTGCTCGCACTCCTCCTGTCCCATGCAATGTGCGCTGTGGTTGCCTATCATTACAGCGCCCTGCAATTTGGCATCGAGTATTTAGGGTTCAGCGCCCCCGCAAACCTCGCGTTCCTGCTTGCGGTCCCATTTTGCGCCGGGATCGCGGCGTGCCTGCTGCTGGCGTGGCGGTTCGGCCGCAAAGCGCGCAAGGGCGGTCCCGGCTCTGGCCCGCAATAGCGGGGAAAAATTGAAAAATTTGCTTGACAGCGCGCGCTGCGGCTGATATAATGGATTGCGTACAAAAAAGCAGGATCAACGTCCTCACCCGCAGCGACGCGAACGGGTCAAGAAAGACGCAGCCACAGGGCTTATGCAGCCGTGGGGGCGTGTTTTTTTGCGGGACGGACGGCTTTGATGATCCGTCCTTTTCATTTTTGAGAGTCCAATAGGGAGGTGCTTTCGCATTAGCAGCATGGAACATCAGATCAATGAAGACATCCGTGACAAAGAAGTCCGGCTCATCTCCGACACCGGGGAGCAGCTGGGGATCGTAACCTCGAAGGAAGCGATGGATATCGCCATCCAGAAGGGTATGGATCTGGTCAAGATAGCGCCGCAGGCCAAGCCCCCGGTGTGCCGCATCATGGATTACGGCAAATACCGGTTCGAGCAGGCCAAGCGGGAGAAGGAAGCGCGGAAAAACCAGCGTGTAGTCGAGATCAAGGAGATCCGGCTGACGCCCAATATCGACGTGGGAGACCTGAACGTTAAGGTCGGCCATGCCTGCCGGTTCCTCAAGGGCGGCGACAAGGTCAAGGTTTCGGTGCGGTTCCGCGGGCGCGAGGTCACCCATTCTTCGCTTGGTCTGGAGCTTCTGCGCCGCTTTGCGGAGCTGTGCGGCGAGTTCAGCACGGTGGAAAAGCAGCCCAAGCTGGAGGGGCGGCAGATGCACATGTTCTTAGCCCCCAAAAAAGAGAAGTAACAAAAATACGGACGTCCCTGCGCCTTGCCGCAGGGGCACGAGAGGAGTAACAGCAATGCCCAAGATCAAGACGCACACTGGTGCAAAAAAGAGATTCAAGGTATCCAAAAGCGGGAAAATCAAGCGCGCCCATGTTGGCCGCCGTCACATCCTGACTAAGAAGAGCACGAAGCGCCTGCGCCATCTGCGCAAGGAAGGGTACGCGGACGCAACCAACGTTGCAGAGATCAAGCGTCTGATCCCTTACGCGTAACGGGTTACAGAGAAATAATTTCAGGAGGATCGAAATAAAATGGCTAGAGTTAAGGGCGCGATGATGACGCGCAAAAGAAGAAAAAAGATTCTGAAGCGCGCGAAGGGCTACTTTGGCGCAAAATCCACACATTTTAGAACAGCCAACCAGGCGGTCATGAAATCGCTCAAGTATGCGTATATTGGCCGTAAGGCGAAGAAGCGCGACTTCCGCCGCCTGTGGATCACCCGTATCTCCGCGCAGGCGAAGGTATGCGGCATGAACTACAGCCGGTTCATGAACGGCCTCAAGAAGGCAGGCATCGAGATGAACCGTAAGATGCTGGCCGAGCTCGCAGTGAGCGATAAGGCTGCGTTCGCAGCGCTCGCCGAGAAGGCAAAGGCTGCGCTTTAAATCATAAGCATAGAGAAGGGGCCAAAAGCCCCTTCTTTTTTGATACCCGTAAGCGCTAAAGCCAGCCATTCTGTTTGCCTGCGCGGCGGACAGTCCTGCAACGGGGAATGGGTGCGGCTCTGGCGTGCAGGCCGTAACGCCGCAGACGACAGAAGCCGCTTGAAGGGACGCTAAGAAAAGCCGCTGGTGTCATTATGCCAGCGGCTTTTCGTGCGTGTACACAGTAAATGGGAGGGCACCCCTTCTTTTCCCTAAGCCGACCAGCCCGCTGCCATAATGGCGGGCTGGTCATTGAGCAGCAAGGATAGATAAACATCTCCCGTCCCGCCCGCAGGCGAGTTGAGATGCGTCAGCATCTCGGGGTCTGGGGCGTAAGCCCCAGCGGGTGCAGGGCAGAGCCCTGCCGCTCGCCGCGTAGGCGCGGGTGCAGGGCAGAGCCCTGCCGCTCGCCGCGTAGGCGCGGGTGCAGGGCAGAGCCCTGCCGCTCGCCGCGTAGGCGCGGGTGCAGGGCAGAGCCCTGCCGCTCGCCGCGTAGGCGCGGGTGCAGGGCAGAGCCCTGCCGCTCGCCGCGCAGGCGCGGGTTTAGCCCACGTGATGGCAGGCCACGAAATGCCCCGGGCGGATCTCCTTGAGCCCTGGGTTGCTCTTCCGGCAATCCTCGTGGCACTCGTCGCAGCGCTTGCCAAAGCGGCACTCATCCGGCAGGTTGACCGGCGAGGTGATCTCGCCCTTGATCAGCGTGCGTTCGGGCTTCTCCTTGCCAACAACCGGGATCGGGATCGCCGACAGCAACGCCTTGGTATACGGGTGCATCGGGTTGGCAAACAGCTCATCCGACGGCGCCTTCTCAACCATCTGCCCAAGGTACATGACCGCGATATCGTCAGAGAAATACTTGACGACCGACAGGTCATGAGTGATGAAAATGAAGGTCAGCCCCATATTGCGCTGGAGCTCGCGCAGCAGGTTCAGGATCTGCGCCTGGATGGACACGTCCAGCGCCGACACCGGCTCGTCGCAGATGATCAGCTTGGGGTTAACCGCAAGCGCGCGCGCTACGCCAATGCGCTGCCGCCGCCCACCGTCCAGCTCGTGCGGATAAACGTTCATGTAGCGGCGCGCGAGGCCGACAGTCTCCATCAGCTCCAGCGCCCGCTTCTCGACCTCCGCCTTCGAGCGGAACATCTTGTGCTCAATCATGGGCTCGCTGATCAGCTGCAATACGCTCTGGCGCGGGTCGAGCGAGGAAAACGGGTCCTGGAAAATAATCTGCATCTCAGTGCGCAGCTTGCGCATCTTGGCAGTGGAATAATTTGTGATATCCTCACCGTCAAAAATGATCTTGCCGCCAGTGGGCTGGATCAGCTTGAGGATGGTACGGCCAGTGGTCGACTTGCCGCACCCGGACTCGCCAACGATGCCCAGCGTCTTGCCCTCCTCGATCTTAAAGCTCACGCCGTCGACCGCGTGCAGCTGCCCGGCGGGCGTCGTGAAGTATTTTGTCAGGTTCTGGACCTCGAGTAACGTTTTCTCCATGGCTTACTTCACCCCTCCTAACTTGAAATCCGGGTCGTTGTATGCGTCGCAGGCGACAAAATGGGTGCCGCCCATCGCGCGGAGCGCCGGCTGCTGGGCTTCGCACGCCGCCGTCGCATACGGGCAGCGGGGCGCAAAGGCACAGCCCTTCGGCAGGTTGGTGGGGTCGGGCATCATGCCGCGGATGGGGACAAGATCCTCGCCGCGCTGCTTGAGGTTCGGCAGCGAGTTGAACAGCCCCTCAGTATACGGATGGCGGATGCTGTTGAACACCTCGTCCGCCGTGCCGATCTCGACGATGCGGCCCGCGTACATGACCGCAACCTCGTCGCAGACCTCGGCGACGACGCCCAGGTCATGGGTAATGAGCAGCATCGACATGTCGCGCTCGCGGATGAGCGCTTTCATGAGCTCGAGTACCTGCGCCTGGATGGTTACATCAAGCGCCGTGGTGGGCTCGTCGGCAATCAGCAGCTTGGGGTTGCAGGCAAGCGCGATCGCGATAACCACACGCTGCCGCATGCCGCCGGAAAACTGGTGCGGGTAATCGTAGGCGCGGCTTTCGGCGATGCCAACCAGCTTGAGCATCTCCTTTGCGCGCTCAAGCGCTTCCGCCTTGCTGACCTTCTCGTGCAGCTCGACCGACTCGGCAATCTGCTCGCCAACCGTCATAACCGGGTTGAGCGCCGTCATCGGGTCCTGGAAGATCATCGCCACGTCGTTGCCGCGCACAGCTTCCAGCTCTTCGGTCTTGAGCTCCAGGATCTTCGCCCCGTCAAGCACGATGCTGCCCGATTTGATCTTCCCGGGCGGGTTGGGCACCAGGTTCAGGATGGACAGCGCAGTCGTGGTCTTGCCCGCGCCGGTCTCGCCGACCAGCCCGAGCGTCTTTTTCTTGCCGATGTTGAAGGTCAGGCCGTTGACCGCACACACGCAGCCGTCCTCGGTTTCGTAATGGACCACAAGATCCTTGATTTCCAGTATATTCTCAGCCATCGTGTTCACCTCTTACTTCTTCATCTTCGGGTCGAGCGCGTCGCGCAGGCCGTCGCCAAGCAGGTTGAGCGCCAGCACGGTCAGCATGATCGCGAAGCCCGGGATGACGCAGATATACGCCGCGTCACGGATGTGCTGCCGCCCCTCAGAGAGCATCGCGCCCCATTCCGGCGCGGGCGAGGGTACGCCGATGCCGAGGAAGGACAGCGAGGACGCCGCGATGATGGTCGTGCCGATGAGCAGCGTCACCTGCACGATGATCGGCGACAGGCAGTTCGGGATGATGTGCTTGAGGATAATTTTCCAGGTGGGCAGTCCCATCGCATAGGCCGATTCCACATATTCCTGGTCGCGTATGGTCATGACCGAAGCGCGCGCAATGCGGCAGAACGAGGTCGCACAGGTGAAGCACAGCGCAATCAGCAGGTTGACCGTACTCGTGCCGAGCAGCGAGACGATCACCACCGCGATCATGATGTTCGGGATGGAGTAGAACACGTCTACGCAGCGCATGATCACCTGGTCAACCACGCCGCCGTAGAAACCCGCAATCGCACCCAGCGTCACGCCGATAACCAGGCCGATCGCAACCGAGCCCATGCCGATAATCAGCGAGTAGCGCGCGCCGTAGAGCACGCGGGCGAAGATGTCGCGCCCGAGCGAGTCGGTGCCGAACCAATGCGCCGCCGACGGGTGCTGAAGCGCCTCGCCCATGTTCAGCTCAATAATATCAGTGTCGTAATCGTAAATAAACCCGGACGCGACCGCAACCACGACCAGCAGGATCAGGAAGCACATGCCGACTACCGCGCCCCTGTTTTTCAGCAGGCGGCGCCAGGTCTCCTGCGCCAGCGAACGGCTCTTGATGGTATCTGTCGTTTTCCCTGCCATGTTGCTCACCCCTTCCTCGAATACTGCGCCTTGATGCGCGGGTCAAAGAACGCATAGATCAGGTCGACCGCCACATTCACGATACAGACGAGGATGCAGCACATAATGATCGAGCCAGTGACCATCGGCGTGTCGCGCTTTGCGATCGAGTCCACGATCAGGCGGCCCACGCCCGGCCATGAGAACACGGTTTCGGCAAGCACCGAACCGGTCAGCGCGTTAGACAGCTGCATCCCAATAACCGTGATGATCGGGATCAGCGCGTTTTTCAGCCCGTGGCCGAAAATGACCTTGCGTTCCGGCACGCCCTTCGCGCGGGCGGTGGTCATGTAGTCCTGCCGGATGACGTCCAGCATCGCGGAGCGGGTGGTACGGGTAATGAGCGCCGCGAACCCGAGGCCGACCGTCACCGCCGGCAGCACAAGGTTGCGGATGCCCCCATAGCCGCCCGACGGGAACCATTTGAGCCCCAGCGAGAACACCAGGATCAGCATCAGGCCCAGCCAGAAGTTCGGCATCGACACGCCGAACAGCGCAAAGACCATGCCACCGGTATCCTTCCAGGTGTTCTGGTGGATGGCGGTGTAGATGCCCAGCGGCAGCCCGACGAGCGTCGCTACCAGCACCGAAGAGCAGGCCAGCTTGAGCGTTGCGGGCAGGCGCTCCGCAAAGGTCTTGAACACGTCCTGCTTGGTAACATAGGAAACCCCCAGGTCGCCGCGCAGCATGCCGCCCATGTACTTCAGGTACCGCACCAGCAGCGGGTCATTCAGGCCAAGCTCCTCGCGGATCTCCTCGATCTGCTCCTCTGTTGCGTTTTCCGGCGCGAGCGAGTCGACCGGGTCGCCGCCGGTCATGTTCATCGCGACAAAAATGATCAGCGAGGTCGCCAGGATTGCCGGGATCATCAGGAGCAGCCGTTTAATTATGTATCGTATCATAAATCCTTCACTCCATAATTTCGTTTTCGGCAGATTGTGAAACAGACGAAAATATCTCTAAACCTTGTATTTTTGATATCATTTTAGAGATAGAAAGCGGGCACACCGTTGGGAATGCCCGCCTTTTTCCGGGGTTGCGCGGCGCTTATTGTGCGATGTATGCGTGGCTCCAGTCATGGTTGCCGCCGGGGAACAGCATCGTGCCGGTCAGGTTCTTGTTGTACGCGATTACAAGGTTCGCAATATACAGCGGGACCTGCGGGCAGGCGTCGACCAGGTATTCCTGGAGCTCGATGCCGGCGTCCATGCGCTTCTGTTCATCCTTCTCGGTGTTGACAATGTCTACGAGCTCGTCAACATGCGGGTCGGAATAATGGTGGTAGTTCGAGCCGGAGCCGGTGTAGTACAGGTCGCGGTAAACGAAGTCAACCTTGGAGTCCTCGTTCCAGCGCCACAGGTAGATCTCCTGCTCGCCGTTCTTGCACATCGTCTTGAGGGTCGCGTCCTCGACGGTCTGGATCTCGACCTCGATGCCGATCGTCTTGAGGTTGGCCTGGATGACCTGCGCGATGTTGGTGTAGGGCGCGGAGTTCGCAATCAGCAGCTTGGTGGAGATGCCGCCGTTTGCATAGCCGGCTTCAGCCATCAGGCTCTTTGCACGGTCTACGTCGTAATCAAAGCCTTCCATGTCGTCATAGAAGCCCCACAGGCCGCGGTTCAGGATGGTCGTCTGGGGCGTGCCCTTGCCGTAGACAGCCGCCTGGAGGACAGCGTCGCGGTCGATTGCGCAGGCAACTGCCTGGCGCAGCTTCTGGTTGTCCCACGGAGCCTTCTCCACGTTGAACGCGAAGTAGAACAGGCGGGAGCCGGTCTTTTCCTCAACCGTGATGTTGGGGTCCTCTTCGAGATACTGGAGCTCGTTGATCGGGGGGTCGATGCACACGTCGATCTCACCGTTCTGGAGCGCGATGACGCGGGAGGAAGCCTCCAGGTAGGGCCGGAACTCGATGGACTCCGCCGTCCCGGGGTCCTCGCCCCAGTAATCGTCAACCTTGACGACGCGGCAGAACTGGCCCTCTACCCACTCGTCAAACTTGTAGCGGCCCGAGCCAACATACCAGGGGTTCTCCATGCCGGAATCATACGCAGCCTTGGACTGGATCGCAACCGGTACGGAAGCCAGCGACGGCAGCAGTTCGTTGTCGTACTTGCCGAGCTCGAGGACAACCGTGTAATCGTCAACCACTTCGGTGGAAACAACGTTGGACAGGACGCTGGCAACATAGGAATCCTTCGCCATATCATAAGTAAACTTGACGTCCTCCGCAGTCAGCGGCTCGCCGGTGGAGAAATGCGCGTTCTCAACCAGCTTGAACTGGATGTGGGTATCATCCAGATACTCCCACTCGGTCGCGATGCACGGCACGCAGGTGCCCTCATTGGTGAAACGCACGAGATTCTCATGGGTGGTTTTCAGGATGATGTTATTGACCGCGTCCTGCTGCTCCTGGAGGTTCAGGTTGTTGATGTCCGCAGCAGTGCCGATGATCAGGTCGGACTTATGGCCGCCGCCAGTGCTGCCGCCCGCGTCCGAGGATGCGCCTGCGTCCGCGCTTCCGCCGTCAGCAGGGGTGTCGCCGCCGCCGCAGCCGGCGAGCAGGGAGAGCAGCAGGGCCGCACTCAAAAATACGCTCAAAAATCGTTTCATCTTCAATACTCCTTCGTTTGAAATATTTCGATCAGACGGTTTCCCAATCCTCCCCACTGCGCCACCGTGCGGAAGCTGGAAACCCCATCCAATAGAATACTAACATAAAAACCTTGCGGATGTCAATGCGGAATTGTTATTTTTCACAACCCCATCGCTTTAGCAGACCACGGAATTGGTGAAGCTGCCGCCACAGGAACCTTTATTCCGCCGCAAACGCCTTGGTTGCCACAATATCGACGCCGGTGCCGAACACGTCGGCGAGCAGCACCTGCCCGACCGCGACCGGCGCTTTCACGGTCACGGAGTCAAG
>QXXE01000048.1 GCA_009911355.1 Clostridiaceae bacterium | reverse complement strand
TACGCGGCGGGCGGCAGGGCTCTGCCCTGCACCCGCTGGGGCTTTCGCCCCAGACCCCGAGATGCTGACGCATCTCTATCTCGCCTGCGGGCGGGACGAAAGTTTGGGCTTTTTATTACCCGTTTATGCTCAAAGGAACAGCCCGCCAGAACGACTGCGGGCTGTTCCGGGCTACAACGATGCACAATCGTTCCATCAACACACAACCGTACAAAAACCGCTGGCATAATTTGCACTGCCAGCGGTTTTTGTATTTACGATCAGATTTAACCGTTCAGCGCCACCCGCAGCTGTTCAATATCCGCTTCCGTTGTCGCCCAACTGGTCGCAAAACGCACAGCGGTATGGGTCGCGTCAACCTTTTCCCAAAAATCAGTGACAACCTTTCCCTCGAGCCGCGCAAGCTCGGTATCCTCAAGCGTCACAAACTGCTGATTTGTAGGCGATTCCAGGTAAAACGGATATCCCTTCTCCTTCAGAACCGCTTTCATCTGCTCGGCCATTTCAATCGCGTGCCGGCCAACCTCAGCATACAGCCCATCGGTAAACAGCGCATCGAACTGCACACCAAGCAGCCGTCCCTTGGCCAGCAACGCCCCACGTTGCTTGGCGATCGTCATAAAATATTCCGGCGCGCCGCCCTTTGGGAATACGACCGCCTCGCCGCAAAGCGCCCCAACCTTTGTGCCGCCAATATAAAACACGTCGCACAGCGCGGCAATATCCTGCAATGTAACGTCTGTCTCGCGGCTTTGGAGCCCATATCCCAGCCGCGCGCCGTCCAAAAACAGCGGGATTTCATACTTCTTGCAAACCGCAGAAAGCTCCTCAAGCTCCTTTTTGCTGTAAAGCGTCCCAAGCTCAGTCGGATGGGAAATATATATCATCCCTGGGAAAACCATGCTGGTATGTGTCTCGTCCTCGTAGAACCGCCGGATGTACGCTTCCGCGTCAGCCGCGCAAAGCTTGCCGTTTTTCTGCGGCAGGGTCAACACCTTATGCCCGGTAAACTCAATCGCACCGGCCTCATGCACCGCGACATGCCCGGTATTCGCCGCCAGCACACCCTCATAGGCTTTCAGCATCGTGCCAATTACCACCGCATTCGCCTGCGTCCCGCCGACAAGGAAAAACACATCAGCGCCCGGACAGCCGCACGCCGTGCGGATTTTCTCGCGGGCACTCTCGCAATACCCGTCATTCCCATAGCCAACCAGCGGTTCAAGATTCGTCTCCATAAGCCGCTGCATTACCTTCGGGTGAGCACCCGCAGAATAATCGTTTTTAAACATTACCATGCGATTTTCCTCCTAAATACTTCTATTTTATCATATAATTCCCAATACTTAATTGGATTTTGATAGCGGTTTGCTTAGCGGTTGGCGGTCTCTCGTCCCGCCCGCAGGCGTAATAAAGTTTTTACTCGATTTTTTTCAAAAAAATCGCGGGTGCAGCCCGTAGGCCACTATCCTTATTCCCGCGCTGTGCGCGGTTCGATTGAGTGTGGCAGAGCCCTGCCGCTCGCCGCGTAGGCGCGGGGGTCCAGGGGGCAGCGTCCCCTGGCGCCGCCTGCGGAGGGCATCGCGGCTCACAGCAGCCAGAAACCGACCAGCCCGAACCCCGCCCCCAATGCCCCACCAGCAAGCACGTCCCGCAGATAATGAATGCCCGCCAGCACCCGTCCCACCGCAATACAACCCGCCGCAGCCCCAAGCACAACCCCCGCCAAAGGCCAAACGTACCCATACGCCGCCGCAATGACCGCCGCGCTCGTCACATGGCGGCTCGGGAAAGAATTGCCCGTTCCATCATGCACCATCAGCGGCTCGAACCACACCCGCTCATAAGGGCGCGGCGCGTGTACCAAGCGCCGTACCACCGTGCACACCCCGAACGCCGCAGCCGGGACACACAGCACCCGCCAGAGCCGCGCATCCCCCCGCGCCGCAAGTATCCCGAGCAGTACCGGGTACAGCACATAAAACAAAGCGGGCAGGAAATTGTTCAGCCGCACAAGCAGCTTGTAGGCCCATACGTGCCCATAAAACCATGCTGAGATCTTCCGGTAGGTTTCGATCCTCACTGGCGCGGCCTCAGCACACCGTCACGGTAAGCCTGCAGCAGCTCGCCCAGCGCCCCGATCTTCGAGCGGATCTCTTCGCCCGCGTCCGTGTCCTCAATAAGCAGGCGGTGCGGCATTTTCTCCACCACACGGATCGAAGTAAACGTAGAAGCCGTGACCTCCGAGGTCGCAGGGCGGAACGGCCGGTGCTCCGCAAGCTGTAAATCATGCGAATCAAAGATCAGCGTGTAGCCCGCAATGCCCGTCGTCGACTGGTACGCCTTCGATATCCCGCCGTCGATTACGAACAGCTTGCCCCCCGCCTTCACCGGGTTCTCCCCGTGCTTGACCGGCACATGCCCGTTGATAATATGCGAATGCGCCGGGTCGAGCCCGAACTCCCGCAGGATCTTGTCGCATACCGCAGCGTCCTCGTAGGCGCGGTAATAGAAGCTGCGTGTTTCGGTATAGGTCGATTTATCAGCGATAAAATAACGCTCAAACGTGGTCATGCGGTCGCGCCCGAACAGTGGGCTTTTCGCGCCGCACCACAGATACCACATCAGGTCGGCCGAGTCCGCGTCTCCCGCATAATATGCCTGCCGCGCCCGTTTGTCGAGGTAATCCAGCAGCGCCTTGCCCGAATAGCTGCTGCCGCCGAGCGTCACCACGTCAAACTCACCGCTTTCCGTCATGGGGATGCAGCCGTGGTAAAGCAGGTTGTTATTGATTACCTTATACATGCTGCCGTGATTGTAAATAAAATCGATATGCGAAGCCAGCTGCGCCGAGTGCTGGAAGGACTGGTAAAGCCCCTCAACCAGCTCATGCTCTTCCGGGGTCAGCCGATAAGGGTCTTCCGGGTCAACGGTCGGGAAACGGGTGTCCAGCATTTCATGGGTTTTGCCGTCCAGCGTGATCGTCCCGTCTGCAAAGTCGACCTTCCCGAGCAGCATCCGCGCCTGCATCCCGTACTCCGGATGGCGCGCGAGCAGCTGCCCTTCCAGCTTGAACATAATGACGGCAACCGCCTTATGCATCCGCGCCGCCTGCTGGGGGTCGATGGGGTCGAGGATGTTCTCGTCGAGCACATGCGGCTGGAACCGTTCGCAGGGGTCGTCGCCGTAAACCTGCGCGGCAAACATGGACAGCGGGCGCAGGTTGATGCCATACCCATCCTCGATAACGTCGAAAGAGTTGTAGCTGGTTGCAATCCGCAGGACGTTCATCATGCATACGCGGTTGCCGGCCATTGCGCCCATCCAATCGATATCGTGGTTGCCCCACTGGATATCGACATTCTGATGCTTCATCAGCTCGACAAGGATTTTATCCGCGCGCGGGCCGCGGTCAAACAGGTCGCCGATGATGTGCAGCTTATCGACAGTCAGCTGCTGGATCAGGTGGCACAAGGCGATAATCAGCGGCTCTGCGATGCCCGCAACAAGGACGGTATCGATGATTTCACGGAAGTAGCGCCGCTTATCCGCGTCAGTGTCGTCGGTGAGCAGCAGCTCGTCGAGGATGAATTCATATTTTGCGTCCATGCCGCGATGGACGCGCTTACGGGTATATTTGCGGGAAACCTCACGGCAGACCAGGACAAGGCGGTTGATGGTGATTTCGCACCATTCGTTGAAGCTGTCCGGGCTGCGGCGGCGCTTGCGCGCGAGGTTGCGCTTCGGATAATAAATGATGGAGGCAAGCTCATCGCGGTCACATTCCAGCATGGACTGCCCGAACAAGTCGTCGATCTTTCGGCGGATCACGCCCGAGCCCGACCGCAGCAGATGGATAAAGGCTTCATGCTCGCCGTGGAGGTCGCTGAAATAGTATTCAGTACCTTTGGGCAGGCGCAGGGTTGCGTTCAGCCCCACGATCGCATTGGAAACCGCCTCGATGGAGGGGTACTGCTCGGCGAGCAGCTGCAAATATTGTACATCCCGCATAGATGCTATCTCCTTTTCCCTTGGTTTACATGTTTTGGAACCCGGCCCCTTTTCCCCCTGCGGGGTCAATCCCGCCGGGGCATCGGCGTAACGACCGGTTTCCCATCCGCGCCCAGCAGCGGCGTCAGCCCAGAAGCATGCCCCTCATAGTGGAACACGTAATTTACGCCGGTCTGCGTATCGACCCATATTTCCCAGCCGGACACCATCCCCTGCGAAAATACCTTTTCAAACCGTTTTTCTGCCATCTTTATCCCCCCTTTCAAGCCCTTCGGCTTGGTAAAACGCATCCAGTCCGCGCTGATCCTTGATGATTGTGAGCTTTTCCGCGTATTGCTTCTGCAACGCATCGTGCCGCGCCTGCTGCTTTACCGTGCGCCCGTCGTGCAAAATCCATTTTGCAAAGCCCAGGTCGAATTTTTCCGGGCAGCCCTCCCCGATGCTGTCCCGCACCTGCCCGCGGTACTGCACCGCGCGTTTCAGCGCCCTTCCAAAGCAGGAAAAACGGTTGAACCGCAGCAAAAGGATCCGGTCGGCTTCGGCCATGCGGCGGGCATAGAGGTATTCCGGGTGCTGGTAATTGCCGTCGATCACCCAGCCGTCATGCGCGTCCAGAAATGCCCGGATCATCCGGCGGCTCTCCTCCCGGGGGCGCTCCTGCCAGCCAGGAAGCCAGAACACCCGGTCAAGGTGCAGCAGCGGCACATCCCAGCGCGCGGCAAGCGCCTGTGCCAGCGTCGATTTCCCGCTGCCTGAGAAACCCAGCACGGCAATCTTCGGCTTTCGCCGCAGCCCTTCCTCATAGCGGAGGACGCCCTGCCATGCCGCGCTGTCAAAAGGCTCGTCCCGGTACAGGCAGGGCTTATCCGCTTCCGTAATGCGCCGCAGCACCCGGCAGGGGTTGCCTGCCGCAAGCGACCATGCGGGGATATCATGCGTCACAACGCTGCCCGCGCCGATCACCGTATTGCTGCCAATGCGCACGCCGGGAAGGACGGCCGTGCCGCCGCCCAGCCAGACCTGATCGCCAATCGAAATGGGTTTTCCATACTCATACATCGCGCTGCGCGGGACCGGGTGCAGCGGGTGCCCTGCCGCAAACAGCGAGACATTCGGCCCGAACATGCAGTTGTCGCCGATCGTCACCCCGCCAACGTCCAGGATGGTACAGTTATAATTGATATAAAGGTTTTTCCCGGCGTGGATACGCGTGCCATAGTCGCAGTGGAAGGGCGGGATAATGCAGGCGTTTTCCGCGTCCGGCAGCAGCTCACGGACAATCTCGCGCTGAAGCGCGAAATCGTCGGCGGGGGCGGTGTTCAGCCGGTGCAGGATGCGGCGGCAGGCCCTCTGCCGGTCATACAAGCTGCCGTCGGCGATATATGCCATCCCCGCGCACATCCGTTCAAACTGGTCCATAATGATCTGTTGTTGCCTCCTTTTGCGGTGCATCCCGGCCTGCCGCAGGAACGCCCGCGGCAGGCGGGCGTCCGTAGTCCTTTATTCAGCAAGCCGGTAGATTTCCAGGATTTCCTCACGCCCCAGCGGGAGATAGCTTTTCAGCACCGTGCCGCCGAGGGTGGTCTTTTCGACAATCTCCTCGTAGCCGTCCGGCGAGATCCCAAGCTCGCCCATCGTGGTCGGCATCCCGATCTCACGGAAATAGGCGCGCATTGCGCGGATGCCCTCGCGCGCGGTCACTTCGGGGTGGTCGAAATTCATTTCCACACCCCAGACGCGGACTGCCAGCTGGGCAAACTTCATCACGTCGTATTGCAGCACATATTCCGCCCACGCGGGGAACAGCACCGCGAGCCCCGCGCCGTGCGCGACATTGTCATGCACGCCCGAAATATCGTGCTCGATCTTGTGGACGGGGAATTTGCGGTTCTTGCCGCAGCCGGTCACATCGTTGTGCGACAGCGAAGAAGCCCACATCAGGGTCGCGCGGGCGTTGTAGTCCTCGGGGTTGGCAATTGCGGCCCTCCCTGCGTCGCGCACGGCAATCAGCAGCCCTTCCGCCAGCCGGTCGGTGAGGTCGCAGTCGGCGTCGCCGGTAAAATAGCGCTCCAGCGTGTGCATCATCGTGTCGACGATGCCGCAGCCGGTCTGGAATTTGGACACCGTATAGGTGTTTTCCGGGTTCAGGAACGCAACGACCGGACGCACCGCCTCGGAGGTAATGCCGCGCTTGAGCTGGTTTTCATCGTTGGTGATCACGTCGGAGTTGGACATCTCCGAGCCCGCCGCCGAAAGGGTCAGTACAACGCCGACCGGCGCGCATTTCGCCGGGGCCGTTTTGGACTCGATGAAGTCCCAGGGGTCGCAGCCATTCGCGAGCCCTACCCCGATCGCTTTCGCCGAGTCGATGACCGAGCCGCCGCCAACCGCAAGCAGGAAATTGACGCCCTCCTCCCTGCACAGCGCAATGCCCTTGCGGATGAGCGACAGCTTGGGGTTAGGCGCAACGCCGCCCAGCTCTACATAAGGCAGGCCCGCGCTTTCCAGCGAGGCCGTCACCTGATCCAGCAGCCCGGAACGCTTTGCCGAGCCGCCGCCATAATGCAGCAGCACCTTTTCCGCGCCAAAGCTGCGCAGGTGTTCCCCGATTGTAGGCTCGATCCCTTTGCCAAAAATGACCTTTGTCGGGGTGCAGAACACAAAATTATTCATAACCAATCTCCTTTTCGATATACCGGCGGCAGAAACGCCGCCAAAATAACGGCGTGCAGCCGCGCGCCTGCACAGCTGCCGGAACGCCCCACGGCCTTTCGGCCTTCCTGATTCCCTATTATATCACAGCGGCGGCAGGAATGTAAGCCATACTGCGTGATTTTCACCAAGAATACAGAAAAGAATGCCCCCTTTCCCCGCTGGCAGCGCATCGCGGGGCGCGCATGGGCACAAGCACGTGCGCCCCCGTGCGGGAGCCTTTCCACAGCCAGGCGGATACAGAAAAACACCGCTATCGATCCGATAGCGGTGTTTTGATGGGTGCAGGGACAGGACTTGAACCTGCGACCTCCGGGTTATGAGCCCGACGAGCTACCAACTGCTCTACCCTGCGATATTTGCGCCTTTCTTGGCTGCTCAATTATAATATCACACCACAGGGTAAAAGTCAAGTATAAATTTTCGCAAAAATCCGCAGGATTCGACAAAACGGCAGCGGACCGTCCTTTTTGTAACATCAGCCGGACATGGCAGATGGGATAGGCGACTTTTTATGCATTTTGACAGGCATTTCCCGTCTCATCCGGGCAAATCCCGCCGCAGCGTCTCCCGCTCGACAAGCCCTGCGAGCCCAAACAGGGCGATCAGGTTGGGCAGCGCCATCAGGGCGTTGAGGAGATCGGCGGCAACCCAGACGGCGGCAGCATCGATGAACGGGGCGGCGAACACGGTTGCAAGGTAGGCGGTACGGTACAGCTGCACCAGCACGGGCGCGCGCCCTCCGGCCAGGTATTCTATACTGCGCTCACCGTAGAAGCACCAGCCGAGGATGGTCGTAAACGCGAACGCCGCGAGCGAAAGCGCCAGGACCCCGTCGCTCACCCCGGCGGGGAGGAACCACAGCCCGCGCCGGAACGCGTCCAGGGTCATGGCAACGCCGTGCAGCGAGGTATCCCGCCACGAGCCCATCACGATCAGCACGAGCCCGGTCATGGTGCATAAAATCAGGGTGTCGAACAGCGTGCCGGTCATCGTGATCAGCCCCTGCCGGACGGGGTCGCGGGTGCGCGCCGAGCCCGCCGCGATCGGCGCGGAGCCCAGCCCTGCCTCGTTCGAGAACACGCCTTTCGCAACGCCGTGCTGCATAGCCAGCAGCACCGCCGCGCCGCCGCCCCCCGCCGCCGCGCGCAGCCCGAACGCGCTTTCCACCACCAGCCGCAGGGCCCCGGGCAGCTCGCTGGCGTGGGTTGCGAGGATGAGCCCGGTTGCGGCGACATACAGCCCCGCCATCAGCGGGACGAGGAGCGCCGCCGTTTTGGCGATCCGCTGCGCGCCGCCCAGGATCACCAGCGCGGCGCATACCCCGACCACCAGCCCGCAGCCGGCCCGCACCATCGGGAAGCTGCCGCCAAACAGCCGCACCCTGCCGGTGCAGGCCGGGCCGAGGAAGATTTCGGCGGCGTCCGCGATCCCGCTGACCTGCGCCATCGTGCCGATGCCGAGCACCCCGGCCAGGGCGGTACATGCCGCGAAGACCCTGCCGAGCCCGGGCCTGCGCAGCCCTTTCTCCATATAATAGAAGGGGCCGCCGCGCACCGAGCCGTCGGGCATCCGCACGCGGAAGCGCACAGCAAGGAAGCCCTCGGCGTATTTGACCGCCATCCCGAAGAAGGCGGACAGCCACATCCAGAGCAGCGCGCCGGGCCCGCCCGCCAGCACGCTGACCGCCGTCGCCACGCCAACAATGTTCCCCGTGCCGATCGTGGCGGCAAGGGCGGTACACAGCGCCTGGAAGGGCGAGACCTCGCCCTCGCCGCCGTCGTCCCCTGCGGCAAGCAGCCGCAGCGCGCGCGGGAGCCCCCGCAGCTGAAGCCCCCGCAGCTTCCAGGTCAGCAGCACGCCCGCCGCCGGGAGCAGCACAAGCAGCGGCCCACGCCACAAAAGATCGCGCATCAGCATCAAAGCATCCATCCGTTTCCCCTTTCCGCCGCTGTGCCCGCCCCTCCTGCCGCAGCTGCGGGAAGGAGGGGTGCGGCCTCCGGGACACGCCGGGCAGCGGCCTTGCTGCAATTCTACAAATTTGTACATATTATGGAACGGGCGCTGCCCGCCCCTGAAAAATTCTATGCATGACCTCCAAAAAATAGAGGAAACCCGCTTGTCGAAACCGCCCGTTTGGGGTATACTGATAAAAGAGGTTGTTTGCCCGCCGCCCTGTGCAGGGGCTTGCTTTCAGACGGCATTTGAACATGTTTTGCCTGGCGGGCCGGGGACAGCTTCTTCCGCAGAGGGGTGGTGTTGCCCAAAACCCCGCCTTGCTGCTAGGATTTAACAAATTATGACAGGAGGTGCTGCATTTATAATGATCCCTTCCTTTTATGATGGCAGCGGTTTCACTGCCTATACATTTTTCGGCGCGCATATCGAGCCGGGCGGCGTGCTGTTCCGGGTCTATGCACCGTCCGCACGCGCGGTTTCCCTGATCGGCGATTTCAACGGCTGGCAGCCCGCCCCGCTGCTGCCCGAGGAGAACCCCGGCGTATGGTACCTCTTCGTCGAGGGCGCGCGCGAGGGGCAGCGCTATAAATACCGCATTGACGAGGCCGGCGGGCGCACCCGCGACCGGGCCGACCCCTTCGGCTTCGGCTCAGAGCTGCGCCCTGCGACCTGCTCGGTGATCGCCGAGACCGGCCGCTTCCGCTTCACCGACCAAGCCTGGATGGCGGGCCGCGCCGCCGACTTTTACAACAAGCCGCTGAATATTTATGAAGTCCATCTGGGCTCCTGGCAAAAGCCGGCTGAGGGCTGGTACAATTACCGCGAGCTGGCCCCGCGCCTGATCGCCCACGCCAAAGCCCACGGCTTCACACATCTCGAGCTGCTCCCCCTTTCCGAGCACCCTTCCGACGAATCCTGGGGCTATCAGGTGACCGGCTTCTTCTGCCCGACCGCCCGCTACGGCACGGCGGAGGACCTACAGTTTTTCGTCAACGAGTGCCACCGCGCGGGGCTCGGCGTGCTGTTCGACTTTGTGCCGGTACACTTTGCGCCCGACGATTACGCGCTCTACGAATTCGACGGCACCCATCTTTACGAGCATCCCTCGGACGACGTGGGGCGCAGCGAATGGGGCTCCTGCAACTTCAATTTCTCCCGCCCCGAGGTGCGTTCCTTCCTTCAGTCCGCCGCACATTACTGGCTGGATGTGTACCATTTTGACGGCCTGCGCATGGACGCGGTCCGCAACGCCCTTTACTGGCAGGGCGACGAAGCGCGCGGCGAAAACCCCGACGGCGCCGCCTTCCTGCGCGGGCTGAACAGCGGGCTCAAGGAGCGGTTCCCATCGGCCCTGCTGATCGCGGAGGACTCGTCCTCTTATTTGAAGGTCACCGCGCCTGTCCAGTACGGCGGGCTGGGCTTCGATTTCAAATGGGACCTCGGCTGGATGCATGACACGCTGGAAGTCTTCCAGCTCCCGCCCGCGCAGCGCCCCGCCCACTACGGCAGGCTGTGCTGGCCCATGAGCTATTTTTACAGCGACCTGTTCCTGCTGCCGCTGTCCCATGACGAGGTTGTACACGGCAAGTCAACCATTTTGCAGCGCATGGCGGGGGACTATGAACAAAAATTCCCGCAGGCGCGTACCCTGTATATGCTGATGTTTACCTCGCCCGGCAAGAAGCTGAATTTTATGGGCAGCGAGTTCGGGCAGCTGCGCGAATGGGATGAAAGCCGCGAGCAGGACTGGGAGCTGCTGCGCTACCCGCTCCACGACGGCTTCCGCGAGTGGTTCGCGGCGGTTTCGCGGCTGTATTTCGCCCATCCGGCGCTTTATGCCGGGGAATACCACCCCGACGCGTTCCGCTGGGTGGAGGACGGCGCGCCGGAAGCCTGTGTCTACGCCTACGAGCGCGGGCTCGGGAAGGACAGGCTGCTCATCGTCCTGAACCTTTCGGCGCAGCGGTACGAGGGGTTCCCGATCGGCTTTGACCGCCCCGCCACGCTGCGGCTCGCGCTCGATTCCGACTGGCAGCGCTACGGCGGCGGCACGAAAGAAACGCCGCGCACCATCCGCGCCGAGGCTGTGCCCTATCAGGGGCAGCCCTACACGTTCCACATCGGGCTCGCGCCCTTTGGCAGCGCGGCCTATGAAATCATCCAAGGGGAGGGTTCCGAATGACACAGGTCCTGTTTGTAACGGCGGAATGCGCGCCGTTTATCAAGGCGGGCGGGCTCGGCGACGTCGCCGCTTCCCTGCCTGGCGCGGTCAAGGGCTGCGAGGTGCGCGTCGTGCTGCCCTATTATTCCTGTATGAACGATGAAATTACGGAGTTTGCCTTCCATGCGTCCTTTGTTGTCGATTTCGAGGGCGGGCGCCGCCGTGTGCGCGTCTACCGCGCCGAGCGCAGCGGGGTAGAGCATTATTTTTTACAGGCGCCCGATTATTTCACCTGCGAGAAACCCTATGACGGCGACTGCGGGGTGGAAACGCGGCGGTTTGCCTTCTTTGCCTGCGCGCTGATGGCGGCGCTGCCCGCGCTGGGCTACCGGCCCGATATCCTGCATCTGAACGACTGGCACACCGGCCCCCTTGCCGCGATGATCGCCTACCGGCGGCGGCACGACCCCTTCTATGCCAACATGCGCACCATCTTCACCATCCATAACCTGCGTTACCAGGGCGTCTGCGACCGCGATTATATGCAGTACTGCACCCGCCTGCCCGACGAGGTCTTTGATACCGGCGGCATGGCGTGGTACGACCGCACGGCGAACCCCATGCGCTGCGGGCTGTATTACGCCGACCGGGTCACAACGGTCAGCGAGCGCTACGCCGAGGAGATCCAGCAGCCCGAGTTCGGCGAGGGTATGGACGGCCTGCTACGTGAGCGCAGCGCGGTTGTAAGCGGCATTGTCAACGGGCTCGACTATGAGGTGTTCAGCCCCGAGGCCGATACATACCTGACCCGCGGGCACTATGGCCCAGCCGATGTGCGCGAGGGCAAATGGCGGTATAAAGAGCAGCTCCAGCGCGAGTTTGGGCTGCGGATTGACCGCGACGCGTTCCTTGCCGCGTCCATTTCCCGCCTGACCGACCAGAAGGGCATTGACCTGATCGTGGCGGCGGCAGGGCAGCTGGTCTCGCGCGGGGCGCAGATCATCATCACCGGTGACGGCGACGACAGGCACACCCGCATGGTCAATGAGCTCGCAAAGCGCTTCCCCGGGCAAATCGCGGCCTACCCGGTCTTCAACGAGGCGTTTTCGCGCATCCTTTACGCGGCCGCGGATGCGCTGCTCATGCCGTCGCGCTTTGAGCCGTGCGGGCTGTCGCAGCTGATCGCGATGCGTTACGGGACGGTGCCCATCGTGCGCCGCACCGGCGGGCTGCGCGACACCGTGACGCCCTGCGAGGGCGGCGCCGGGCTGGGCTTTGTGTTCGACGGCTATACGCCCGGGGAGTTTGATGCGGCGTTTGCCGCCGCCGAACGGCTTTACCACGGCGACCGCAGGGCGTGGGACGCGCTCATACAGCGGGATATGCGCGCCGATTTTTCCTGGGACGCGTCGGCGGTACGGTACGAAGCGCTGTACGACGGGCTGCGTGACGAAGCGCTGGGGGCTTCCCGGTAATTTTTTGGTGAAGTTTTGGTGATATACAGGTTTTTCCCGGGATACTTTGCAAATGCAAAAAATCCATAAAAAAAGCATAAAAATCGGTTTACATCCGCCCCCGGTTTGTGCTAAAATATTAAAGGTATGGATTTGCGCCGGGGGCGGGCATCTGGCCGGCCCCCCGGCTGTTTGTTTCGCAAAGCTTTCCGAAGTAGAACTAAGGAGGAAAATCAATCATGGCAAGAAAAATGAAGTCCATGGACGGCAATACTGCTGCCGCGCACGTATCCTATGCGTTCACGGAAGTAGCGGGGATCTACCCGATCACCCCCTCGAGCCCCATGGCAGACAGCGTTGACCAGTGGGCTGCCGCCGGTCAGAAGAACATCTTCGGCACGACCGTCAAGGTCATTGAAATGCAGTCCGAGGCGGGCGCGGCAGGCACCGTGCACGGCTCCCTCGCGGCAGGCGCGCTGACTACCACCTATACCGCTTCCCAGGGCCTGCTCCTGATGATCCCGAATATGTATAAGATCGCGGGCGAGCTGCTGCCCTGCGTATTCCATGTTTCCGCCCGTACCGTAGCGTCCCATGCGCTGAATATCTTCGGCGACCATTCCGACGTTATGGCCTGCCGCCAGACCGGCTTTGCGATGCTCGCCGAGACCAACCCGCAGGAGGTCATGGACCTCGCCGCGGTTGCGCACCTCGCCACCATCAAGAGCCGCGTGCCGTTCATCAACTTCTTTGACGGCTTCCGTACCTCCCACGAAATCCAGAAGATCCAGGTCTGGGATTACGACGACCTCGCCGAGATGTGCGACATGGACGCGGTCAATGCGTTCCGCAAGCGCTCCCTGAACCCCGAGCGCGCTGTCATGCGCGGCTCTCACGAGAACGGCGACATCTTCTTCCAGCACCGCGAGGCTGCGAACAAGTATTATGACGCTGTCCCGGGCATCGTTGAGGAGTATATGGGCAAGGTCAACGCCAAGCTCGGCACCAACTACCAGCTGTTCAACTATTACGGCGCACAGGACGCCGACCGCGTGATCATCGCGATGGGCTCCATCTGCGACGTTGCAGAGGAAGTCATCGATTACCTGAACGCCCACGGCGAGAAGGTCGGCTTGGTCAAAGTCCGCCTGTACCGCCCGTTTGCTGCGGACAAGCTGCTCGAAGCCATCCCGGCGACTGCGAAGAAGATCGCTGTCCTCGACCGCACCAAGGAACCCGGCGCGCAGGGCGACCCGCTCTATATGGACGTTGTCACCGCGCTCTCGAATGCGGGCAAGGATGATATCACTGTTATCGGTGGCCGCTACGGCCTGGGCTCCAAGGATACGCCCCCGTCCTCGGTATTCGCTGTTTACGAGGAGCTCAAGTCGGGCTCGCCCAAGCGCCAGTTTACCATCGGCATCGTGGACGACGTGACCAACACCTCCCTGCCCGAAGTCCCCTCCCCGAACACTGCGGCGGAAGGCACGACCGAATGCAAATTCTGGGGCCTTGGCGGCGACGGCACGGTTGGCGCGAACAAGAACTCCATCAAGATCATCGGCGACCACACCGACAAGTATGTACAGGCGTACTTCCAGTACGACTCCAAGAAGACCGGCGGCGTGACCGTTTCGCATCTGCGTTTCGGCGACCATCCGATCCGTTCGCCCTATTATATCAACAAGGCTGACTTTGTCGCCTGCCATAACCCGTCCTATATTACGAAGGGCTTCCCGATTGTCCGTGACGTAAAGCCGGGCGGCGTGTTCCTGATCAACTGCCAGTGGACCGCTGAGGAGCTCGAGCATCATCTTGTGGCTTCTGAGAAGCAGTATATTGCGAAGAACAACATCCAGCTGTACACCATCAACGCGATCGACCTCGCGATTGAGATCGGCATGGGCAAGCGCACCAACACCATCCTCCAGTCGGCGTTCTTCGCGCTGGCGAAGGTGATGCCGTCCGAGCAGGCGATCCAGTTCATGAAGGACGCTGCGACCAAGTCCTATCTGAAGAAGGGCCAGGACGTTGTCGATATGAACCACAAGGCGATCGACGCTGGCGCTACGGCGTTCAAGAAGATCGACGTACCCGCTTCCTGGGCGGATGCAAAGGACGAGGGCGGCGACAGCACGCTCAAGGGCCGCGAGAAGACGGTCAAGATGGTCAAGGAGCTCATGGAGCCCATCGGCCGTATGGACGGCGACTCCCTGCCGGTTTCGGCGTTTGTCGACCATGTCGACGGTACGTTCGAGCAGGGCGCTGCGGCTTACGAGAAGCGCGGCGTAGCTGTAACTGTGCCGGAGTGGAACCCGGAGACCTGCGTACAGTGCAACCAGTGTGCATATGTCTGCCCGCACGCGACCATCCGCCCGTTTGCGCTGACCGAAGAGGAAGCGAAGAATGCGCCTGAGGTGGCCAAGATCGTCGACGTCAAGGCTGGCAAGGGCAAGGGCACTTATAAGTACAGCCTGGCGGTTTCCCCGCTGGACTGCATGGGCTGCGGCGTATGCATCGGCGTATGCCCGACCAAGTCGCTCAAGATGGTGCCGATGGACAGCCAGATCGGCCAGCAGGCCGCGTTCGACTACATGGTCGACGACGTAGCTTTCAAGCCGGATATGGCGGACACCACTTCGGTCAAGGGCTCGCAGTTCAATAAGCCGCTGCTTGAGTTCTCGGGCTCGTGCGCGGGCTGCGCGGAGACCTCTTATGCCCGCCTGATCACCCAGGTTTGCGGCGACCGCATGTATGTTTCCAACGCGACTGGCTGTTCGTCCATCTGGGGCGGCCCGGCTGCGACTTCCCCGTATACGGTAGACAAGGACGGCCGTGGCCCGGCTTGGGCGAACTCGCTGTTCGAGGACAACGCGGAGCATGGCCTGGGCCTGCATCTGGGCCAGAAGGCGCTGCGCGAGCGGCTCGCGGAGAAGACCCGCGCGCTGATCGAGGTACCGCACACCTATGCGCCGCTCAAGGAAGCTGCGCAGGCTTGGCTGGACACCTATAATGACGGCAAGGCGAACGCGGAAGCGACAAAGAAATATGTTGCGCTGCTGGAAGAGAGCCTGCTGAAAGTGGATGATGTTGTAGCGTTTACTTCCAGCCCGGCGGCGAAGGACGTATTCGGCGACCAGCTGCCGCAGTTCCAGGCGCATGCGCAGGAGCTCAAGGCTTCGGGCGCGGAGTTCTGCGACTGTGACGCTTGCAAGCTGGCGAAGGAAATCCTTGACAGCAAGGAGTACCTGTCCAAGAAGGCTGTCTGGATCTTCGGCGGCGACGGCTGGGCATATGATATCGGCTTTGGTGGCCTGGATCACGTGCTTGCGTCCGGCGAGGATATCAATGTGATGGTATTCGACACCGAGGTATATTCGAACACTGGCGGACAGGCGTCCAAGTCCACGCCGATCGGCGCGGTTGCGCAGTTTGCGGCGGCTGGCAAGGCGATTAACAAGAAGAGCCTTGCGGAAATCGCGATGAGCTACGGTTATGTATACGTGGCGCAGGTTGCGATGGGCGCGAACATGAACCAGACGCTCAAGGCAATTGCGGAAGCGGAAGCTTACAATGGCCCGTCACTGATTATCGGCTATGCGCCTTGCGAGATGCACTCGATCAAGGGCGGCATGGTCAACTGCCAGGCGGAGATGAAGAAGGCGGTCGACTGCGGTTACTGGAACATGTTCCGGTTCAACCCGGCGCTCAAGGAAGAGGGCAAGAACCCGTTCATCCTGGAGAGCAAGGAGCCGGCGGGCGGCTACAAGGACTTCATCATGAACGAGGCCCGTTACTCTGCGCTGACCCGCTCCTTCCCGGAACGCGCGGCGGAGCTGTTCGACAAGGCGGAGGCGGCTTCGGCTGCTCGCTACCAGCACCTGCTCAAGCTTCAGGCGTTGTACGGCACGCAGGAGTAATCCCCCTAAACACCAAAACGGCACCTTCGGGTGCCGTTTTTTTCCTTACTGCGCCGTTCTTGGGGCTCTGCCCCAAACCCCGGCCCTGCGCGGGCAGCGCCAGAGGGGCTAGCCCCTCTGGACTCCCTTTCTCGCCTGCGGGCGGGACGGGGATACCGTTAGGGGGCTGCTGCATGCTGGGTGCCTTCCCCGCTTGACCAGCCCGCCATGATGGCAGCGGGCTGGTCAGGCCCCTGCCAATTGCCGCCCAGGCAGCCTTGCAGCTCTGCGAAGGGCAGGGTGGGGCTGTCAGTTTTTCCATACTTATAAGTACAGTTTTTTTAATGGAAAATTTTTTTGATTTACCTATTGACTTTATGACCAGGCTTTGCTATAATATAAATCGCGCTGAGGTTGAAAATTGTAATTTATGCGGATGTAGCTCATCTGGTAGAGCGCCACCTTGCCAAGGTGGAGGTAGCGAGTTCGAGCCTCGTCATCCGCTCCAAAAAAGCCGTTGTTCCTTTGGGACAGCGGCTTTTCCGTTTATTGCATCCTGCGGCGGCAAAAACCGATGGGATCAGCGCCGCAAAACAGAAGGATTTTGCGCCAGCGGGCTTTTTTTCCGGAAAGTGCCTTGCTCAAAATGCCCTCCCGTGATATGATTAAAGAAGGAAGATTGCGCACAGCGCCAATAGGAAAGGGAGACGATGCTCTATGAAATGCCCTCACTGCTACTGTAACTTTGACGACTCCGAACGGGAATGCCCAATGTGCGGCACCCGCGCAAGCGTTGCCGCCTGCCATACCGGCAAGCATAAATCAATTACCTACCCGAACACCCGGCAAACCGCGTCCCATCCGGCCGCATCCTCCAGCCAGCAGCCCCGCCACTCCGTCGGCAACGCCGCTCCCCACCGCCCTGCGGCAAGCCAAAGCCGCCCTGCGGCACGCACCCAACCCCGCCCGGCATCCACCCGCCCCGCCTCCTCCCGCAGCGCCCAGGACGCCGCAGAAGCCGCCAGGAAACGCAGCCGCAAAATTGTCAGCTGGGTGATTGCAGGCTTCGTACTGCTTCAGCTGGTGCCCTTCCTGGCCAGCCTGCTGGGCAACGTCATGATGCGCCAGTTTGAATTCAGCGACAACGGCTTCTCCTTCTATGAAGACAGCACGGCCAATGCGCCTGACTCTTCTGCGGAACCCGAGCCCGCCCCCTACGAGGAGGAAATCACTCCGGAAGACGGTATCCTGTACAGCGGCGACTACTATTGCGACGATACCGGCCTGTTTCTTGCACTCGATTTCAGCGAACAGTCCTATCATCTTGCCGTCGAGGACTATATAGAAAGCGGCAGCTTCTTCACTCTTTATCAAGACCCTACCACTGATGCGGATTACTATACTGGAGAGTTCCCTGCGTCAGAATTTGAGTGCTATGTGCTGTATCTCGAACGCGGCGAGGAATGGATCGAAGACGATGAAGAGTATTATACGTTGGTCATTGCTTATATCCCAATTGATGGCGCGCAGGATACTTTTTTCCTCAATAATACCTATCTGGACGCGCGCTGGCTCCCCATCGACCGGGCAATCCTTATGACCCTCCAATAACCCGCTGGCAATCCCTTATGAATGCAGCAAAAAGCCGCTGGACTTTGATCCTGCGGCTTTTTCTCGCGTATTTTTCCAGGATTACTGCGGTTTTGCAGCAGTTTGGGCACTCTGGCTTTCAGGAATGCCTTCCCGCTGGACGACTGCTGTGAGAGCTTTGCGGTCAACGGCTGGGCCGCTCGGGCTTCCCGGAATCATAAAGCTCCTGGCGGATGGCAGCAAACATATTCTCCGCCATATTCAGATACTGCCGCACGGTATGTTCATCCATTTCAAGCGGCAGGTCGGTTGGGTAGCGGGTTTCGATGTAGAGGTTATTCAGCATGGCGCTTTGCTCAAGATATTCCAGAAAGCTTTCCTCGGCTGCGGCAGCCTGACGGCACAGGAACGTAAGGTTATGCCCGTCGAAATGCCTGCCGGTGCGGTAAAGCAGGAAGCCTTTGAGCGCCTTTTCAATTGCCTGCTGGCAATGGAAGGCGATATTGCACGGGTCGCCGCCCCAGGTGAGCAGCACGCGCGCCGCCTGCAAGTCAAGGAGCGCCTTTTCCAGCCATTTATAATAATACAGGCTGTCGCGCCCGCCTTTACGTCGACGACTCATAAATGACCCTCCCCCTTCGCCCAATCCACGAGGCGTAGCTGCTCGGGTCGTGCTGCAGCTCCGCCCACTCGTCGTGCGTATACAGCGTCAGGTTGACCGGCACATCGCTTTCAATCGCAAGATAAAGCCGCTGCATCAGCCCGTTGCGGTCATCGCATTGCGGCACGATTACGCAAAAGCTGAACGACTTGATCTCATCGGTTGTCAACGTGCGCTTTTCCGCATAGAGAATGACGCGTTCGGGCGCGCATTCCCGCAGGATTGCATGGAGCGCAAGTTCCATAAGATTTCCCCTCCTTTTCTATCATCCTACAGCATGAAGAGCCGATCCCGAAATGATCCGCACACAGCTTGCTTGTATCTTTTCCGTCAGGCTGCACCGCTTCCCCTGACGAAAAATCTGACGGCGCAATCTGCGCACGTCTCATGATGGGATAGGCTCTAAAATTTTCCCGCCTGCCCGCGTATCCACGGCAGGCCCGCCATGATACAGGCGGTCAGGCGCGCATTGGGGAAAGCACCGCCGCGCCCTCGAAGCGGGTGCAGCCCCCCGCCTCGCCAAAGACAAAGCGCACCCCTTTTTCCTCCCCGGTGAGCACACGCAGCTGGTCGCCAAAGCGGCTTTCCGCGGTATAGTTGACCTGCAAAGCGGAAACAAAGCTGTCCCCAAGGTTCAAATCGAGCCCATCGGACAGGATATCAACGATTTTTACATTGTTGACATGCCCGTTTACGTCAAGGTCAGAGTAGCAGACCGGGTGGATATGGTGCTCGTGCAGCTCGGCGCAGGCCAGCTTGCCGGGCACGACCGCCGGGTCGGGCTTCACCCCCAGAAAACGCTGCGCGCCCTCAATCGCATTGGGGCGGAGGATTCGGTGGGTCTCCCAATCGAGCACCGTCCAGGAAGAAACCGCCGCGCCAACCGGCTCCCCGCCCGCAAGGAAGCGGAAGGAACGCAGCCATACCGCACCCTTAATCCCTGCGCACCACGTCTGGACATCCAGCGTTTCATACGGCAGCAGCGGCCTGTACAGCTCGGTTTTCATCCGTGAGAGCACCCACAGCGCACCAACCGCGTCACGGTCAATCCCCAGCCGGTGGGCGTGGACGGTAGCCGCGTCCTGCGCAAGATCAAACAGGCAGGAAGGGCGCGCAACCCCACGGTTATCAATAAACCCAAAATGGATTTCATAGCTTTTTTCAAAAATATCAGAAGATTTTTGCGTTTCCGGAAGCAAAAATAAGACCTCCTCATCACAATAATGTCAATATCCCGAAGCTGGCTCTTTTCGCATATCAAATCTCACGAAAAAAGCGGGGCAAAATACCGGGACGGCAGGCGGGGCAGGGAAGGCAGCGCTCTCAAAGCCTCCCATATTCATAAAATTCACAGTCCTCCCGTCCCGTCCGCAGACGTGAAAGGGTGCCCAGGGCGACGAACCGCCGCCTTCTATACGCCTATGGGGTTCTGCGGCGGTGCGCGGGTTTCGTGCGCCGTCAACAACCTGCCCGCGGCTATGATCCCGCGAACGGCCTGGCCCCTCTGGCGCTGGCCACCGGGGGTGGGGGCAGGGCGTCCCCGTCAGTGTGTAATGGAGTAAAGGAACAGCGAAAATACGTCGAATAAGCTGCCCGGGTCGGTCGGCAGCTCTGGGAGCTCGGGCGTCCCCGCAGGCTGCGGAGGGATCGCTGGCACCGCAGCGAAATGCTTTTTGACTGCCGCGCCCAGCGCCGGCAAGTCAATCAGCGAGCCATAACGGAATTGGATGGTACCGTTCGATTTTCCCGACGAGTCAACAAGATCCAGCTGACGCGCGATTTCATCGGGGCCATACCACACGCTCTCTGTGTCCGTACACTCCGCAGACCGGTAGTCCCCAAGCCCAATGTACAGCTTTACGTCTGTCCCCCGTACCGCTTCGTGCCACCAATCGAGCAGCACCGAAAAGTCTGCCTGTGTGAAACCAATCTCCCAGTAAATCTGCGGGCAAATGTAGTCTATAATCCCATTCTGTACCCAGAATAAGCCGTCTGCATAGTTTTCCGAATACGCGGAATGCCCGTTCGTCAGGCTCCCCCGCGCGTCAAACCCCGAGTTTTCCCAGATGCCTGACGGGCTGATCCCAAATGAAATCTCCGGCTTCAGCTTGTGCAGCGCTTCGTCCAGGTCGGCAACCAGCAGGTTTACATTATTGCGCCGCCAGTCCCCAATGTCCGAGTAGCCCTTCCCATAGCGCGAAAAACTCGCGCTGTCATCAAAGTCTTCCCCAGGGTAAAAATAATCGTCCAGATGGATGCCGTCTACATCATACTTTCTTACGATCTCTGCCGCGCCGTCCACTACCAGCTGCCGTACCTCTTCCAGCGCCGGGTCATAATAATAATTATCCCGGTACTCGATCAGCCATTCCGGGTGCTGCTTGGCAGGGTTGCTGCTGTCCATCGCTTCCCATTCGGTTTCCCCACTTCGCGTCACCCGGTATGGGTTAATCCACGCATGCAGCTCCAGGCCGCGCGCGTGCGCCCCCGAAACCCAGTAGCTGAGCGGGTCGAAATTGTTGCCCGGCGCTGTCCCCTGCGTGCCTGTCAGCCAGCGGCTCCACGGGAAAATTTCCGAGCGGTACAGCGCATCCGAAGAAGGGCGCACCTGCAAAAAGACTGCGTTGAAGCCTAACTCTACACATTTATCTAAAATCTCGTCTGCCTCTGCCATCAGGGTGGCCGAATTTGTTGTCACCGCGCTCGGATAATCCATATTATACACCGACGAAACCCACACGCCGCGCATCTGCGTCTCCACAGGCACCGACGCTGCTCCCGCAGGGGAGGTCAACAAGGCAAACAGCAGTAAAACTGCCAAAATTCGCTTTCGCATTCAGGTTCTCCTTTCCAAATAGGGGCAAATGTGTGAAAATTGCTACCTCTATCGTAACACGTACCGCGCAAAAAGACAACCCCTGGTTGACTGGATGTTGCAAAAATGATAGAATTTATTTGTCCAGTAAACCCTTGCAGGCTCCGGGGAGGGAGACGCTGGGAAATGAGGAAAACACTCCGGGGCGCAGCCGCTGCAATCAGGGTTTCTCCCGCCATTTTGCCACGTTCCCGGTGCCCGGCGGCAATGGCGTTTGTGGGGTAGGATTACGCAATCCTACGCTGGTATGGGGCCTAACGGCGTGCCGGCCGTTTTTCCAGGCGGTAGGGTGGGGAAAGCCGCCCTTCTGGCAGGCGGCTGGCCTTGGCATGCGTTGGACATATCACCGATACCGATGAGGAGGGTATCCCATGCAAAAGAAAATTTTAGCCCTGCATGATCTCGCAGGGCTTGGGCGGTCGTCGCTCGTGCCGATTATCGCATCCCTGAGCGCGATGGGCCACCAGTGCGTCCCCGTGCCGACCGCCGTCTATTCCAGCCATCTGGGGCTCTCCGGCTGGCACGGCGCCGACCTGACCGGCGCTATGCGCCCCGCCTTGGATCAATATGAAGCGCTCGGCGTCCGGTTCGACGCGGTATATGCGGGCTTCCTGTCCTCCGCGGAGCAGCTGGAAATTGTAGCTGCCGCTGCCGCCCGGCTGTGCAGCGGCCTGCTCGTCGTTGACCCTGTGATGGGCGATAACGGGCGGCTCTATAGCAGCGCAACCCCCGCGCTCTGCGCCCAGATGGGCGGGCTGTGCGCAGAGGCTGATGTGATCACGCCGAACAGCACCGAAGCTGCCGTCCTGCTCGGGCTCCCGCCGGACAGCGCGCCGAAGGACAGCGAGGAAGCGCTTGAATGGGCGTCGCTGCTGTCCAGCCGGTACCATGCAGCAGCGGTACTGACCGGCCTCCCGCTGGCAGCGGGTGAAACGGCAATTGCCTGCTGCGACGCAGACGAGGTTTGCCTCCTGCGCCATCCGCACGTGGATGCATATTATCCGGGGACCGGCGACCTGTTTTCGTCCGTCCTGACCGGCGGGCTGGTGCGTGGGGAGCCGCTCGCAGGCGCGGTGCGGCGGGCGGCGGATTTCGTCCGCGCCTGCATCGAGCACACCGAAGCTGCCCAAAACGGCGGCAGCCGCCTGTTCGGCGTGCAGTTCGAGCCGCTGCTTCTCCAGCTGGCGGCGCAGCCCTGAGCCGTGCCGGAGCGCGTATTGCCCGCGGTTATCCACAGCTTGTGGATAACCGCGGTGAGGATAACCACGGTGATTTGATAAAGCCCTTGCCCTACGCCTGCGCAGTTGGCAAGGGGACGGTTCTAAATAATGCAAAAACACCTGCCGATTGATCATCCGCAGGTGTTTTCTATCATATCCCAACACTATAGATGCACGCACTTTTCAATAAATTATTATGTTTCCAGCAACAGATAGAGAATTCCTTCTATTACGTTTTCCCATGTCGAATTGTCATTAAGAGGGATTCGTGCATCTTTGCTTTCGTGAACGATGCTATTGCGGAGCGAATAGATGTATTTGGATAGATTCTCTTCACCTGCCAATTCTTGCAGAAGGGATACACCTTTTGCAACAGGATATTTTTTAAGAATTTTTTCAATTCCATCCAAATCCCTTGGCTGCCATGATAGTTCTTCGTAAAGCAATGTATTTAGATCTGATTCTGTGATATCAACATTAAGCCGGCCAAGAAGCGGACGCACTGCTTCACAAGCGAATCTATCTTCAAGGCATTGGTATAAATATAAGTATGTTATATCCCACGTTAGGTCAGTTTACAAGGAACTACACGCAGACCGTGAAACGGGCTGCTGACAACAAACGGCGCTATGCTCCCGGCTGGGTGCATAGCACCTGTTTGTTGCGGGGGTTTCCAAAGGGGGCAGCGCCCCATTTGGCACACGACTTTGCGGAGCAAAGTGTAGTGTGTTATACGCTCTGTCGGCGTTGCCCTGAAAATACCGTTGCCGCCGGGGAGGGCAAGGGCATTTGACGCGGCAGGAAAGCAGGGCTTTGTTTGGGGCTGGTAAGCCGGAAACAAAGGGCTGATTTCAGCAGCAGACAGGGCGTATTATGAAAGCCCCCGTCCCTCGTCCTCCGCCCCCGGCCTATGGGACAAAAAGTCCCAAAGCTCTGGACACCGTGACCAGATGTGTGGCCACACTCCGGGAAAAGTAGCAGGACGGCAGGAAACCGTCAAGGCTGAAATGAATGGGCTGACGCCCGGCCTTGACCGTTCCCCGCCGCCCCGCTGGATGGGTGGACAAGGTGGCCAATCCCTAAAAGTGTTTGGCCGCACTCGTTCATTTTGGGGCCTTTCTTCTCCCAAAATTGAAATGGGCGGGAAAGCCCTAAAATGGCTTTCCCGCCTTGATTACCCATTAGCAAAGACGGGCGAGACTGTCAACGGCGGCGCTGAAAGCGCCGTTCATCTTGACCGTTGACTGGCTCGCCTGGCTTTGCTACTGCCCGTAAGAGATGGAAAAACAAGATGGAAAACAAGGTTAAAAATGGTTGACAAGTCTATCGGATGTGTGTTATACTGTGCGACAGTTTGAGATTGGAAGGAGGCTTACGTGTGTTAATTTGTGTACGCTAATAAGCAATAAAAAGTAGAAGTACCTTTCCACATGATGGTGGGCTTTTTTTGCGTGCGTATGCAAAGGAACACGTAGGTTTGACACGAGCAGTCTTTGAACTGTATCGTGGTGTTTTTTCGTGCTTTGTTGTTATGCAGGCGTCTGCCCTCTCTGTGGGACAACGCCTGCTTTTTATTGCAGAAACAAAGGAACAATGCAATAAAAAAGGAGGTTCGCATTATGACCCAAAACAACAATTCATGGAGAAAAACTTATTTTACACTTCTTGCCGGACAAGCAATATCCTTTATTAGCAGCGGTATTTTGCAAATGGCCATTATCTTTTATTTGGTTGCGAAAACTAATTCTGCAATCATATTGACGGCGGCAACACTGATTGGATTTTTGCCGCAAGCCTGTTTAGGCCCGTTTGCAGGTGCTTTTGTTGACCGGCACAGCCGTAAAAGCGTAATGATTGGTGCGGATTTGATAATTGCCGCCGCTGGCGGTATTCTGGCGCTGGTGGCGTTTTACATGGAATTGCCCGTATGGTCTATTATGGTTGTCCTGTTAATCCGAAGTGCGGGAACTGCTTTTCATTCTCCAGCATTCAGCGCAGCAACACCTATGATTGTGCCAAAAGAGGAACTTACAAAATGCGCTGGTTACACGCAGACCATGCAAGCAGTAAGTGCGATTATCAGTCCAGCTGCCGCAGCGTTTTTATATGCTGTTTGGCCTCTTAATGCAATTATATTGTTAGATATTGTGGGTGCAATCCTTGCCTGTGTGACTGTTGCGATTTCGTCCATACCAACGCCTGAACTATGTCCAGAAACGAAAAGACAACAGTTTTTACAGGATATGAAAGAGGGGTATGTGGTATTAAAGCAAAACAGGGGCCTCTTTGCTCTGCTCTGGATTGGTGTAATTTATATGTTCTTTTATATGCCAATCAGTACGCTTTTTCCTCTCATCTGTATGTCATACTTCAAAGGAACACCGGCCCATGCCTCTGCCGCTGAAATTGCTTTTGCGGTTGGTATGCTGCTTGGCGGAGTCATTCTGAGCATTTGGGGCGGTTTTAAGAAACGGCGGTACACCATCGGTCTTTCCGTTCTCCTGATGGGCGTTAGCAATATGCTCTCCGGGCTTTTGCCGCCAGACGCATTTCTTGTCTTTGTTGTGTGCTGTACTGTTATGGGAATTTCCGCTCCATTTTACGGTGTGCAAAATGCGATTTTTCAAGAAACGGTCAAACCAGAATATCTGGGGAGAGTTTTTTCTCTACTGACAAGCGCCGCTTCCCTCGCCATGCCGTTTGGCCTTGTCATTTCCGGGCCTCTGGCGGAGCGGCTGGGAGTTGAGAAATGGTTTGTCATTTGCGGAATTGGCATTATCATCGTTGCGCTTGCCGTATTTTTACTACCCGGTTTGAGAGAGATTGACAATACGCAATAATCAACTGCACCTTTTTCTATTACTAAACAAAATGCCTGGATGGTGGTTCTGAAAAACCAGAACCGCCGTTCAGGCATTTTTTATCTTCGTCCTCTCTGCGGTTTTGGATTCTTCAGCAAGTCGGATTTTTCCGCAATCTTTTTCAGCCACTTCCGTTCTTCTACTGACAGCTTCCTAAAATTCAGCTTGAGCCGTTTGCAGATAAACGCCAAGTACGCTTGTTCCGTGTCGCTGTCCTGGCTGACGATTTCACCAGCAGTTTCCAGCATTTCTTTTAGCGGGTTATCCTCTGGGACGCTGAAAAAATCGTCCTTGTGTGTTTCCCGCAGAGCAAGGGCAATCCCGTTTATGTCCCGTTGTATCACATAGCGGCAAAACTCGTCCTCATCAATATGGGCGGTGATAAGCTGTCTTAACTGCGTATCACTCATGCCAGGATTATGCTTTTTTATAACAGTTGCGCTCATCGTGTCCACTATGGCGTTTGCACCCTGCGCCTGTTTCAGTGCCGTTCCGTTCACATAGATTTCAAGGTCAGCCATCAGCCGGGGGAAATCCGGGTGCGCCGCCAGCTCACACAGCAGGGTATTGTCTATCCTCCCGCTTTTCAGCAGGTCAATCATTTCATCACTCAAACGCAGGTCTGCAAGATCGGCGTTTGGGTGATTTTTCATTTCAGACAGCCCCAGCAGATAATCAGCGGTCACACCGTAAAACTTCGCCAGCCGGATAAGGGCATAGTGGCTGATGTCCTTGAAGTCTTCCGTTTCGTAACTGCCCAGCGCAGACTTGGAAAGCCCGGTCTGCTCCGCAAGCTGCCCCAGCGTCAAGCCACGCTCCACACGTAGGTCTTTTAATCGCTCTTGTATGGATAAAGACATATTCACCCTCCTTGCTAGCTCAACGAAAGAGAAGCCGTTATGCTATGTACTATGCTCATAGCATAACGGCATAGGCATTTACAGTTTTATTTTACCATTTGCTACATCTTCACGAAATTTATCAACAAGCTTCGCTGTCAGCTTGGATTTACCGTAGTGTTCAAGTACAAAAGTACGATAACTTTTTCCATCTACAAGCACATCACTTTTTCTGGTCAACAACCAATTTCCGTTACCTCCTCCCTGTTCTCTAATATTCCAGTCTTTCCCATATCTTTTATAGATTTCATCTTTTTTACCTTGAACAGACATTGATTCGCTTGGAATATAAACAATTTGCATAATAGCTCCTCCTTTATTTTGTGCAAGAAGACCAGAAACCTGAATTTGTCTTTTATCTTTTTTTGATTATATCACAAATCCGAGAGCGTGGAAATAGGGAGTTTTTCAGGCTGATTTCCTACCTCTTGGATATACGGCACAGGCGGTCAAAAAGGTGTAGACTTGGGATAGTTCATCGATGGACAAGCACCTTGGAAACAGAACACGCCAAAGAAAACGGAGGGACGCATGAGCAAAAGACCCTATCAACACCTGCCGCCGCTGGAACACAGGCCGGACGGCTCCCCCTACCGCATAACCCCGCCCCAGAAGAGACGAGCCAGCGGCCTGATACGCCGGGAGTGCTGCAACTGCGAGGACGGAAACTGCCTTGCGCTGGACGATGGCGACACCTGCGCCTGTCCGCAGATGATTTCGTTCTCCGTCTGCTGCAAGTGGTTCCGCTGGGCGGTCTTGCCGCTGGACAGGACGCTGGAAGCGGAGATTTACCGGGACAGGGACTTGAAACGCTGTGCGGAGTGCGGCGGTGTGTTCGTCCCGAAGTCCAACCGGGGCAAATACTGCCCGGACTGCGCCGCCAGAGTTCACAGGCGGCAGAAAACAGAAAGTGAACGGAAAAGGAGGTCTGCTGTGGACAGTTAAGAGCGGGAAAAGCCTTGATTTGCAAGGCTCCGCAAGCCCTCAACCGGGGCGGCTGGTATCATTTATCATTCGCCCCGGAAAACGGGCCTCTAACCGTCCACAAAACACGCTATGACAAACACGATTTATATTCACCAGCCGGAAAAGGCGTTCAGTTTCACCCGGCTCCCCAATTTCCTTTTTGAAGCACCCACATTCCAGCCCTTGAGCAACGAAGCGAAGGTGCTGTATGCCTTTGTCCTGCGCCGGGCGGAGTTGTCCCGGAAGAACGGCTGGGCGGACGAGTACGGGCGGGTCTACCTGTACTACCCCATCTGCGAGGTGGTCGCTTTGCTCCGCTGCGGGCGGCAGAAAGCGGTCAACACCCTGCGGGAGTTGCAGTATGCGGGGCTGGTGGAAATCCAGAAACAGGGCTGTGGAAAACCCAACCGCATTTACCCGAAATCCTATGAAGCGGTTCCAAACACCGACTTCAAGAAATCCGGTTATGGTACGCCGGAGGGCTGAAAACCGTACTTGGCGAGTACGAAAATCAATCCTCTTGAAGTACGGAAATCTGACGGTATATAGAAATACAGAGATTAAAACCATCTATTTACATTCATTCCATTCCAATCCTATCAGAGATATTTTCGGCGGGAAAACCCGCCGGAAAGGAATGGAATGGGGAAAGGAGTTCAATGGCACAACACGCAATTTTGCGATTTGAGAAGCACAAGGGCCACCCGGCGGGGCCGCTGGAAGCCCACCATGAACGGAAAAAGGAGCAGTACGCCAGCAACCCGGACATTGACACCAGCCGGAGCAAGTACAATTTCCACATCGTCAAGCCGGATGGCCGCTACTACCATTTCATTCAGAGCCGCATCGAGCAGGCCAGATGCCGCACCCGCAAGGACAGCACTCGGTTTGTGGACACGCTGATTACCGCCAGCCCGGAGTTTTTCAAGGGCAAGTCCCCAAAGGAGATAGCGGCCTACTTCCAGAGGGCGGCGGACTTCCTCATTGACCGGGTGGGCCGGGAGAACATCGTTTCGGCTATGGTACACATGGATGAAAAAACGCCCCATCTGCACTTGGTCTTTGTGCCGCTGACAAAGGACAACCGCCTGTGCGCCAAAGAAATTATCGGCAACCGGGCCAATCTGACGAAGTGGCAGGACGATTTTCACGCCTGTATGGTGGAGCAGTACCCCGACCTGGAGCGTGGGGAAAGCGCCAGCAAGACGGGCCGGAAGCATATCCCCACCCGGCTGTTCAAACAGGCGGTCAACCTCTCCAAACAGGCGAGGGCCATTGAAGCGGTTCTCTCCGGCATTACCCCGCTGAACGCCGGAAAGAAGAAAGAGGAAGCCCTCTCCATGCTGAAAAAGTGGTTTCCGCAGATGGAGAACTTCTCCGGGCAACTGAAAAAATACAAGGTCACAATCAATGACTTGTTAGCGGAAAATGAAAAGCTGGAAGTCAGGGCAAAGGCCAGCGAAAAAGGCAAGATGAATGACACGATGGAACGGGCGAAGTTAAAAAGCGAACTGGACGATATGCGGCGGCTGGTTGACCGTATCCCGCCGGAGATTTTAGCGGAACTGAAACGGCAACAGCGGCAGCATGGAAAGGAAAGGTGATCTTATAAGTAATATCAGATACAAAAAGGAAATCGAAATCGTGACTTTTCAGGGAAAGGAAATCACACTGGAAAATCTCTCCCCGGTGTTCACGCCGGAACAGGAAGCAGCCAAACGCCGGGAACTGGAACAGCAGCTTTATGAGGTGTTCCGCAAGTACGCCGACAAGCGGGAGAGTGAGGAAGCCGGGACATAAGGTTTTCCAAACCCATCATTGATTTGCGGGGCTGCTGGCGGTATAATAGAACTGTCAGCAGCTCCGTTTCTTTTTTAAGAAAAGGAGCGACAATATGAACAATCGGATAGACGCAATCTATGCAAGACAATCGGTAGACAAAAAGGACAGCATTTCCATTGAAAGCCAGATTGAATTTTGCAAATACGAGTTGAAAGGCGGTAACTGCAAGGAATACACAGACAAAGGGTACAGCGGCAAGAACACAGACCGTCCGAAGTTTCAAGAACTGGTGCGGGACATCAAGCGGGGCTTGATTGCAAAGGTCGTGGTTTACAAGCTCGACCGTATCAGCCGTTCCATTCTGGACTTTGCCAACATGATGGAGCTGTTCCAGCAGTACAATGTGGAGTTTGTGTCCTCTACGGAAAAGTTTGATACCTCCACGCCGATGGGACGGGCCATGCTGAATATCTGTATCGTGTTCGCCCAGCTTGAACGGGAAACGATACAGAAGCGGGTAACGGACGCTTACTACTCCCGCAGTCAGCGGGGCTTTAAGATGGGCGGGAAAGCCCCTTACGGCTTCCATACGGAGCCTATCAAGATGGACGGTATCAACACAAAGAAGCTGGTGGTAAACCCGGAGGAAGCGGCCAATATCCGGCTGATGTTTGAGATGTACGCCCAGCCCACAACTTCCTACGGGGACATTACCCGGTACTTTGCCGAACAGGGGATTTTGTTCCATGGCAAAGAGCTGATACGCCCCACGCTGGCGCAGATGTTACGCAATCCTGTCTATGTGCAGGCAGACCTTGATGTGTACGAATTTTTCAAAAGTCAAGGTACAGTCATTGTCAATGACGTTGCCGATTTTACGGGCATGAACGGCTGCTATCTGTATCAAGGGCGAGATGTAAAGGCCAGCAAGAAAAACGACTTAAAAGACCAAATGCTGGTACTGGCTCCCCATGAGGGTATCGTCCCCTCCGACACCTGGCTGACCTGCCGCAAGAAGCTGATGAACAACATGAAAATCCAGTCTGCCCGGAAAGCCACCCACACATGGCTGGCAGGAAAAATCAAGTGCGGGAATTGCGGGTATGCTCTTATGAGTATCTACAATCCCTCCGGCAAACAGTATCTCCGCTGCACGAAACGGCTGGACAATAAAAGCTGTCCTGGCTGTGGGAAAATCATCACTTCGGAACTGGAAGCGGTTGTTTATCAGCAGATGGTAAAGAAGCTGGCAAGCTACAAGACGCTGACAGGAAAAAAGAAAGCGGCAAAGGCAAACCCGAAAATCACCGCCCTGCAAGTGGAACTTGCCCATGTAGACAGCGAGATTGAAAAGCTGGTGGACAGTCTGACGGGGGCAAACAATGTCCTGTTCTCCTATGTGAATGTGAAGATAGCGGAACTGGACGGGCGCAAGCAGGAACTTCTGGCAAGGATAGCGGAGTTGACTGTGGAGGCCATCAGCCCGGAACAGGTCAGCCAGATTTCCGGCTACCTCGATACCTGGGAGAATGTATCTTTTGATGACAAGCGGCGTGTGGTGGATTTGATGATCACCACCATAGCCGCCACAAGCGACAGCTTGAACATCACATGGAAAATCTGACTGGCGGCACCCCTCCCGTCAGATACCTACCCTGTGTAGTCCCTTGTAAACTGTACTTTAAAGCAATATAAGACATTAATAGATTTTTAAAGTTAATTTCTGACAATGAGCCTTCATAAAAAATTTTCCCCCAAACATTCTTTGATTTTTTTGTATAAGGATTGTTTTCAGCACTGGCTTCAAACATAGCTTGACATAGAATTTGATAAAAAACATTTATGTTTTCACGAATGTCAACATCTACTTCGTTCAAATTTATTTGGTAGCAATGCACAGGCAGGAAAAAATCCATAATATCATTCCAGTAATGGCCATGATATTCGACTTCTGTTGTGTCATACATCACTTTATCGAGAATTTGCAGTTGACGTTCTCGATCCATTTTAGAAGTTAGGGCAATACCGCACAATGAGGTTTGCCTAAAAATAAGACATCCTCAACTGATAAAATAGCTGAGGATGCCCCATGAACTGTTCATTCAGGCAACACTGAATCAGGCCGCCAGACCAGGTCTGTCCGCCAGAATCAGGTTTGCCAGAGCAAACAGCATATTCAGTTTTGAAATCTGCTTTTGCAGCCCCCGATAGCGCGTCTTTCGGAATCGAAGCTGCAACTTGACAATCGCAAAAACATGTTCGACTCTGGCGCGTACAGAAGATTTCTCGCGTTCCCTCCGTTTGATTTGCGCTTTGGAACGGGTGGATTGATCTTTGCTTTGA
>QXXE01000047.1 GCA_009911355.1 Clostridiaceae bacterium | reverse complement strand
GGAATTGCTTCCTAGATTTGCACGGAAAATTCTCACTTTCATTGTCCGAAATTCTCAAAAAAGTTGTCTGGCCACATCTTGGGTCACATGTTCTTGGGTCACATGATTGAAAAATGCAGAAAACCGGCGTGAGTATCCTTTCTGCGCCCTTGCGCACGGCCCCCAAAAGTGGTATACTATAAAAAAAGATTCGGAGAGCCGGAACGCAGGCAGGAGGGGTGTTTGTGAATATCAAACAGATTCTAAGGCCGAATTTGCAGCAGCAGGCGGTTTCCACAGGGCGCAGGCCGCAGAAACAGGCGGCGTCTGCGGCGGTACAGCGCAGCACCGACCGCGTGTCCTGGTCCAAGCAGGCGCTTGCCTTTGTTGAGGAACAGAACCGAATCCTTTGGGGGAAGCAGCCCGGCGGGACGGAGGGCGGCGGAGCGGCCGACCCGATGGGCGCGGAGCTGAAACAGCAGTATAACTGTCTGAAAATCGCGACACGCATCCAAAAGGGGGACAAAGTGCCGCTCAAGGACCTCAAATACCTGCGGGACGCCGACCCGAAGGCATACATGATGGCAATCGCGACGCGGCAGGAGAAGCGTCACCCAAAGGAATGGAAAAGCGTGCTCGACGAGGACGAAGCCCGTCAGCGTGCCGCGCAGCCTTCGGGGCAGGGCGCGGAGGGCTGCGAAAGCCCGGAGGGTTGCGCTGAAACGGAAGATTGACTGCGTGGGGCTGGGACACTGACAGGAGGGAGCAGGAATGAACATTAAACAGGTTTTAAGGCCAAATTTGCAGCAGCAGGCTGCCGCTGCCGAACGCAAGCCGCAGCAAAAGCAGCCGTCGCCGATTGCCCGGAGTAGCACCGACCGTGCGGCATGGTCCAAGCAGGCGCTTGCCTTCGTCGAGGAGCAGAACCGTATTATGTGGGAGCAGAAGCCCGACAAGGAGAATGGCAGTTCCCTGTACGATTCGCTCAAGCGGGATATGAAAACGCAGGATAAGTGCCTGAAAATCGCAGTCCGGATTCAAAAGGGCGATAAAGTGCCGCCGGAGGACTTAGCGTACCTTGCAAAGACCGACCCGCAGGCATACATGATGGCAATTGCGCTGCGGCACGAAAAGCCCGACCCGAAGAAATGGGAAAGCGTGCTCGACGAAGAGGACCGCAACGGCGGCATGGAAACCGCCGAGGGTGCGGAGGCCGTGGCGGACAGCAGCGGCGCGGCTGAAGGGCCGTCCGGCGGCGCGGCGTCCGGCGGCGGGGGCACTTCCGGGGGCAGCAGCTCGGGCGAAGCCTGACTGGCGTTTGGACTTTGCAAGATGGAATAGGCCAATGCAGGCAACCGCCTTATCCGTTATGGGTAAGGCGGTTTTGAGACGTTGCAAAGTGCGGTAACTTATGGTATAATAACCGAAACGGCATTTTTCGATGGAAAATGTTTCCCTTGCCAGTCGGTGGGAGATCAGAGAAAGGGGCGGGAAGATGAGCGGCAGCAAAGGGCTGGTGTCCTGCGTTACCCCGGTTTACAACGGTGAAGGCTTTGTCGGGCGGCTGCTCAATTCCGTGCTGGGGCAGACCTGGCCGCACATGGAAATGATCCTCGTCGACGACGGTTCAGAGGACAACACGCTGGCAGTTGCGGAAAGCTACCGGGAGCGCTTTGCGCAAAGGGGCTGGCGCTATGAGATCGTGAGCGGCACGCACCAAAACGCTTCGGCGGCGATCAATTTCGGGCTTCCGCTCGTGACCGGGGAATTCCTGATCTGGCCGGACAGCGATGACGCGCTCGAACCCCAGTCGGTCGAGCGCCGGGTGCGGTTTTTGCAGGAAAACCCTGTATACCGCTGTGTCCGTTCGATGATGCGCTATGTAGATGGCAGGGGCGAGCCCATACCGGCAGTGGAAGCGACCGGCAGCTTGCAGCAGGAGCGGCTGTTCTGGGAGGTGCTGGAAGGGCGCAGCTTTGTTTGCTGCGGCTGCTATATGCTGCGAACAGAGGAGTTTTTTGGCATCTATCCTGGGCGGCATATCCCGGAATACCCGGTTGGGCAGAATTTTCAAATGCTGCTGCCGTACCTGTACCGTTATGCCTGCCCGACCATTCCGGAAAAGTTGTACACGGTTTACCGCCATCCGGGAAGCCATTCGCAAAGGGAGCTGACGGCTGGGCAGGAGGCGCAGAAATACCGGGATTTTGAGCGCCTTGCGGACGAGATTGCGGGGCTCTGCGGCCTTGCCCCGCGCGAGCGGAGGCGGGTGCAGCGCTGGAAGCTGAAACGCAGATACGCTCTTGCGAAAAAGCATCGGAAACGCCTGCAAATGGCGGCTGCGTGCGTGGGGCTGCTCCTTTGCGGGGAAGGCCAGGAACAAATCAAGAAACGGCTGAAAAAATAGGCCGGTGCGCGGGAGGGCTGCAAATGAAGCAGGGAAAAGGTGAATGCTGCGGCTGCGGGGTCTGCGCGCTGGCGTGCCCGCACGGGGCGGTTGTGATGACGCCCGACAGCGAAGGGTTTGCGTATGCGCGCGTCGACCGGGCAAGGTGTACCGGCTGCGGGCTGTGCCAGGCGGTCTGCCCGATGGGGGAACAGCCTGCCCCCGGATGCGAAAACCGCTTTTTTGCCGCGCAGGCAAAGGACGACGCGCTCCGTTTTTCGAGCTCGTCGGGGGGCGTGTTCCCCGTGCTGGCGCGGGAGGTGCTGGCGCGGGGCGGCGTGGTGTTCGGCGCTGCGATCGGGCCTGATGGGGCCGTGCGTCACCGCGAGGTGCAGGGGCTGGAAGGGCTCGCGGCGCTTCAGAAAACCAAATACGTCCAAAGCAGCCTGGACGGCTGCGTGGAAGCTGCAAAACGGTACGCCGACAGCGGCCGTCTTGTGCTGTTTACGGGCACGCCCTGCCAGTGCGACGCGGTGCGGCGGTATGTCGGCGGGAGCGAAAACCTGATCCTCGCCGACCTCGTGTGCTATGGCGTGCCTTCGCCGATGGTGTGGGAAAAATACATAAAAGAGCTTGAAAAAACCTACCGAGGCAGGTTTTCCGGGTTTTCCTTCCGGGATAAACGCGCAAAGGACAACGGGCATACCGTCGCCGCCTATATCGATGGGCAGGAAACCGCCTGGCCTATGGGGCACGACCCTTTTTGCAGGGCTTTTTCCAGGAGCCACAGCCTTCGCCCATCCTGTTATGAATGCCGGTTCTGCACGCCCGACCGTGAAAGCGACTTGACAATGGGCGATTTCTGGGGCATCGAAAAGGTGTACCCCGAGATGGACGACGGGATGGGCACATCGCTTGTCATCATCCACAGCGGGAAGGGTGCGGCGTTGTGGGAAGCGGTGCAGGGCCAGCTGCACTGTGCGGAATGCCAAAGGGAGGACACGCTTCAGCCGCGCCTGCGCACCCCGACGCTGCACCCGGGAATCAGCCGGGCGTGGTTTTGGCGGCTCTGCCGGGTGCTGCCGTTGCGCATCACAGAAAAAATCTTGAGAAAGTAGGTGTGGCACGTGATCGGGATGCTGACCTTCCATTGGGCGGACGATTATGGCGCGCTGCTGCAATGCTATGCGCTGAAAACCCACCTGAGCCAGTATGAAGAGACAATCGTGATCCCCTATTCTCCCAAAGCGCTGTATTCGAGATATTCCCTGGTGCGGTGCCCCCGTTACTTGCGCCTGGCTGGCCGGGTATGGAGCGTGCTTGATTCCCTGCGCCCCGGGCGGTTTTGCAGCCGGTGGCTTGCAAAGCGCCGGATCGCGCAGTTCCGCGCGCAGCACCTGACGAGTGACCGCCGGAGGCTGCTTTCCGCGCAGGAGATCGCCGCATACCGGCGGGAGATCCACACCTACCTCGTGGGGAGCGACCAGGTCTGGAACCCGGATATTACAGAGGGGTTCCAGGACGGCTATTTCTGCACCTTCCGCGCGCAGCTGCCGGAGGGGGTGCGGTGCGTCGCTTATGCGGCGAGTACCGGGCAGGAACGGCTGGATACGTCCTGCGACGCGGCGCTGACGCAATACCTGAAAAATTTTGACGTCATTTCCATCCGGGAGCAGGGGGCCGTACCGTATCTCGAAAGCCTGTGCGGCGTGCGCCCGAAGGTCGTGCTCGACCCGGTCTTCCTGCTCGGGAAGCAGGAGTGGGAGCGGCTTCTGCCTGCGCGTGAACGGCCCAAGGAGCGCTATATCGCGGTATACGATACGGAATACAGCGAAGAAATGGCGCTGTGCCTGAAAAACCTGCGGGAGAAGCTGGGGCTTCCTGTGGTGGTGGTGCTGCACCCGATGATGGAGCGGTATTGCTGGGGTGCGGACCGGTATGCGGCAGGCTGCGGTGTGAAGGAATTCCTTGCGCTGATGCATGGCGCGGAATACGTGGTCACCAATTCCTTCCACGGCGCGGCAATGTCGCTGATCCTGCATAAGCAGTTTGTCGCTTTCCGGCTCCGCAAGCGCAACGCGCGGATCGAAAACATATTGCAGATCGCGGGGCAGGCGGCAAGGTTCGTGCGCACCGCGCAGGAGGGCGAGCGGATGCTGATGGAGCCGGTCAATTGGACGGAGGCAGATACGCTGCTGGAAACCGAAAGGATGCGCGCAAAGGCGTTCCTCCGGAAGCATGTCCTTGCTAACGGAGGCTGATGGCGGTGCGCCGCTTTCCCGCGCTGCAACGCCCTTTGTGGGCAGTTTGATTTTGACCGAACAATAGAAGGAGCCATTATGTACCAGCCTTTAGCCGATAAAATCCGCCCGCAGACGCTTGACGATGTGGTAGGGCAGCGCGCCCTGCTCGGGGAAGGGGGCATCCTGCGCCGTATCATCGACAGCGGGCAGATCCCCAATATGATCTTCTACGGCCCGTCGGGCATCGGCAAAACGACGGTTGCGTCGATTATCGCGCGGCAGACCCAGCGCAGGCTATACCGGATCAACGCGACAACCGCGTCCATCCAGGACATCCGCGCGGTGATGGACGAGCTTGACACCTTTTTAACGCCGAACGGGGCGCTGGTGTATCTGGATGAAATCCAGTATTTCAACAAAAAGCAGCAGCAAAGCCTGCTGGAATGCATTGAATCGGGGAAAATCACGCTGATCGCGTCGACGACCGAAAACCCGTATTTCTATATTTACGGCGCGGTGCTCAGCCGTTGCACCGTCTTTGAGTTCAAGCCGGTCGAGCCGGAGGAGCTGTGCAGGGCGGTCGAGCGGGCGTTCCGGCTGGCGCTTGAGGGGCGCGCGGTTACGGTTGCAGAGGGCACGGTGCGGGCAATCGCGACCGGCTGCGGCGGCGATGTGCGCAAGGCGCTGAACGCGGTGGAGCTGCTGGCAGGCGGCGCGGCGGACGGCGGGACGGTCACGCCGGAGGACGCGCAGGCCGTCGCGCAGCGTTCCAACATGCGCTTTGACCGCGACGGCGACGCGCATTACGATATCCTGTCGGCATTCCATAAGTCGATCCGCGGCTCCGACCCGGACGCGGCGGTGCATTACCTGGCGCGGCTGCTGGAGGGCGGGGATATGCAGTCGGCGGCGCGGCGGCTGCTGGTGATCGCGGCGGAAGACGTCGGGCTGGCCTACCCGCAGGCGATGCCGGTTGTAAAGGCGTGCGTTGACGCGGCGTTCCAGCTGGGGCTGCCGGAGGCGCGGCTGCCGCTGGCCGAGGCGGCGCTGCTGCTTGCGACCGCGCCCAAATCCGATTCGGCGGCAGCGGCGATTGCGGCTGCGGCGGCTGATTTGCAGGGGGAGATTGGCGACGTGCCCTCCAGCCTGCGGGACGCGCACTATGCGGGCGCTTCCAGGCTCGGGCGCGGGAAGGGCTACCTGTTCCCCCACGACTACCCCAGCCACTGGGTGGAGCAGCAATACCTGCCGGACGCGCTGGACGGGCGCAGGTACTATGAGTTCGGCGAGAACAAGAACGAGCAGGCGGCAAAAAAATACTGGGAAACCGTAAAAAACAGGTAGGATTCTGCCGGGCGCTATGGTATACTTTGGAGAGGGACAAGCCCCGTTTGACAGCCGCCGCCCCACAGACCGGCTTTGTGGGCTGACGGGAAACACGGATTTACAGGAGGAATTCTATGCGCCATTTGATCGACCCGCTGGATTTTACGATGGAGGAGACCGAGCGGCTGCTCGACCTTGCGGACCGGATCGCCAGCGACCCTGCCGCCTATCAGGAAGCGGCACGCCATAAAAAGCTTGCGACGTTGTTTTACGAGCCGTCCACCCGCACCCGCCTTTCGTTTGAAGCGGCGATGCTCAACCTCGGCGGCTCGGTCCTCGGCTTTGCCAGCGCCGATTCGTCCTCTGCGGCAAAGGGGGAGAGCGTCGCCGACACCATCCGCGTCATTTCGTGCTATGCGGATATCGCCGCCATGCGGCACCCGAAAGAGGGCGCGCCCCTGCGCGCGTCGCGCTACAGCCGGATCCCGGTGATCAACGCGGGCGACGGCGGGCACCAGCACCCGACCCAAACGCTGACCGACCTGCTCACCATCCGCCGCAGGAAGGGGCGGCTTGGCGGGCTGACGATCGGGCTGTGCGGCGACCTGAAATTCGGGCGGACCGTGCATTCGCTGATGATGTCCCTTGCCAGGTGCGAGGGCGTGCGGTTTGTGCTCATTAGCCCTGAGGAGCTCCGTGTGCCGGACTATGTCATTACCGAGACGCTCGGGCCGCGCGGCATCCCCTATGAAGAGGTGCGCAGCCTGGAAACCGCCATGCCCGGGCTGGATATCCTGTACATGACCCGCGTCCAGCGGGAGCGTTTCTTCAATGAAGAGGATTACGTGCGCCTGAAGGACAGCTATATCCTGACTGCCGAAAAGATGAAGCTGGCAAAGCCGGATATGGCGGTGCTGCACCCGCTGCCGCGCGTCAACGAGATCGCGCTCAGCGTAGACGAGGACCCGCGTGCCGCCTATTTTGAGCAGGTGCAAAACGGGGTATATGTGCGCATGGCGCTGATTTTGACGCTTCTGGGATTGGAGGGGTAAATTATGCTGAACATCGACAGCATCCAGGACGGCCTTGTGATCGACCATATCAAAGCTGGCACTGGCATGCGCATCTACCAGCTGGCGGGCCTTGACAAGCTGGACTGCTGCGTTGCGATTATCCGCAACGCGCGCTCAGGCAAATACGGGCATAAGGATATCATTAAAATCGAGAGCGTGATCGACCTCGACCTTGAGGTGCTGGGGTATCTGGACCCCAACGTGACGGTCGACGTCATCCGGGACGGCGAAATCGTTGAGAAAAAGAAGCTGGACCGCCCCAAAAAGCTGGTGAACATCATCCGCTGCCGCAACCCGCGCTGCATTACAAGCATAGAGGAAGAGGTCGACCATATCTTCACCCTTTCCACGAACGGCAAATACCGCTGCGCCTACTGCGAGCAGGAGGAGCGGCATAACCCGGAAGGGAAAAAACGCTGAAACACGGCGCGCCAGCCGTATGGAACGAAACGGTCAGCCCTTGACCCCGGCAAAATTTTCTGAAACGCCGCCTGACGGGCATCTTGCCGCCATGCTATGCCGATTTCCCCTGGCATCCGCAAAGGATTCCTCCGGGGAAGCGTCTGTGCCTGACGAAAAGCCCCCGTCATCCGGCGGTTCCCTGGAGATGAAACCGGCCCTGAAATCAAAACAGTATGGAGTTGATGGAATATGCACAGCCGCTACGCGCGATTCAACCGTTATGGGGATCTCTCAAAATTCATTACGAACCCGGATCTGCTGCAAGCCGCCAGTGATGAAACGGTCTGGATTTCCAGCAAAGCCGACTATGATATTGCCGTAGATTTGGAAGGATGCCCGACTCCCTTTGAAGAAATGAAGCCGTTTATCGCGCTTTTGGCAACAAAGATCTGCGAGCTGGACAACACGGTCCAGCGGTTTTATCAAAAGAAAAAAATGAAAGAAAGCGGATACCTGTGCATCCCAAGCAGCAAGGGAATCCTGCGGTTTGATTACCTGCGGAGTATGGAAAACAGGCCAGCATCGCAAAGGAAGGGGTTCCCGTATTATTTAGCCTACATTTATATCGAGGAACCGAGCGTCCTATTGTTTGATTACTGGTGTACAGGCGAAAGCGTACAGCTCGAGGTCGTGTTTGAATATAAAGCGGAAGAGTTCTGCCTGCGAAGGTTCGGCGTGGTTGGCGGTATCCCCGACCATTGGGAAGATGCATGACGTACAACCGGCAGAAGGCGGCGCGGCCTGTTGCTGGATGGACGGCAAAACGCACCGGCTGCGGCGGCGTGCAAGGATTCCAGCCCCGCGCCGTCTCAAAAACCAAATCGGTACAAAGAAAAAACCGGTACGCGGGAACAGCGTACCGGTTTTCGTATGTAGGAGACCTTTCAGGCAGAGACTGCCGCTTTGCGTCTCCCCCGTCCCCGCCGCAGCGGAGGAAGGGAGTCCAGAGGGACAAGTCCCTCTGGCGCTGCCCGCGTAGGGCCGGGTCCAGCGCGGCGCTGGCCGCCCGCCGCAGCGGGCGGAACCCCCCGGATCAGCCGTCCGCCGCCTGCTCGCGAATCTGGCGGCGGTAATCCTTCGGCTTGCAGCCAGTGACCTTCTTAAAAATCCGCGAGAAATAAACCGGGTCGGGAATGCCGATCCGCTCGGCGATTTCATAAGTTTTCAGGGAGGTCGCGCGCAAAAGGGACTTCGCCTGCTCGATCCGCACACCCTGTATGTAGGAGCTCAAGGTTTCGCCGGTCTCACGCTTAAACAGGCGGCTGAGATAGCTCGGGCTGAGATAGACCAGCCCCGCCAGCTGCTCAAGGGATAAATCATCGGCACAGTGCTGCACAACATAGCCCTGCACAGTGCGGATGACACTGCTCACATCGTCGGCCGTCCCGTCCGGCTGCTCGAGCATCCGCCCAATCAGCTCCTGAAGCGTGCGTTCCAGCTGGCTGTCCGATTTGCTTTCCAGCAGCTTTTTCAGCTCCGGCAGCTCGCTGTGCGCCGGGAGGCGGATCTCTTCATACGACAAAAACATCTGGCTGATGCAGAACTGATGCACATACACGCAGACGCTGCGCATCGCCTCTACCGGCAGGCAGTTCTGGCGCATGTAGGCAAACAGCCGGGAAAGGATTTCCTGCGACGCGGAAAGGCTGTGGCTGTCGATCGCGCTTTTGAGCAGCCCGAGGTCGTCGGATACCCGCCCCAGCACCTGCGCCGGGATTTCAGGCAGCCGGTCGGCCCGCTCCACCGGGCGCTCAGCGGAATAACGCGCAAACTGCGCGGCGCGGTCGGCCTGGCCTGCCGCATCCGCCATGAGCAGCGGGTCGGTGAAATGGCAGCTGATGCCGATCGAGAGCGAAAACCGGGGCATGCTGCCAATCACGTCGACCGTCTCGGTGCAGCGGGCAAACAGCTGGGAGGTGTCCGGCGTGCAGGCAACGGCATAGCACATCTGGTCGCCGTGTGGCACAAAATACAGCGCCTCCCCTTCCAGGCTGTCGCGCAGGACGTCCTGCGCTTGCCGCAGGCAGGAAAGCAGATCGCCGCCGTCCTTCTCGCTGAGCGGCGCCACGTTCAAACGGAGCACATGGTAGCTGTCCAGCCGCAGCCCCAGCTGCGCCATGCGGTTGAGCACATATAAATGCGATAGGTCGACGCGGTGCAGGAGGTTGTGCAGCAGCATCCCGCGTTCCAGCCCGCGCCGCTCCTCGGATTCGTTCGCGAGCCTGCGCGCCAGCTCCTCGCGGCTCCGGTCCTCGGCAATCAGGGCCTTCGTCTTGTGGATGGCCTGGGTCAGGCTTTCGACCGAGGTCGGCTTGAGCACAAAATCTACCACGCTGTATTCGATCGCCTTCTGCGCGTATTCAAAATCCGGAAAGCCGGTCAGGATGACAACCTTGATCCAGGGCGACTCCTCATGTACCCTGCGCGCCAGCTCCAGCCCGTCCATGCCGGGCATCCGGATATCGCTGATCAGGATATCCGGCCGCACCAGCGGGAGCTGCTCAAGCGCGTCAATCCCATCGGCGGCCTGCGCCGCAACCACGCAGCCGAGGTCCTCCCAGCGGATGCAGTGTACCAGCCCTTTGCGGATGGTGGCTTCGTTGTCAACGATCATAACTTTAAGCATCGGAACCCCTCCTTTGTCCTCCGCTGTCCGGGGGCAGGATGACGGTGATCTCAGCCCCCTTGCCGGGGGCGGAAACGATTTTCAGCTCCCCGCGCTCCCCATAAAGAAGTTGGAGCCGCCGTACAATGTTGGCAAGCGCGATATGGTTGTGCCGGCTTTCCCCCTCCGCGCTGATTTCCAGGTCGACCCCGGAAGCGTCAAAGCCGACGCCGTCGTCCGACACGCGGATATACAGCGCGTCCTCGTCCTCCCAGATGCCGACATAGACGCTGCCGCCGCCCCGTTTGGGCTCCAGCCCGTGGACGATACTGTTCTCAACCAAAGGCTGGATGGTCAGCTTGGGCAGATAGTAATCCAGGATGGAGGGGTCCTCCAAATCGATCGAATAGGACAGGCTGTCCGCAAAGCGCTCCTTTTGCAGCTCCAGATAATAGCGGACGTAGCGCAGCTCTTCACGCAGCGGGATGGCCTGCTCATGGCGGTGGGTGATATTGGCGCGCAGCAGCTGGGCGAGGTTGGAAACCATATGGCAGATCTCATTTTGCCCCGCTTCCAGGCAGCGGATGTTGATGAGCTCAAGCACGTTGAAAATAAAGTGCGGCCTGATCTGGGACTCGAGCAGCTTGAATTCGGCGTCGCGCAGCAGCACGCCCTGCTCATAGACCTCGCCGAACAGGTCTTCCAGATGGTCGGCCATTTCATTCAATGCCCGCCCCATCCGCTCGGTCTCCCAATAGGGCGTCGCGCCGACCCGTGCGGTCAAATCCCCGGCTGCAAGGCGGTTAACCTTTTCCAGCATGTGCCGGAGCGGCTTGGACAGCAGGTAGACCGCCGCCGCGCCTGCCGCCAGCGTCAGCAGCAGGACAGCCGAGGCAAAAAACAGGTAGATTTTAATCGCCTCGTGGGAGGTCGCAAAAATTGCGCTGCGCGGCACAAACACATCGATCAGTACGCGGCTTGGGGACAGCTGGCGCGAGATATGGTAATATTCCTCGCCGGCAGCATTGACATAGCGCCCGCCGCCCGCAAGGGCGGCTTCTGCGAAGGCGGCGTCCTGCCCGCTCAGGATGCGGCCGTCGGTCGCGCGGAGCATGACCACCGATTCCGGGTAGATCGCGGTCAGGTAGGAGGTGTCGGCAAGGCCGGCAATGGACAGCTCGATGATAATCTTGCCCAGCGGGGCAAGGGTATCAAGGTCGAAATAGTCGACGATCAGGTAGCAGTAATCGGGGTAGGCCGGGTCGACATACAGCTCGCGGGCCGAATTGACCTCCCGGAACGCGTTGTAGACGTGAGCGACGCGGGTAGAGGTGCCCAGATAGATGCCGCTGCGCAGTACGGACAGGTAGCGCTGGTTGTCTTTGACGAGGTAAATGCCGGTTACGGTACTCTGGTCAAGCTGGTTGCCCAGGAAAAAAGCGCGGTTCAGGCTCTCCTCGACCGAAAGCCGTTCGGTATGGGTCGGTTCGTCGGCGCTGTGCATGATGCGCCTGGTACGGCTGTCGCTCATCAGGTAGTAGACGCTGCCGCGCAGGGTGTCCAGCGTGGATGAAGCCTTTTCGGCCAGGTTGTCGATATAAAAGGAAGCGGTCCCCTGCGCGTCGGCTTCCAGCCGGTTTGCTACAGAGGTGCTGAAATACAGGATGGAGCAGACCACCGGGAACAGCACCAGAATGCAGCACAGCAGCGCCGCCAGCATCATTAAAGAAGGTTTTTTCATCCCGTGCCCCCCTAGCCCGTTTTGTACCCATTTTATCACATCCGGCCGGGCAGGGGAAGGGCGGGCCGCTAATTTTTCTTCCCGCGGCGGCGCAAAGGACAAAATCGTACCAGAAAAAGGACAAGAAAAGTCGGTTTCCGGCCCGCGCCGCCGCACAGGGTGCGCAATCCAGGGAAATATGTCAAAAGAATCCCATTCCATGCCGGAAAGATGCCTTTCAAAGCGGCGGGAAAGGAGGTATAATAAGAAGCATCAAAAGGGCCGCTGCGGCGGGCCGGACTATCACAGATCAAAGGAGAAGAACCATGAAGAAACGATTGTTGAGCGCCCTGCTGGCAGGGCTCCTCTGCACGGCGGCACTGACCGGCTGCGGCGGGAACGCAAACAACGCCTCGGATGGCGGCGCGGGCGCAGGTGCAGACAGCGGCGCGGCGGCGGACGGCGTAATCACCATCAATTACCCGACCTTCCAGTGCGGCGTGAACACGGCGGCGCCGGTTGTCGCGCAATTGGTCGAGGAATTTAACGAAACCTACGCGGGCAAATACCAGATTGTCCTGGAAGAGATCCCAGGCGACGCGAACTACGTCGATAAGATCAAGGTGCAGCTCGGCACCGGCGACCTGCCGCCGGTTATCTACGGAGCAGGGTATAACCTGCTCGACCTCGCGCTTGCGAAGGACCTGGTGGTCGACCTGACCCCCTACGTCGAGGCAGATCCAGAGTGGAAAGCACTCTATACGGAAACCTCCCTTGCCACCAACAGCCGTGACGGAAAGATTTGCGCTTCCTCCGCCGAGGGATCGATTGTCGGCTACTTCTACAACCAGGAGCTGTTCGACAAGGCCGGCATCAAGGAACCGGCGAAGACCTGGGATGAGTTCTTTGCACAGTGCGACCAGCTGAAGGCGGCGGGCATTACCCCGCTGGCACTGGACACCGCCGACTCGGCTTGGGTCACGCAGCTTTGGATGGGTGCGATGGTCGCGACCGCCAGCGAGGATGGCCTTGCGTTCATGCAGACCATGAACCCGACCGACTACAACCTCCCCGAAATGATCGATGCGGCAGGCAAGGTGCAGAAGATGCTCAAGGAGTACACCACGCTCGACGCGATCGGCGGCAAGTATGAGCACGCCGCAAACAACTTCCTTTCCGGACAGGCGGCGATGATCGCCAACGGCCCGTGGATGATCGGCGATTTCTCCGACACCACCAAGGCAACAGAAGATTTCGCGGGCAAGGTCCGCTCGGCGATCTATCCGGACAGCTTTGTCTACGACGCGCCGATTCAGGGCTACATCGTTACTAAGCAGGACGACCCGAAGCTGGAGGAGGCTGCGGTGGAGATGGTCAAGTTCTTCACGAGCGCCCATGCGCAGCAGGTCGGCCTGGAAATGCAGGGCATGGTCCCGGCTTCCCCGACCGTAGAGGTCAGCGCGGAAGCCGAAAGCAAGTATCCGCTCCTGGTAGAATTCCTCAACCAGGCGTCGGGCGCAGAGCTGCGCTCGGATACCCTCCAGGCAACCATGTTCTCGAATCTGCTGGATGTCATTTCCCAGCAGCTGCCCCTGCTTGCGGCGGACAGCATCACCCCGGAGCAGTTCTGCACGGCGCTGAGCGACGCTGCGGCAAAGAACTGACTGCCAAAGTGAACAGGTGATGAAAAAAAGCCGCGCCTGAATGCGCGGCTTTTTCCCTGCCCTCGCCGCCACGGCGGCAACCCAATAACGAAAGGAGTGCGCCCCTGTGAAAATCAATAAGGGCTGGATCCCCGTATTCCTGGCGCCGGCCGTTGTGCTGTTCCTGCTGATCTATGCAGTCCCGCTGGGGATGGTATTCGTAACCTCGCTGTTCGATTACCGCCTGACTGGTCCCGGCATGACCTTCATCGGCTTCGGCAACTATATCCGGCTGTTTCAGGACCCCGACTTCGCGCAGGCCCTGCGCAATACCGTTGTGTGGATCCTCATCCACTGCATCATACATGTGGCGCTCGGCACGCTGATCGCGCTGGTGCTTTATAAAAAGCCGCGCGGCTGGAAATTCGTCCGTACCGCCTATATGATCCCCAATATCATCTCCAACGCGGCGATCGGCATGATCTTCCTGAACATCTTTAACCCGCAGTTCGGCGTCATCAACTCGGTGCTGAAGGCCGTGGGGCTGGAGCACCTGACCCGCAACTGGCTGATGAATGAAAGCACCGCGTTCCCGTCGGTTACCATGATCTGGCTGCTGTTCGCGGGCTATACCACAACGCTGGTGCTCGCTCAGGCGCTGTCGATCGACGAATCGGTGCTGGAGGCCGCACGTGTCGACGGCGCGTCGCCCTTCCAGACCGACCTGTTCATCGTGCTGCCGCTGCTGCGCAAAATCATCGGCACAACGATGGTCATGGCGGCGACTTACATGCTGCAAATGTTTGACCTCATCTACATCACCACAAACGGCGGCCCCGGCAAGGCGACAACCAACCTGCCCCTGCTGCTTTACGGCGTGTATAAGGGCGAAAACAACTATGGCTATTCCAATACCATCGGCGTTTTCATCGTCGTGATCGGCATCGTGGTCATGACAGTGATCAACAAGGCGCTGAGGGTCAACGAAGACGAATATTAAGGAGGGACGACACATGCGGAAAACCGCAGCGGAACGCGTCCTGTGCGTTCTGAAATATATCTTCCTGGCGCTGTGCGTGGCGGTCGCCCTGTTCCCGATCCTGTGGGTTATCCTGTCCTCGTTCAAGACCAACGCCGAGATCCTGTCCAACGGCGTCGCACTGCCGCAGAACCCGAGCTTTGCGGGCTACCGGGACGCGCTGACCATCTCGCCCATCCTCAGCTACTTCGGGCACAGCATTATCATCACCGTGATCTCCACCGCGCTGAACGTGCTGTTCCTCGCGATGGCGGCGTATGTATTCGCGCGCTGCCGTTTCCGCGGGCGGGACGTGCTGTATTTTATCCTGTCGCTCGCGATGGTCATCCCCATGACCGCGCTGCTGCACCCGGTTTACAGCGTCATCCAGTCGCTGGGGCTGTACGACACCAAAACAGGGCTCATCCTCGTCTATACGGCGCTCAATATGCCGATGAGCCTGCTGATCCTGCGCGGGACCTTTGCTTCGATCCCCCGCGCGCTGGAAGAGGCCGCATATGTTGACGGCGCAAGCTTTGTGCGCACCTTCTTCCAGATCATGCTGCCCTGCGCAAAGGGCGGCTTGACCTCGGCGGCCGTGCTGGCCTTCCTCCAGTCGTGGAACGAATTTACGTTTGCGCTGGTGCTGACCAGCGGCGAGGCCGCGCGCACGCTGCCGCTTTCGCTGTCCTACTTCACCGCGCAGTTCAGCTTTAACTATACGGCCATGTTCGCCGCCGTGACCATCGCGGTGGTGCCGTCGATCGTGATCTTCGCGGTCTTCCAGGAGCAGGTCGTGTCCAGCCTGACCGCCGGTTCGGTCAAGGAATAAGAGGGGAGGCCGCGCTATGGTATGGTTCCGCCCCGGCTGGCTGCGGGAAGGGCCGGGCATCGACAAGGACGCGCCGCCCAAGACCGGCCTTGCCCTGTTTTTCGAGATTTTCGGGCGGGAATTCTGGCAGCTGCTCAAGCTGAACCTGCTGTTTGCAGTCTGCGCCGCGCCGCTGGTCACGTTCGGCCCCGCGCGCGCCGCGCTCTCCCGCTGCACGGTGAACATGGTGCGGGATCTCCCGAACGATGTGTTTTATGATTTCCGGCAGGCCATGAAACGCGATTTCAGGCGCAACGCGGCCGTCGGGCTGGCGGAGCTGTTCGGCATCGGGCTGCTGCTGGCTGCGGCTTCGCTGCCCGCGGTGCGGGAAAGCGCCGCGCTCAGCGGCGGGCTGCTGGCGCTGGCGCTGCTGGCTGCGCTGCCGCTCGGCTATCTGTGGCCGATGCTGGCGGCGGTCGACCTGCCCACCCGTGCGGCGGTCCGGAATGCGCTCGCGCTTGCGTTTGCCTGCCCCCAGCACAGCCTGCCCGCGCTGGGCGTCTGCGGCCTGATTTTTGGGCTGTGCTTCGGGCTGCTGCCGCTGAGCCTGCCGCTTGTGCTGTTCGTGCCCTTCGGCATCGGCAGCTTTGTGATGAGTTTCGCCGCATGGTCGGATATCCGCCGGCTGGTGATCCGTAATGATTCAAATGGAGGAATATAAGAAATGATTCGAGTTGGAGTGATCGGGCTGGGCGAGGTTTCCCAGTGCATGCACCTGCCGATTTTGGAGGACCTGTGCGAGCTGTACCAGGTGACGGCGGTTTCCGACGTGTCACCCTCGCTGGTAAGCTATATCCAGAAAAAATACCATGTGGACGGCGGCTACCTGAGCGCGGAGGAGCTGATTGCAAAGGCTGATACCGACGCGGTGCTCATCCTTTCGCCCGACCAGTACCACTGCGAATATGCGGCGCTGGCGCTGCGCGCGGGCAAGCACGTATTCATCGAAAAACCGGCGGCGCTCTGCCTGGAGGAGCTGGAAAAGCTGTCTGCACTGCAAAAGGAATACCCCGGGCAGGTTGTGATGGTCGGCTATATGCGCCGGTACGCGGGGCCCTATCTGAAAGCAAAGGAAATTCTCACGCAGGAGCCGAAGGAGACACAATACCTCCGGTTCCGCGATATCATCCTGGAAGCGCCCTTCTTCCTCGGGCAGACCCGCCCGGTCTTCTACCCGAAGGACGTCCCGGCAGATGTGATTGCGGAGGGCGGCCAGCTCCGCCGCGCGCAGCTGGACAAGGCGGTCGGCGCGGACGCGGATGACGAAACCCGCACGACCTATCAGATGCTGACCGGGCTGGGCTGCCATTCCTTCGCGGCGGTGCGCGAGCTGTTCGGTGTGCCGAAGAAGATCCACTCCGTGACCACCGCCAGCCGCGGCGAGCACGTTGTAATCGTAATGGAGTTCGAGGGCGGTTTCCTCGGGACCTACGAGCTGGTCAACAACCAGGAGATTGTGCAGTTTGACGCTGCGATCGAAATTTTCCAGAAGGACCGCAAGGTGCTGGTCAAATATGAAACGCCCTACCTGCGCTACCAGCCTGCTTACGTGGAGGTCACCGAGTCCACAGGCGCCGATACCCGCACGACCCGCCACGGCCCGGATTTCCATGACGCGTTCCAGACCGAGCTGCGCCTGTTTGCCGACTGCATCCGGAACGGCAAGCAGCCCAAGACCGACCTTGCCGACGCTGCCGAAGACCTGCGGCTGTTCGGGGAGATCATGAAAGCCCTGAAGGCGGGCAAAGCGTAAGGCCCTGTATCCACAGGGCGGAAGCCGCATACTATCCCGTAAGGAGGAAATACATGAATATCATTGTTTGCAGGGATTATGAGGAAATGAGCCGGAAGGCGGTCGAGCTGGTTGCCGAGAGCCTGCGCGAAACCCCGGAAGGGCTTGTAAGCTTCGCAGGAGGGGACACGCCGCTTGGCACTGTACATACCTTTGCCGAGCAGGTCAACGCAGGCGCAATCGACATTTCGCGGGCGCATTATGTCTCGCTTGACGAATGGGTCGGGCTGTCGGATACCGACGAGGGCTCCTGCGGGCTGTTCAACCGCGTCGAGCTGCTCGGGCGGCTGGAAAAGCCCTTCGCGGGCGTGCATGTGATCAACGGCGCGGCCGCAGATATCGAAGCCGAGCGGCAGGCGCTGAATGACTACATTGCAAAGTACGGCCCGCTGACCGCGTCCGTGCTCGGTATTGGCATGAACGGCCACCTGGGCTTTAACGAGGACGGGATCGACTTCGAAAGCGATGCGCATATCACCCCGCTGTCCGATGTGACCAAGCGGGTCATGTGCAAGTATTTCGGTGAGAAATTCCATCCGGAATACGGCATTTCACAGGGAATCCGCCAGATCATGGCGGCAAAACGGGTCATCCTGATCGCGAACGGGGCGCATAAGGCTGAAATCCTCAGCCGTGCCGTGCGCGGCGAGGTAACAAACAGCGTGCCTGCGTCGATCCTCCAGCGGCACCCGGACTGCTATGTCGTGGCCGACACTGCGGCTGCGGCAGGGCTGTGAGCTGGCGCGAGGCGCTGCGGGGCAGGGAACGGGAGATTGCCGGAAAGCGGCTCACCGTCGGCTTTGACGGTTTTGCCGACACCATCGTCCGCCCGCTGCGCCAGCCGGACGCGCCCGGCGTTCCCGCAGCGCCGTTTGCCACAATCCGCGAATTTGGCGAGTTCCTGACCAGCAAAGCCGAAAAAAGCTGCTCGGTTGAGCTGTCCGTGGAAGCGCGCCAGCTTGGCGGCAACCTGCCGTTCCTGTCACGCGCAGCGGGCGGCCTTGGGCTGGACGTGACCTGCATCGGGATGCTGGGCGAGCTGGGAAGCATCGACCCCCTATTTGCGCAGATGCCATGCAGACTGAATTCCTTTGCGCCGCCTGGGCAGTCCACCTGCATGGAATTTAACGACGGCAAGCTGCTGTTTTCCTCCGACTGCATCGTCCCCGGCGACGCATGGGACGCTGTCTGCACAGCTGTCAAGGACGACGTGCCAACGATGTTCCGGGAAGCAGATTTGATCGCGCTGGTGAACTGGAGCGAGCTGTCGTTTGCCCACGGCCTGTGGGAGCACGTCTGCGATGCGGTTGCAGAAGGCCCGGCAGACAAGCGGAAGTTTGCGTTTTTTGACCTTTGCGACGTTTCGCGGCGCACGGACAGTGAACTGGAAGCGGTGCTGCGGCTGATCGGGCGCTTTGCGCAATCGCGCACGGCAGTGCTCAGCCTGAATGAAAATGAAGCGCTGGCAGTTTCGGAACGCCTGCTCAGCGGGCCGGATGACCCATCAGAGATTGCCGCCGCCGTGTGCAGGCACTTTGGGATTGATGAAGTAATCGTGCACACGATCCACGAAAGCGTGCTGTCGTCTGTGCGGGGGACGGTCCGCCGCCCGTCGGATTTCGTGGCGCATCCCCGTATTTCCACCGGGGCGGGCGATAACTTCAACGGCGCGTCCTGCCTGGCCGCTGTAATGGGGCTGGATGACAACGACCGTCTTGCCTTCGCAAATGCATTTGCGAATTTCTACATTTCCCAGGGGCGCAGCCCGTCGATGGCGGAGCTGATGGCTGCATCTTCGGATGGCTGAGCGGGCCCCTGACCCACTATCCGACCATCTAAACAGGGGAGGCCGAAGCGGCCTCCCCTGTTTTCATCATGCACACGATACCGACAGGACGCCCCCGTCCCCGCCCGCAGGCGGAGGAAGGGAGTCCAGAGGGGCTAGCCCCTCTGGCGGGGCCGGCGCCGGGCGCCGGTCGCCCGCCGCAGCGGGCGAAATCCCCAGCCGCAGCAGCTGAAATCCCCCGATTCTACCGCTGGTCGATTGCGTTTTTTCCGGCGCAGGTGTATCATGTGGACATGGAGGTGGTCGTATGGAACCGATCAACGTGGAAAAATTCGGGCAGTTTATCGCTGCCCTGCGCCGCGAAAAAGGGCTCACACAAAAGGAGCTGGGCGAGCGGCTGTTCGTATCCGATAAAACGGTCAGCAAGTGGGAACGCGGGCTCAGTATGCCGAGCGTGGAGCTGTTGCTGCCACTGGCGGAAACGCTCGGCGTGACCGTGACCGAGCTGCTCAAGGGCGAGCGGATGCAGGCCGAGATGCTGCCGGTCGCCGAGGTCGAGCAGCTGGTCGCGCAGTCGCTGGAGCTGTCAGCAGGCGAACGCGAGCAGCGCCGGAAGGAACGCAATCGCTGGGTGAAACGCTATATCGTCTGTATACTGGCTGCCGTGGGCGAGCTGTTCGGACTTGCGGTGCTTGGGTGCGACTATGAACAGATGAGTTACAGCGTCTTCCTCGTTACGGTGCTGATGCTGATTTTCGGCGGCTGGTTCTGCCTCGGCGCGCCGGAAACCCTGCCCGCCTACTACGACAAATACCCTGTCAACTATGTCACAGACGGCATTTTCCGGATGCATGTATCCGGGATGCGCTTCAATAACAGCAATTGGCCCCATATCGTCCGCGCCTGCCGCCGCTACACACTGACGGCGGCAGTGGGATGCCCGCTGCTGTATGGGCTCCTTGAAACAACCGGTTTTAATCAGACCTTCCTGCCGCAGATGGTGCTGATACTGGCAGTATGCCTCGGGCTTTTCTTCCCAGTGGTTGTGGTCGGCAAAAAATATGAATAAAAACCGTCCGGAATGCCCATATTTTATATGCCGGTGCGCAGGAAGCCGCTGGCTGTGTTGGATGCGCAGATGCGCAAACGCCGCCCTCGGAAAGGGAAGCCTTTCCAGGGGCGGCGTTTTTTTTAGCCCATCAGCCCTCGCGGATGGCGCGCAGCGCGGTGATCAGCGGGCTTTCGCCAGCGGGGGAGAGGATGTCCGGGATTGAGCCGTATTCCTCGTTGCTGGAACCGTCCGGGTTGAGCCCGAACAGCGGCGAATAACGTATCAGCAGCCTGCTGTTCGGCAGGCACAGGTATACCGGGTCGATGCCGATGCCGTCGCCGCCGGTGGGCGTGCCGACAACAGTCGCAAAGCCGGTATCCTTACAGAAAACCGTGAACGCTTCCGCCGCAGAGTAGACGCGTTCGCTGACCAGCAGCCAGATTTTCCCGTCAAAGCCGCTGCCAAGCGGCTCGGTTTCCAGCGTGGTTTCAACGAAATGCGTCGCGAGTTCCCGGTCGCGCGGCTCGAGCGCGGGCAGCTGGGGCAGCTCGCTGATCGGGTGCAGCACGTCTGCGGCAAAGGCTTCGGCCAGATAGGGCGCGGTGTTCGGCGAGTTGCGCACAAGGGCGTAATTTGTACTGGAAAGGCTGGCTTTTGAAAGCGGGGTGACGAGCAGATCCATCCAATAGCTGTCGCTGCCGCCGCCGTTTTGGGTGATGTCAATAATCAGATGCTCGTACCCTTTTACCTTGCCCAGGAATGCCTGTAGGGCTTCTTTGTCTGCGTCATAAGTCTCGAAGCTGTCAATTTTCAGATAGGCGATTTTGCCCTCTTCGATGATAAGGGTGGTCACGTTTTCCGCGTCCGCCGCAGGGGCGTCCGGATTGCTGGAGCTGTCTTCACCGGCGTTCAGCTCGGTGACCGCGGCGAGAAGCTTGCCGTAGTTTTGGGCCGTTACAGGGTCGTTCAGTACCTCCCGCCAGCGCTCACGTGTTTCGCCTTCCGCGCTGCCGTTTTCCGCAAGCTCGTTATACACGTCCTGGAAGCCGCTGAACCACTCCGGGTCAATGACCGACAGATGCCCTTCGCCGCCGAGCCGGTAGAGCGCTGAGTTGACGGCTACATACAGTTCGAAATCGTTGTCCGTCTGCGCGGCCATTTCGCGGTATTCGTCCAGAATTGCTTCGTAATCGGTGCCGTTCCGCTCCAAGATGCCCCAGCAGGGGTAATTTTCGCGCAGCTGCTGCTCAAAATAGGCGAAGTCCTCCTGGCGCTGTTTGGCGGTCAGGCCCCAAAGCCCTGCGTAAGGCGCGTATTCGCTCCGTTCGCTGCCGCTGTCCGCTGTGCCAGCGGGCTCTCCGGATGCGCCGGGAACCATCCGCGCACAGCCGCCGAGCGCTGACAGGAGCAGCCCGCAAAGGCAGCCCGCAAGACAGCGTTTCCACATGATGGATTTCATGGTTTTCCCTCCCTGTTTTTGGATACCCCTATTTTATCAGAAACCGCCGCAGGAAAACAGATGCAAACGCATTAAGATTCTTTTAAGATTTATTTATGATCCCTTAAAAAACAGGCGGCGGCACCCTAATTTTCTTTTGTGCTTTTGGACAAAATAGCTTGCAATTTCGCGCGCGCAAGACTAAAATAGTAAAGGTGGGCCTGCCCGGATGGTGCGGGCCGGAAAACAGGGGGGCAGGACATGGGCGCTCCCGGGTAAGGAAGGGGAAACCTCCATTGAACGACCTGATGGGCAAGCTGCAGGGAAGCCTTGCGAAATTTTCAAAGGGCCAGAAGCAGATCGCCCGTTATATCATGGAACACTATGACAAGGCGGCGTTTATGACCGCAAGCCGCCTCGGGCAGACGGTCGGGGTGAGCGAGTCGACGGTGGTGCGATTTGCAACCGAACTGGGCTACGACGGCTATCCGCACCTTCAGCGCGCCTTGCAGGAGATGGTGCGCAATAAGCTGACCTCGGTGCAGCGCATGGAGGTCATGGGCGACCGGATCGGCGGGCGCGATATCCTGCAAAGCGTGCTCGCAACCGACGTGGATAAGATCCGCATGACCATGGACGAGGTCGACCGGGACGCGTTCCAGGGCGCGGTCGGTGCGATCCTGCGGGCGCGGCGCATTTATATCCTGGGGGTGCGTTCCTCGGGCGCGCTCGCTTATTTTTTAGGGTTTTATTTTTCGCTGCTGTTCGACAATGTGCGGATGCTGCAAATGAGCGGCGTCAGCGAGATCTTTGAGCAGCTGATGCACGTAGGCCCGGAGGACGTTTTTATCGGCATCAGCTTCCCACGCTATTCCAAGCGCACGCTGACGGCGATGAAATACTCCAAGGACCACGGCGCGCAGGTCGTCGCGCTGACCGATTCCCTGCTGTCGCCGCTCGCGGGCTGTGCCGACCATGTACTGGTTGCCAAGAGCGATATGCAGTCGTTTGTCGACTCACTGGTCGCGCCGCTGTCGGTGCTGAACGCGCTGATCGTGGCGGTCGGCGTGGGCAAGAAGCAGGAGATCGAGCAGACGTTTGAGCGGCTTGAGCACATCTGGGACGAATACGAGGTTTACGAAAAGCTGGAGGACGGATGAGGGAGATCGTAGTCATTGGCGGCGGCGCAGCAGGGCTTATGGCGGCCGGTACGGCGGCGGGGCAGGGCGCAAGGGTTACGCTGCTCGAAAAGAACCCCAAAGTCGGGCGCAAGCTGGCGATCACCGGCAAAGGGCGCTGTAATGTGACAAACAACTGTGACGTGCCTACCGTCCTCGCGAACGTGCCGACCAACCCGCGTTTCCTGTATTCTGCGCTGGGGGGATGCTCCCCGGCGGATGTGATTGCGTTTTTTGAGCAGGAAGGCGTTCCACTGAAAACCGAGCGCGGCGGGCGGGTGTTCCCGCAGAGCGACCGGGCGCTTGATATTGTCGACGCGCTGTACCGCTGGGTACGCCGCGCAGGCGTGAAGCTGGTACACGCGGAAGCAGAACGGCTGCTGCTGGAAAACGGCGGCGCAGTGGGGGCAGCCGCGGGCGGGCAGGAATACCGCGCGGATGCGGTCATCCTTGCGACCGGGGGCGCGTCCTATCCGCTGACCGGGTCGACCGGCGACGGCTACCGCTTTGCAAAGGCGGCAGGGCATACCATCGTCCATGCGCGCCCATCCCTGGCGCCGCTTGTCGCAGCAGGGGATACCTGCCGGAAGCTGATGGGGCTGTCACTGAAAAATGTGCAAATTACTGTGCTAGAGGACGGAAAAAAGGTTTTCACCGACTTCGGCGAGATGCTGTTTACCCATTTTGGGCTGTCTGGGCCGCTGGTGCTGTCCGCGTCGGCGCATATGCGCCACTTTGGCAGCAGGGTATACCGGGTGGAAATCGACCTGAAACCTGCGCTCGATGAAAAAACGCTGGATAAACGGCTGCTTTCTGACTTCGAAAAACATAAAAACAGCGATTTTATCAACGCGCTTGGCGACCTGCTGCCGCGCAAGCTGATCCCAGTAGTGGTGGAGCTGTCAGGCATCGACCCGCGCTGCAAGGTACACAGCGTCACAAAACAAGGGCGCGCCGCGCTGCGGCGCACACTCAAGACGTTCCCGGCAGAGGTCACCGGCGCACGGCCGATTTCGGAAGCAATTATCACAGCCGGAGGGGTTTCCGTCAAGGAAATCTCCCCAAAAACATTGGAATCAAAAAAATGCCGCGGCCTGTATTTTGCGGGTGAGCTGATCGACGTGGACGCTTACACCGGTGGTTTTAACCTGCAAATCGCGTGGGCGACAGGCAGGCTTGCGGGGCGAAGCGCGGCGGAAGGGTGAACGCCCCCGTCCCGCCCGCAGGCGACGAAAGGGAGTCCAGAGGGGCTAGCCCCTCTGGCGCCGCCCCGCGCAGGGGCCGGGGTCTGGGGCGGCGCCCCAGCGGCACAGCCGTAAATACAGAGGAGATGACATATGACGAAACGATTTGCAGCCGCGCTTGACGGCCCCTCCGGTGCAGGGAAAAGCACCGTTGCCAAAGCCGCCGCCGCACGCCTCGGAATCCTCTACGTGGATACCGGTGCGATGTACCGCGCAGTCGGGCTCGCCGTGCTGCGCCGCGGGATCGGCGAGGACGACGCCGCCGGGATCGAACAGGTGCTGCCGGAAATCACCGTCACCCTGCGCCACGGCCCGGACGGGCAGCGCGTTTTCCTCAGCGGGGAGGACGTTTCCGACGCAATCCGCAATGACCGCGTCGCACAATATGCCTCCAAGTGCTCCGCAGTTCCGGCAGTGCGCGCCTTCCTGCTCGACGCCCAGCGGGCGCTCGCCCGCGAGAACAGCGTCATTATGGACGGCCGCGATATCGGGACAGTCGTCTTGCCGGACGCGGAGGTCAAGATTTTCCTCACCGCAAGCGTGGAAGCACGCGCCCAGCGCAGATACCATGAGCTTCAGGAACGCGGCCAGGACGTAACCCTGGAAGGGGTCCGCGCCGACATCGAACGCCGCGACAGCCAGGACCGCAACCGCCCGATCGCCCCGCTGCGGCAGGCCGGGGACGCGGTGCTGCTCGATACCAGCAGCATGACGCTCGAAGCATCTATTGACGCGGTGCTGCGTCTGATTACCGAAAAAACGGGGGTGGGACAATGAGCCGGGAAACCCAAAAGCCTGCCAAGCAGGCAAAATACCACCCGCGCTTCCAGTGGCTTGCAATCCCCTGCATCCAATTTGCCTACCAGTTCTGGTATGGCTACACCGTGACTGGGCGCGAGAACATCCCGCAGGGCGGCTGCGTGGTCTGCCCGAACCACAACCAGAATTCGGACCCGCCGCTCGCCGCCGCCGCGCTTGGCAACTCCAGCCGCCTTTCGGTCATGGCGAAAAAAGAGCTGTTTGAGATGCCGCTGCTGTGGCGGCTGTTTACCTGGCTGGGAGGCTTCCCGGTCGACCGGGGGAAGGCCGACCTGGCCGCAATCAAAACCGCCATGCGCGCACTCAAAGACGGAAAAAAGCTGCTCATCTTCCCGCAGGGCACGCGCGGCACCGAAGCCGACGGCGCAAAAGAAGGCGCGGCAATGCTTGCGGTCAAAACCGGCGTGCCCATCCTGCCAATGTATATTTCCGAGGATAAAAAGTTCCGCCGTCACGTGCGGATCGTGATCGGCGAGCCCTTCATGCCCCCCTCCGGCACCCGCGATTACGCCCCCATTGCCGACGATATCCTGCGCCGCATCTACGCCCTGCGCGGGGAGGGCGGCAAATGAGCGTCCAGGTCGCCCGGACAGCGGGGTTCTGCTTCGGGGTGCGGCGCGCGGTCGACCTTGCCGAGCAGGAAGCGCGAAAACGCCCGATTTACGCCCTCGGCGAGATCATCCACAACACTCACGAGGTCGAACGGCTGGAAGCCCTCGGCGTACGCACGGCGTCGGGGATTGACGAGATCCCGGACGGCGCGCCGGTGCTCATCCGCGCGCACGGCGTAGCAAAAGCGGTCTATGAGCAGCTGCAGGAAAAGGGCTGCGAGGTTTTCGACGCAACCTGCCCCTTTGTCGCCCGCATCCACCGCATCGCCGAGCAGGAGAGCGCAGCCGGCCGCACGGTCGTCATTATTGGCACGGAAGGCCACCCGGAGGTCGAGGGGATCCAGGGCTGGTGCCAGGGTTCACGGGTTTACGAAGGCCCGGAAAGCCTGTGGGAGGGGTTAAAGTCCGATAAATTGTACAACGAGAGGGTCTCCCTTTTGGCACAAACGACGGTCAACCGGGAAGTTTGGAACAAATCGGCTGAAATTATAAAAAAAGAGTGTACAAACAGCAAAAAATTTGATACAATATGTAATGCGACGGATGAGCGACAAACTGAGGCTCGTCTGCTTGCCGGAAAATCGGATATAATGATTGTGATCGGCGATAGGAAGAGTTCGAACACAAAGCGCCTGTATGAGATCAGCAGGCAGCTTTGCCCGTGCGTCCTCTTGGTCGAGGATGCAACGGGGCTTCATGCGGCGAGGGCTGGTTTCACGCGGGCGAATACCATCGGCATCACCGCAGGCGCATCCACTCCGGCATGGATAATTAAGGAGGTCAGTAACATGATGAGTGAAGAGATCAAAATTGAAAATGGCGAGGATTTCGCGGCAATGCTGGAGGAATCCTTCAAGACTTTATATAATGGAGAGAAGGTAACCGGCACTGTCGTCGCGATTTCTGCAACCGACGTACAGGTCGACCTGGGCGTCAAGCATACCGCTTACATCCCGATGGATGAGCTGAGCGACGACCCCAGCTACAAGGTTGAGGATCACATCAAGCCCGGTGATGAGATCGAAGCCATCGTTGTCCGCGTCAACGATGTCGAGGGGACTGTTACGCTGTCGAAGAAGAAGGTCGACCACCTCAAGGGCTGGGAGAGCATCGAGGCGGCGAAGGAAGAGCACACCGTGGTTGAGGGCGTGATCGTCGAGGAGAACCGCGGCGGCATCGTCGCGACCGCGTTCGGCGTGCGCGTCTTCATCCCCGCGTCGCAGACCGGCGTGCCGAAGGATGAGCCGATGGCGCAGCTGCTCAAGACCAAGCAGTCCTTCTACATCACCGAGATCAACCGCCAGCGCAAGCGCGTGGTCGGCTCGATCCGTGCGGTGCAGCAGGAAGCGCGCAAGGCGGCTGCCGAGAAGGTCTGGGAGACCATTGAGGTTGGTTCCACCTACGCAGGCACCGTCAAGAGCCTGACCTCTTACGGCGCATTTGTCGATATCGGCGGCGTAGACGGCATGATCCACATTTCCGAGCTGTCCTGGGGCCGCATCAAGCACCCGTCCGAGGTTGTTGCGATCGGCGATCAGGTCAACGTATTTGTCATCGGGCTCGACCGCGAAAACAAGAAGATTTCGCTGGGCTACAAGCGCGAGGAGGACAACCCGTGGTCGATCTTCAAGACCAATTATGAGGTCGGCGACACCGCCAACGTCAAGATCCTCAAGTTTATGCCGTTCGGCGCGTTTGCTGAGATCGTCCCGGGCGTGGATGGCCTGATCCACATTTCGCAGATTGCGGACCACCGCATCGCGAAGCCGGACGAGGCGCTGACCATCGGCCAGGAGGTCGAGGCCAAGATCATTGACATCAATGATGAGAAGAAAAAGGTTTCGCTGTCTGTTCGTGCGCTGCTGGTCGGCGGCGAGGACGACGAGGACTAAGCACAAGAAAGCCGCAGGGGGTGCCCTGCGGCTTTTGCCGTTCGCCTGGACGCTGGCTGGTTTTTCAGCGATTCTCCAAACGGTTTTTTAAGGAAAAGCCCTTCCGATGCAGCGGAAGGGCTTTTCTGCAATATTCGTAGCCGTTTTGACCTGCGGCTGTTTACTTCCGGTCCTGTTTGCGCATCCGGCGCTGCATCTGGGTCAGGTCACTCAGACGCGCGTCTACAAGCCCGTCAAAGAATTCACGGAACATGTCCTGTCCCTCCTTTCCAATGTTTCACGTAGGTTTGTTTCCTGCCAGCAGGGCGTTTGCTTTGTTCCTCTGCTGTGCTTCTATCATACCGCGCCTGGGCGCAAAAGTCCAGTGTGAAAACGACGGTTTCTGAAATGAGAATCCGGATTTTTTAGTCAAATACGATAAAAACGATATAATATATTTATGCAATATAACCAATTAAGGGCGCGGAAAGCAGATTCCGTGCGTTTTTCCAGTTTTTACGAACTTTTAGCTTTTCTGGATGGGGAGACGAAGCGACGGGTCGATCGTGCGGGCAAGCATGACCGCCGCTTCTGCGCGCGTGATATTGCGCTCTGGATGGAATTTGCCGTCGCCGTATTTGGCGAAAACGCCTGCGTGGTACAGCGTCCGGACCTCGTCTGCGTAGCCGACGTCCTGGGTCTGGCCGTCCCGGGTGACAGCCAGGTCGGGGAGCACGCTGCTGCTCAGCTGATGGGCGTGCTTCGACCACTCGCACTGGGGGAGGGCGTTTATCATCAGCGCCGCAAATTCGTTGCGCCGGATGGGGCGGCCGGGATCGCGCCATCCGTCCATGTCCAGCTGGGAATAGCGCTCGAGGTAGTTGTAATAGCTTTGGTACCACGGGTCGGAGGGACGCAGGCGGGCGGTGTTGCCGGTCGCCATTGCGTGTGCGGTGGCCGCGAGCTTGACCGACTCTGCAACGGTCAGCGTGCTGTCCGGATGGAAACGCCCGTCGCTTTTGCCGTCCATCAGGCCGGTTTCATAAACCCGGACAAAAAAGCTATAGCACCACAGTTTCTCGGTCGCGTCGGGGAATTGCCCGGCGTATTGGCGCGAGGGCGTGAACCGGTTTTCGAGCAGCCGCGCCTGCCCTTTTGACGCTTCGTATGGGGTGCCGGAGAAGGGGTTGCCGGAGCACGGCGTGGAGGAGGGCATATCAAGGGATTCCAGGCTTGCGCAGCCATGGAACGCGTCCCTGCCGACAAACAGGAAGCCGTCTGCGAGCGGCGATACCCGCCGCAGCGCGGTGCAGCCCTCGAACGCCGATTGCCCGAACGCCCGGAGGCTGTCGGGGACGGTCACGCCCGTAATGCTGGTGTTCTGATAAAACGCGCGTGCGCTGACCAGCGTCACGCCATCCGGAAGGAAGATCTCGCCGCCCTTGCCGCTGTAGCCGGTTACGGTTGTGCCGCTCAGCGTGAAATCACCGTTTGTGGTCGCCGGGGCGGACGGCGCTGCGGTTGTATGGTATTCGGAGCGGCCTGTTACGCCCATCAAGGAGTGCGCTTCCTGAAGTACGGTGACGTTTGCCGCTGCCCACGGCGTGTTGTAAAACGAGTCCCATTCCACCTCCGTTGTGGCGGGGAGATGGACTTCGGTGAGCGCCGCACAGTTCAGAAAAGCGCCTGCCCCGATGTATGCTACCGAATCGGGGATCACAACGCGTTGCAGCTGGGTGCCGGAGAAAGCGTGCATCCCGATGGTGAGCAGCCCTTCTGACAGGCGGACCTCCCGCAGCGCAGGGCACCGGCTGAATGTAAAAGGCGCGATTTCCTGTACGCTCGCGGGAAGGGTGATGCTGGTGAGCGTGCTGTTTTCCCCGAAAGCCTGAGCGGATATGGCGGTTACGCCGTCCGGGATGGTAACGGCGGTATCGGCGCCGCTGTAGCGGATCAGTTGGCCCTCTTTTATGTCAAATTGGGAATATGGAGCGGGCGACGAGGGCGGCAGTGCCTGCGCCTGCGGCAGCGGGAGAAGCAGGCATGCAAGCAGGACGGATGGCAGCAGGCGGGACAGGATTTTCCGTTTCATATGAAGGTTTCCTCCTTTTCGGATTTGGATAGGGATGCGCCGCAAAGCCTGTTTTGGCTGGGCAGCGCCCAATATCTGGGTGCGTTTTCAGTATAACATATGCGCGGAGGGGGTACAACCCGGGATGCAAAAGTGTGATGAGGAGAAGGAAAAGTGCAGGGGGCTATGCGCTGTGTACGGTGGGGCGGTTTCCTATCAACCGGATCTCACGGATGCAGAATTTTGACGGCCCGGCGTCGGGGGCTCGACTTTTGGGAGGGATTCTGCTATACTGGAATCAAACCGGCGGGCTGGATGATATGCGCCGGAAAAGTGATTTTATAAGGAGGGCTTGGGATGGGGTTCCCGATACAGCTTGCGGCCGTTGGGGGCGTGCTTGCGCTGATTGCAGCCGTCTACATAAGGCTGTATAACCGGCTGCGGCGGCTGTGGGTCAAAGTGGAGGAGGGCAGCGCCGATATCGATGTTGCGCTCGAAAAACGGTTTGACCTGCTTTCGGAGCAGATTGAAGCGGTGAAAAAGTTCCTGAAGCATGAAGCGGAGCTTTACACCTCAGTTGCCGAGATCCGGAGCGGGACGCGCAGCGAGGAGCGGCGGCTCGGCAGGCAGGAGCAGCTGACGCAGGAGGCGCTGCGGGAGGCCGACCGGCAAGTGCTTGAGCAGGCGGAAGCGATGGAGCGCATCCGGGAACGGATGGAGCAGAGCCGCCGGTCGGGCGGGCACAGCGCGAAAAGCCAGCGGCGGCAGGCGAAGCGCGAGGAGGAGATGCGGCAGCGCACGGAAAAGCGCGACCTTGCATCGGGGCAGAAGATTGGGCTGCTGGCGGATATCAACCGCAGCCTTTTGCATGTCGGCTCAGGGATTGACGCGCTCGCGGAAAATTACCCGGCGCTTTATTCCACCAACAGTATGCAGCAGTTCCAGCGCGCCATTTCTGACGCGGAGGAGCATTTGCAGGCTGCGCGGCGGCTTTATAACGCGAACGCGTCGCTGTATAATCAGGCGCGGGCGATGTTCCCCATGTCGGTCATTGCCGCGCTGCATGGGATGGATGCGGCGGATTTTTACGAGGTGGAGGATCAGAAACGGTCTTTCCGGGTGGATTTTGACTGATTGGGGTGGACAGAATGGAAGAAATGGATGTGCGCAGGCTCGAAAAAATGCGGAAGGGCGTGAAGCGGCGCAGATGGCTGTGCATGGCGCTCAGCCTTGCCAGCTTTGCGGGCTTTTTGAAGCTGTTTTACCCGTATGCGGTGATGGAGGCCGCGGATATGCCCGCGCCGGGGGTCATGGCATGGGTGATCAACCTGATCGCGGCAGCCGTCGCGGGGTGCGTGATGCTGGCGGTGTTTTGGAAGCTGGTTGCGGAGCGGGCATCTGAGCGCTTCCGGCATGCGTTCAAGTGCAAATATGTGCTGCAAACCATAGAAGGGCTACCGGGCTTCCGGGAATTGCTGTACTCGCCCAAAGGCGGCTTTTCGTATGATGACATACGGAATGCGGCGGTCGTTGGGTGCGGCGATCAGAAATACTTTGAGAGCGAGGATTTGCTGACCGGCCTTTATCAAGATGTGCGGTTTCGGTTCAGCGATGTAACGTCCAGGCGGCTGGTGCGCAAGTCGCGCGGGCGCGGGGACCTGGTTGAAATCTTTAATGGGCAGGTAATCCAGTTCGACCGCTTTGACGACCGCAAGGCCAGCCGCGGGCATCTGCAAATCTTCCAGAAGGAATTCCTTTCCGACCTGCGTGGGTGGACGGCAGAGCATCCGATCCAGACCGAAAACGAGCCGTTTAACCGGAAATTCCAGATTTACGCGGCGGATGAGCATAACGCTTTTTACGTCCTGACGCCGGTGATGATGGAAAAGATTACGGCGTTTTCGGATGCGGCGGGCAAACAGGTTGCGGTGAGCTTCCGCGGCAGTTCGATGTTTGTCGCCATTGCGGGGCGGGGCAGCATGTTTGAGCCTGCGGACGATATCCCGGTCCCGGAGCAGGGGCCAGGCATTTTGGAGGATATCGGCATCTTGCAGATGGCAGGGGATATCCTGCTCGCGGTGCAGGCTGTGGAACGGTAATGCAGAACCGGACCGGGAGGCGGTTTTGTGAGTAGGTTTGCGCCGGGCGGGGCGCTTTTTCAAGGGTATTGCGTATGATGGGGGCCGCCTGGGCAGGGAGCCAGGCGGCTTTTTCACAGGGTTTGGTTGGAAGCTTTAAAAAAATTTTTAAAAATCGCTAACTTTTTTTGAAGAGTTGTCGATAAATATATAGATAGGCTGATTTGTGCAGATTTGATCCAGGCAACGGCCTGAGAAATATATGTAAAGGCGGAATCTATATGGGCAACGATATGATGGAAGCGTATCTCTATGAGATGAACACGCTGCTGGAGCAGGTGGATGAGATCGTATTATC
>QXXE01000046.1 GCA_009911355.1 Clostridiaceae bacterium | reverse complement strand
AAAGCATTGATGAGCGGTTAAGTGAAAATAAGCTGCTAAACGCATTAAGGGATAATTATTTATTATCCAACATTGTTGCTCACAGACAATCAGTAAGAGCTTGCTGCCCCCAGAAGGCAACAAGCTCTTTATCAAACCGAAATTTTATTCCGCGGGTGCTTTTGCAGCAGGATATCCCGTTGCTTTGAGGTGGCGACATGGGTATAGATTTGCGTCGTGACAATCGAAGAATGCCCCAACAGCTGCTGAATGTAACGGATATCCACGTCCTCCTCCAGAAGCAGGGTCGCGAAAGAATGCCTGAACATATGCGGGGTAATATGCAGCGTAGTACCAATCTGTTCCGCGTATTTCCGCAGAGCGAGGCGCACGGTCTGCTCCGCCAGGCGGGTTTTCCGCTGAGTCAGGAAAAACGCTTGCTGCTCATTTGGATGATATTCCTCCGCATATTCACGCAAAATAGAAGTTACGGCGTCATTGGTAAGCTGTAACAGCCGTTCTTTTGAACCTTTCCCATAGATTTTGACTGTTCCATCTGCGAGATCGATATCCTCTGTGTTGAGCCCACAGAGCTCCGACACCCTCATTCCTGTCGCGAACAGCAGCTCCATGACCGCAGCATCACGAAGCGTTATTTTGTGTTCCTGCGTGGTACGGCTGTTCTGGAACGCTTGGTGGACTGCTGCCAACATCTGTTCAATGACACGGAGAGGGATAGTCCGCGGCAGGATAAACGGCTCCTGCAACTTGATTCGCAGCTTGGCAAAAGGGTTCTCTTCCAGCAGTTCTTCCTCCTCCAGCCATGCACAAAAGGCTTTCAGCGATGCGATTTTCCGTTTCGCGCTGCGCGGCTTGAACCGCTGGTTCAGGCAGGCGATATAATTTTTCACAGTTTCCTTATCGAAGCCACTGCCTTTCGCAGTCAAATACTCCAAAAACTGACGCAAATCAATCCGATAAGCTTTCACAGTTTTTGCGTTCAAGTTCTTTTGATAGGTGCACGCTTCCAGATACTTTTCCAGTGCTGGTGCCATCCAATCCATGCGGACTCCTCCCGAAATGTTGATAGCACTATTATGACAGATAACAGTACAATTTGTCGAACCGGTAACGCTTGGAATCTGTAAACCATTTTCGTCGTTTGTAACGGAAAAGACGAAAAACCGATTGACATTGCCGAAAAATCTGTTACACTAAAGATAAGGAAGTGATGTTATGGCGAACTTAAATATCCGCGTAGACGATACGCTGAAGCAGCAGGCGGAGGTCGTCCTTTCCGACTTGGGGATCAGCCTTTCCACAGCGACCACGATGTTTCTGAAGCAGGTTGTCCGTCACAACGGCATCCCGTTCGAGCTGCGTGCGGACCCATTCTATTCGGCCGAGAACCAGGCTCGGCTGCTGATTGCGAAGGAGCGCATGGAGCGGAGCGGCGGAACGGTGCACGAACTGATCGAGGACAGCGATGATTAAAGCATGGGACGATTTTGCGTGGGAGGACTACCTCTACTGGCAGACGCAGGACAAAAAGACACTGAAGCGCATCAATATGCTGCTGCGCGACATTGAGCGGAATGGCAACAGCGGTCTGGGAAAGCCGGAGCCGCTTCGCGGAAATTTTCAAGGCTATTGGAGCCGCCGGATCGATGACACGAATCGTTTGGTTTATCGTATCAAGGAAAACCGAATCGAAATCCTGCAATGCCGCAGCCACTACGGAGATAAATAGTTTAGGGATGCAAAAGCCGTCGAGGAATCGACGGCTTTTACAATGCTCATAGGGTTAATAACCGGTTTTCGGCAGTGTTGTGGCAGTATTTTTGCCAATCACTACCGTAGTCCATTCGGCGGTTGCGGTATCCCATTCGTTGCCGCAGCGCCCGCCGACGTCGGTGCGGTTGACGATCCGCGTATTGTTCGCGACGTTCGTAAACGTGCGGAAGGTCATGGTGGGTTTGACCGTTTCCTTGAAGCCGGGCTGCACGGTACCGAAATTGAACCGGATATCGGTTACAAATTCGTTGGTCGGCAGGCCGAGGCCGGTCGCGGAAACGTCAAAGGAATAGCTGTTTGTTGTCAGCAGATTCGTTGCCAGTGTGCGGTAATCCGTCAAATTCGTCTTGTATTCGATGGAATACCACATTCTCTGGTTGAACGTACCGGTGGTAATGGTAATCATGCGTCCGTAGTTATACGGTACTGCTTCATGCCAATAGAAGTTCTCCAGTGGTACATTGGAAAGGTTCTGGATCTCCGAGAAGTCGTAGCGCATCGCGTCACCAGCAATGACCGAAACGTTGCCCGTTTTCTTGATGCTCGTACCGAAAATCAGGCTTTTGTTGGTCAGCGTGAGCTTTGCCACATCGCCAGCACATTTCAACTCAACCCAGTATTCCTTGGAGGTATCAGCATAATAATAGCTCGGCGGTGTCTTCTCGCGCACCTTGTACCAGCCGATTGGCAGGCCGCTGCTGGCAGCGATGCCGCGGACATCGGTGGTGATCGTCTCGACCACGTTCTCCGTGCGGGGACTGATGATTTCAAATACTGCGCCCGGCAGGGGAGAGCCAGCAGGCAGATTCGTCACCGAATTGAAGTCCTCCGAGGTCTTGATAATCTGGATTTGACCTGTGATTGCGGTGTTTTTCCACGTGATTTCGCTGGTCGAGCCGTACTCAATGTAGAAAGTTTTCACTTCTTCGTCCCGGATATAACCCTCGGCGGCTTCGAGCTCGCGAATAAAGTATTTACCGTCGTCCAGTTCCTTGTTGATGTAGATGTAGCCGTCCTGGTCAGTCTCTACCTCTGTTACAGGGTTGCGGTTTGCGTCGGAAATCAGGAATTTCACGCCGTAAATGCCCTTTCCAGTGACGCTATCAATCTTATGCAGCAGGATGGATGCAGCCTTACGGTTGGTAATAGTTAGCTGTGCATTCTCGCCGTTTTTGATCTCGATCTGGTGCGGCGTCGCGTCGAGCTTATAGCCCGCCGCGGCCTTCAATTCGACCACCTGATACCAACCGTTGTCCAGCTGCGGCACAACTACAACGCCATTGTCACCAGTCGTATAGGTACCGATGATCTCGCCGTTCAACTTGCGGACTTCAAGGGTAACGCCGGAAATCCGCTCGTGCGTTTCTGCGTCTTCCTTAATCAACGTCAGCCTGCTGATTGGCGTGTTGTAAAAGTAAAGCGTTTGCGTATCATCGGTGTTCACAACGACTGTCTGGCTGCGCGTCGCTTCGTCGATGGTGTAGCCGTCGATGCTCTGTACCTCGGTTATGATGTACGTGTTTGGTGCAAGGTCTGAAAGCACGATCTGACCATTTTCATCGGTAAAATACAGCCCGTTGGAAGACAATTTACCGCCCTTATCCGATACAAATGTACCATCTGCAGTCGTGATTTTGAACTGTACGCCTTGCAGCGGCTTCTTGGTGATGCTGTCCAGCTTATGGATAATTAGCCCACCCATTGGCTGGTTGTAAAAGTCCAGCGTATACAGTTTATGGTCCTTGATTTCGATGGTTTTCGGGGTGTTATCGAGCAAATAGCCAGCTTTTGCTGCGATTTCGGTTATGACGTAGCTGTCCGGCTGAAGATCCGGCAGGGAAATATAGCCCTTCGCATCCGTGACAAATTCACCGTTGGAAGTACCCACGACCGTGCCGTCCGTGCGGGTAATTTTGAAGGTAACATCCGAAAGCGGTTCCTTAGTCGCAGCGTCCATCTTGCGGATGAGCAGCCCGCCGAGCGGTTCGTTCTCGACCGTGACTTTACGGGTCTTACCGGCTTCCACGTTCACGACCTGCGCGGCATCGTCCAGCCGATAGCCGTACTTTGCCTGTGTCTCCAGAATCGTGTAGTCGCCACTGGGGATGTGGTCGAGCTGAATCACACCGCTGCTGTTGGTAACATAAATATCGCTGGGGTAGGTGTTGCCATTGCAGCCCTTGATTTCAAACTTGACACCGGAAATCGGCTCATGGGTCACGCTGTCAACCTTGGTAATGACCAGACATCCCTTTTTCGTGTTCGTGAACATCAAGGTCTGTGTGTCGTTCGATTCGATCACCACGGTCTGCGGCGGAGCATCCAGAACATAATCATCCAGCGTTTTCACCTCTGTAACCACATATGTGTTCGGTTTTAGCTTGGAAAGCACGATTTCACCGTTTTTATCGGTCTTATACAGCCCGTTGGAGGAGGTCAGCCCTTCGTTATCCGGCACGAGCTCCCCATTCGCGGTGGTGATTTTGAACTCTACGCCCTGCAGCGGTTCGCCGGTCTGGCTGTCCTGCTTAACAATCACAAGGTTCCCTTTGGGTTTGTTGTAAACCTCCAACAGATAGGTCTGGTGGTCCTTGATTGTGATGGTCTGCGGGGTGTCATCGAGAAGATAGCCAGGTTTCGCCTGTACCTCTTTTACGATGTATGTCGCGGGAGCAAGGTCGGGAATCGAGATGTACCCATCCTCATTCGTCCGGAACTGCCCGTTGGAAGTGCCGACCGGAGTGCCCTCAGCAGTCAGGATGGTAAAGATTACGTCCGAAAGCGGTTCCTTTGTGCCAACCGCCATCTTTTTGATGACCAGCCCGCCAAGCGGTTCGTTTTCAAACGTTACCTCTTTGCAAGCGCCAGCTTCGACCTTGACAGTATGCACGGTATCATCCAGCCGATACCCGTCCTTCGCCTTCGTTTCGACCACCGAATAGCACCCGCTGGGGATATGGCTCAGGCGGAACATACCATTGCTGTCGGTTGTGTAAGTTCCTGCGGGGTAATCGCAGCCATTGCACCCCTTGACTTCAAATTCCACGCCGGAGATCGGCTCATGGGTCACGCTGTCGACCTTCTTCACGACCATACAGCCCTTCGGCGTGTTTGTGAAAGTGAGCGTTTGTGTGTCATTTGCGTCAACAACGACCGTTTGTGGTGCAGCGTCCAGCACGTAATCCGGCAAACTTTTCGTTTCCGTAATCGTGTATGTGCCGGGTTTGAGCTTGGAAATTTCGATCTGCCCGTTCTCATCCGTCACATAGATACCGTTCGTTGACGTCTGTCCCTCGTTGTCAGACACCAGCTCACCATTTGCGGTCGTCACCTTGAACTCCACGCCTTGCAGCGGTTCTCCCGTAATGCTGTCTTTTTTGACAATCAGAAGACCGCCCTTCGGCTGGTTAAAAAATTCCAACTCGTAAGTCTTGTGGTCTTTGAGCTCGATATGCTTCGGGGTATCATCCAGCAGGAAACCCGGTTTTGCTTTGACCTCCTGCACCACATAGCCGCCCGGTTCGAGGCCGGTAATCATGATAAATCCGCGCTCATCCGTGCGGAACTCGCCGCCAGACGCACCGACTACGGTTCCGTCCACGCGCGTAACCTTAAACACGACGTCGGAAAGAGGTTCTTTGGTCACGGAGTTCATCTTTTTAATGAGAAGTCCGCCTAAAGGCTCATTTTCTACGGTGATTTCGGTCGTTTTGCCTGCTGAAACGGTCGCGGTGCGCACTGTTGTGTCGAGCTTGTATCCATCCTTTGAGCGCATCTCCACGATGGAGTAGCTGCCGTTCGGAAGATGGTCGAGCCGGATTTGCCCACTGCTGTCGGTCGTTTGGGTCACGGCGGGGAAATCCCAGCCGTTGCCGCTGATCGAGAACTGCACATCAGCAATCGGTTCGCGCGTCACGCTGTCAATCTTTTTTATGACCAGACTGCCCTTTTTCGTGTTCAAAAAAGTCAGCGTTTGGGCATCGTTTTCATTGACGCGGACGGTTTGCGCGGGAGCGTCCAAAACGTATTTATCCAGTGTTGAGACTTCTGTCACCACATATGTGGCGGGCTTTAGCTTTGTCAGTGCGATCTGCCCGTTTTCGTCAGTCTTATAAATACCATTCGTGCTGGTCGCGCCTTCGTTGTCCGGCACAAGCTCGCCAGAGGAAGTCGTTACCTTAAATTCCACGCCTTTGAGCGGTTCGCCTGTCTGGCTGTCTTTTTTCAGGATAATCAGGCTCCCTTTGGGCTTGTTGCGGAACTCCAGCGACATGGTTTCATTCGCTTTGATTTTAATGGTCTGCGGAGTGTCATCCAAAACATAGCCGGAACGCGTGCGGGTCTCCTTCGCGATCACAGTCATGCCGGGTTCGAGGTCGTCCACGCGAATCGTGCCTGCGCTGTCGGTGACAAACTTGCCATTAGAGTTTCCGATGACGCCGCCGTCACTATTGGTCAGCAAGAATTCCACATCAGAAAGCGGCTCGCCGGTCACGGCATCCTTTTTTATGATAAGGAGGGAACCCTTTTTATCATTGCCGAAGGTGACAGTGACAACATCCTGATCTTTACCAGAAAGATACACCGTCTGCTCGGCATCGTTTATGACAAAGCCCTCCGGTGCGGAGATCTCCTCAATCACATATGTACCGGCTTTTAATCCTGTAATTACAACAGTACCGTTGCTGCTGGTCATGTACTCGCCGATCGTCGTACCACCTGTACCGGACGTGCCGCCCAGGTACCGGACGCGGAACCACGCTCCAGCGAGAGGCTTGCCGCCATCGGCATTCACCTTCTTAATGACGATCGCACTCAAAGGGGTATTTTCGGCGGTAATCACCTTATTTTCGCCCGCCTTCACGTAGATTTCCTGCGTGGCGGGTTCTTTGATCGCATAACCAGCCGGGGCTTCAAGTTCTGTAATTTTATACCAGCCGTCGCGCAGCTTCGTGAGGCGAATCTGCCCGTTTTCATCGGAAAAGTAATCGCCGATGTCGTTGATTTCGCCTGTAGCGGTATGGTTGCTCGCGTAGCTGATGTGGAATTTCGCACCTTTCAACGGGTCGCCTGTGATGCTGTCCACCTTCTGAATCGTGAGTGAAGGCTTCGGGTAATTGTAAAAGCGCACGACCCCCGTCTCGTTCGGGATCAGCGTAATCAGCTGCGGCTTCGGGTCCACCAGATAATCGTTCGGGACGGCCTTCTCCGTGACCTGATACACGCCCGGGTCAAGGTCGCTGATTGTGACCGTTCCGTCCGCGCCTGTGGTGACAGTCGTGAGTGTGGAGCTGTCAACCTTATTGAGCGTGAAGGTCGCGTTGGGGAGCGTTTTTCCGGTGATGGCATCGTATTTCACGATTTGAAGGTTTGGTTTCCGGTAGTTGTTGACAACCAGCTTGGAGCCTTTGCCGGGGAACAGCTCAACGTGGTACTCCAGCGTGTTCTTCACATAATGGGCGGATGCAGCCTGTTCAATCACCGTGTAAACACCCGGCTCAAGATTCTCGATCAGGATGCGCCCGTTTTCATCGGTCACGCGGTCGAGATAGTGGCTGCCGTCCTCAATTTTTGCGATTTTGAAGGTCGTACCGGGGATATAAACATCGTTATCCGGGTCATACTTCAAAATTTCCAGCCAGGGCTTTTTCGTGTTGGTGAACACAAAACGCGCCGTTTCATCGGGATTGAGCTGGATGGTGCGGATTGCATCATCGACGAGGTACCCATCGATCGTAAGCAGCTCCTTCACCTGATATGCACCCGGTTCCAGCTGCGAGAGGTCAATTTCGCCCTTTGCGTCAGTGACAAATTCCTTCGAGAACGTGCCGCCGACCTGTGAGATCAAAAACTTAACGTTCGGCATCGGCTTCAGCGATTCGGAATCGAGCTTCACAAGATACATACCCGGTTTCAGTTGGTTCAGGAACACCAGCTCTGGAACCGTGGTCTGCCCGATTTTCAGCTCGATCTGCTGTGGCGTGGAATCGACTACGTGTTCTGCATCAGTAGCGACCTCTTTCACCAGATACGTGCCGGGCTTCAGCCCCGTCAGGTTGATCTCGCCGTTATCATCGGTCTGCTTGCGGCCGATCAGCTCGGTGTTGTAATAAATCTCAAAGGTGACGCCGGACAGCCGTTTGTTAGACTGCTGGTCGAACTTGATGATTTTCAGCTTTAATTCTGCGTAATTCTTCAATTCGACCGGAATGACACGCTCACCAGAAGCCATTTCATTGGGATTGATGTACTGCGTCACCACTTCGTCAGTTTTGAGGTATCCCTCGGGAGCCTGTTTTTCCCTGAAGGTGTATGTCCCTTCGACCAAATCTGTAATCGTGAACGTTCCGTCCTCTTTGGTTTCGTAATCGCCAATCTTCTGGTCATTGCGGCTAACCTCGATGATAGCACCCGGAAGGGTTTCGCCGGTCAGTGCGTCACGCTTGACGAACAGGATCGAAGGCTTCCGATGGTTCTTGAACGTCAGCGCGATTGGAGTGGCCTTGCCGTCCCACGAGAAGGTCTGCACCGGATCGGGGTCTTTCTCATAGCCGGGAGGTGCAGCGATTTCCGTCGCCTTCCAGCCGCCCTTCTTATCGGCAGGCAACTCGATGGTGGCAAGCCCATCGCCTAGCGTTGTTGCTGTGGTTTTGAAGCCGGATTCGATGTGCTCAACCTCGATTGTACAGTCTGCGAGCGTTTCGCCAGTGTCTGCGTCAATCTTCTTGAGAATCAGCTCGCCGGGTTCCTCCGGTTCGTCTGGTTCATCGGGATCATCAGGGTCCCCCGGATCGCCAGGGCCATCGGGGACATCCGGAACATCGACATTGCCCCATTTGATCGGCAGGAAACTGTCAGCGGTTGTCCACTGCGGGCCGCTGATCAGATACTTCTGGTACTCTGTGCTATTTTCGTAGCCAGATGCGCGGCCTACAAAAATCTCAAAGGATTCTACCGTTGCTGACACCTGCACGCTGAATGCGTAGTCGGTGTTTTTTTCGGCCTCCTCCTTCGGAACCCATACTTTGACGATCGCGTAATATTCCGAGCCGTTTGCATTGGCATCCGTTGTTTGCGCAATCGGCTTCACAGTAACCGATGTTCCGTTAGACGGCGATGCTGCGCTGGCATGGTCGCCGTCCTTGACGATTTGCAGCATCGTTCCCGGCAGCGCGTCTGAAAGCGAAACGTTCAGAGCATTGTTCTGGCAGAAGGATGCCGATGCAACTTTGATTTCCTGCGTGTAATACTCCTTACCATTGGATGTTTCCATATCTTCTGCATTCAGGTCTTCACCATCACTCGGCGACCAGTCGATTACACCGGATTGATCGTGTTGTGGGCCATGCCGAAGATACATCCCTACATAATAATTATGGTCAATGTTCTTGGCATAATTGAGCAGCGCACGGGTCGCTGCCATCACACGTTCCCCCTGCGTCCCATAGGACGAGGATACCTGTACGGGGTTGCCGCTGGTAAACGCTGTACCGCTGACACTGAGTTGGCCGAGCGCCGCCCACATTGCAGTTTGCGTTGCGTAGCGATATTCGTCCTCTGTAAGGTCACGCGGAACATCAGTAAACTGGTTCAAAAACGATTGCAGGCTCAATCGGCCGCTGCCGCGCATGATAACGCCGACTGCTTTCGGATTTTGCGTGTAACCGCTGCCAGAATCCAATATATAGGTGTGTTTGTTCGTGCTAGGCGCAATTTCATGTATACCATGCTTCCCGTGGTCCATGCAATATACCTGTAATTTTTCACCATTTTCCAGCGCATAGCCCTCGTGAATTGGCAAGCTAACCCATGAACCATTCTTCTGCTCACGCAGATAAGTCTGCTTATCATTTTCATAGATTAAAGTTACTGTGTCACCGCCGCTGATTGCTCCAGCTTGCGGCAGGATGCCCGCAAACGAACTGAACACGGTTGCTGATGCTAATACGGATGACAGCAATCGTTTCAATTTTTGCTTCATAAATGCTCCTTTCAATACTGCGTGCAAAAAGCCATCGGAATTCCGATGGCTTTTGCTACATATGTTGTTTATTAACATGTAGAGTGGGGCTTCATTACCTCCTTAACAAATTCAATCTCAGCAAGGTTATCCGCTACCATTTTGGGATGTTCCGCTTGGAACCAGTTGGATTCCTTATGAGATGTGTCATAATGCGTCAAATCGACCACAAGCCATTCGTCGTCGCAGTAGACGATATTCCATGAATGATTCTGTGATTCACTTCCAACCATAAGGACTTGCAGACCCGCTGCGCGACCCATCCGCAGAAATGCTGAAGCATACCCTGAACACACGGCCTTTCCGCCATTCTCCATTGCCTTGCTCCAGGAATTGATTTCCTGCCGGTCATAAGCGTATTCCAGCTTATCGCAGATTGTTTGAGCAAGATACTCTGCTTTTTCCAGATCTGTGTTATACCTTTTTGCGGTTTCGATGATTTTCTGCACATAAGGCCATTTCAAATCATCGTCAGAACGCGGAAAAGCGTATACATATGGAGATTGCTCGGTGATATCGTAATTGTAAAATACTGTACCGAGTTTTCGACAGACGCCTTTCATCTGCTCTGAAACCATCGCGCCGCTTGATAAAAAGATTGGGAACGATTCATCCGCTTTACGGCGTTCTTGGTCATAGGCTTCAGCCATTTTTTCTGCATTAAGGTAAGCGTGCCGTGCAGAGTTATAGAATTCACGAGTTAAGTTTGAAGTGAAGATTGCAGGGTTGGCGTTCTGCGAGTAGTCGATGGTCTTGCTGGCGGTTACGGTCTGTTGAGCCGTAACCGGTTGGGGCTGCGTTTCCGTCCATGCGCTTGTGGTAGCGGGCACAGGCTGAGTGATCGGCGCAGCTGCATACTGCTCGGCATACGGCGTGTCGGTGCTGATCCGCACGCTGTCCGTTGCCGCGTCGTAGGTCACGCTGAAGTCCACGCGCCGCCCGATTTCACGGAGCTGCACGTAGTTATTCCCAGCGATTGCATAGGCTGTGAAATAGGCGCGTTCGCCGTCCACATAGATGGCCTGCACTGAGGGCTGTGCCATTAGTCCAGCCGCCGCCGCGCCGGTCCCGGCTGCGAGCAGCACGCCGAACAGCATTCCAAATGCGAAATATAATTTCTTCATAAAGCTCTCCTTTTCCAAGCCGTTTAAGTTCGATTTTTCTGTCCGAATCATGATTCCTGAATCCAGCATATCGCAAACTTTTCGGCTTGTCAAAGGTTATTTATAAACGCAATTTTTGCTGCGGCGTGATTTTCGCTAACACTTTAGCGCATGAAAGAAAAACGCATTTTTTGCTGAAATTTTAGAAGCGAAAAAAGTTACGAAATCTCGGTCGCAACTACGCAAAGGCGCTTGCTAGGGGTGTTCGCAACGCAGGTCAGCAGGGTGAGGGTGTTGCGGGTGGTATTGTCTAAAACTGCCAAATTATCGACTGAAATTTTGGCAGCCGAAATCACCTCATAACGCCGTGTCCCGAGCGTTGTCGTGTAGGTCACGATGTCGCCGACCTCCACATCTTTCAGCTTTGAGAAGTGGGCATGAGTGCCGCGGTTGTGCCCGCAAAGAGCGACGTTGCCGTCCCACATCGATGTGCTTTCGATATGGCCTGCGCCTTTCTCCATGCTTTCGGTGGACTCACCCTGATAGACCTTACAGGACAGTTCGGCGGCTTCAATCTCAAGCGAACCGACACAACCGTCAGACAGCGGGACGGTAGTCACGCCGCCATGGGTGAATGAATCGCCGGACGATACGCCGCCGCTCAGCCCGCCCTGTGAGACGGTCGGGATGGTGGTCGGACGTGCGCCGTTCGAGACGCTGCCGTCACTGTTCGTGACCGTCCCGGAGATTGTACCGCCAGTGTTCACCGAGACACCAATCAGGTTGTACATCATCCCCGCGTCAGTGGACGGCAGTGCCATCGGAAGCGCGGTCGCTTTGTTCGACGCGGGGATCTGGTAGCCCTCCGTGATGACCTCTGTGCCCGACTGCTGGTGGTACTGCTCAGGCGTAGCGGCTCCCGAGAAATTATAGGTGAACGCCGACGCGGACGGGATCAGCAGCAGCGCCGTCAGCGCGGTGATGGTTTTACGTGTGTAATGCTTCATTGAAGTTCCTCCATTTTCTGTTGGTATGGCTGACACCATGGGGCGGGCCTCGCGTACACTGCGGCAATTGGTCAATCTTCATCTTCACCCTCCTTCCATGGCTCCAGCATGATCCAGAGGTCGCGCTCGCCGGAGCGTACTGTCTGTTTCACGGTGCATTTTTCCATCGAGACTGTAATCGTGCGCCCGATGAGCTTCCGGCACATCTTCCGCTTCACGACTACGGCGTAGTCTGCGTTCGACGGCTCATACAGCCTGATTTTAGGATATTTCCGGCTCAGGTGACGGCGGCGAACGAGTTTGAAATCATCTTCGCCACGCGCCGCAGAATAGATGCGCACGGTTGAGGTGTGCCACCAGCGCAGCAGCATAATGATAAGAAGCAATGCCGCTGCAATCAAAAGGTAACTTGCATACAGCCAAGCAGTAGGTGCGTCCTGCTCAAACGCGGGATCGAGGTCGGGCTCTGGTTCTGGTTCCGGCTCAGGAGTGGGTATTGGCGTACCGACATATGTAATGATGCAGGTCAGATGGTCAGGCTGCGTGCGCGTCACGGTCCCGCTGTAACGAGCTGTTGTGGTGTAGCCCGTCGCAACGGTCTTGTAGCCTGTGGCAGAGTAAGACGCGGTTGCAGTATAGGTGCCGCCGTCCAGATTGTTTTCGTCGATCGAATAGCCGTCAACGCTCCAATTCACGCTTTTCAGCTTGAGGGTTAGTCCGCTTTTACTCATCGTCTGCGGCACGAGGGCAGGGTCATTGCGTTCCAGACCGCTTACCGTTTTCGTGCCTGTGACCGTGTAGCTGACCTCCTTGCTGCCGGAACGTTCGGTTTTCAATGAGGTCGTATCCAGCAGCAGCTCGCCGGTGAAGCCATCTTTTGAGTAAGCTTCCTTCACGGGCAGCGCTGCAAGGATTTCCTGCATATCATTGCCCTTGGTTTCGGCAGTGACGGTGATTTCCTGAAGCTTTTCCTCATGAGATTGCATTTCCTGCGTCTGCGTGATATCATGCACGTAATGGACGCCGTCCGTGTCGAAGGGCTCTTTGATAAGCTGGTCAGGATTTTCTCCGATTGGCAGCGTGTAGGTTTCCACGATGACTGGCTGACCGCCACGCTCTGATGTTTCGGATTTCTCAAGATAAGAAGCAGCGTTCAGCGCCAGTGCTGGTATGGTCAGCGTGCAAATCGTTCCGACGCCGAGCAGAAATAAATTGAATTTTTTCGTCATAGTCACTCTCCTTTGATGTCGTATTCAATCAGAAAAGCCTCGGGCGACGCGCGGATGTCCTCTAAGTACCCCAACGCACGCTCTAAGGCTCTGCAAGTGTCACGGCTTTTGGTTTTCAGGAACGGCTCCAGCAACAGGATGTTTTCCGCTTCATCGTAGCTGAAGACAATGCGGATGAGCGTATTCCCACATTTCTCGCGCAGCTCATACAGTTCACGGTACCGTTCGATCTGAAAGTGCTTAACGTGCGGCTCACCGAACGCGTGAGGGAAGTCCCGCAGCACGCTGAGCTGCCGCCGTATTTTCGCAAGCTGCTTTGGTGACAGGTTTGCAAGGAACGCTGCCGCTGGGCTTTCAAAGCCGTCATGGTACAAATAGATTTTCTTCAAAAATTGCTCTCCTTCCATAAAAAATGGCACGATACCGAAGCATCATGCCATCACATAATTTCTCAATTTTTCGTTGCAGAAGCACTTTTCTGCGCTGCAAGCCCTTGTAGGAATTCCAGAAACAATCGTTCAACCTCCGCATCACCGCCCAGCGACTCCAGATAGGGGGCAAACCGTTTCCGCTCGAAGGTCAGCTTCTTCGGCGGAGCGCTCATTTGCTGCTCTCGTTTTGCCCGTGCTTCACGCCAAGCCGCGAAAATCGCCTGTTTCTGCGCGGTCGGGGGAGGGCACTGCTTGACGATGTGTTTCATCGCCTCCTTATTGAGTGCCACGCCCTCGATCTGGAACATTTCCGCGAATGCTTCCTGCGATTCTGCATCGTAGTCCGCTACCAGATCCGCACAGGCAAGGTTCATCCGCTTTGGCGCGTTTTCAAGCACATCCGCAAGCGCCGGAATCAGCTGTGTCAGCTTTGCCGCTTTGCGGATCTCGTACTCCGAAACACCAAAGAACTCAGCCACCAGTTTTCTTGCTGAATACCTCTGGCGATTCTCGCCAGAAGTTCCGCTTTCCTTATCGGTGCGGGCTCCTTGCCGGTTTTTTGCATCAAGCAGTGCCTTGTACGCTTTGCCCCGTTCAATAATCGACAGGTTCTGGCGCTGAATCAGATTCGTTGATGTCGCAATCACGATTGCACGGTCATCATCTGCATCCACGATTTCTGCACCGATGGTTTCCCAACCAGCCAGCTTTGCCGCGCTTACGCGGTTATGCCCGCTTAAAATCTCGTAATCCTCGCCGCCCACCATGGGACGGACAATGATCTTGACCAGCAAGCCTTCCTCTCGAAGCTGCTCCGCAAAGGCTTTCAGTTTTTCCAGCGGGTAAGGCTTGAAGCCGATATCCGCAGTAAAAAACTTGTGCAGGTGGTCGATGGGAAGCTCCCCCTGCGAAGTTTCTTCTTTGGGGACCTGTTTTTGAAAAAGCTGCTGATACGCTTCATCGCTGGTTTGCAGCTCAGAAGCCTGTTGGGTCGCGGACATTCGCTTTTTCATCATGGCGTTCATGTCACGCTTCGCCAAGCCGCAGCACCTCCTCTGCTAAGCTGAGATACGAAGCCGATGCAGGATTTTTCGGCTCGTATTCAAGGATGCTCTTGCCCGCTGCCGGACACTCCGCCACCTTGATGGAGTATTCGATCGGGCGTTCAAATACGTGGAACGTCTCGCCGTAGATATCGCCGACGCTTTCCCGCACCGACCGGCAGAGCTGCGGTCGTGACTGATACATGGTCAGCAGGATGCCAGCGATTTGGAGCTCCGGATTCCACTTCTGCTGCACTGCATGGACAAGGTCAAGTACATCGGGGATACCCTCACTGGCGAGGAAGTGTGCCTGTACCGGAATGATGCAGTAATCAGCGGCAGTGAGCGCGTTGACCGTCAACAGCTCATGCTTCAGCCCGCAGTCGATCAGGATGAAGTCATAGAGCGGCGTTAGTTTCTCCAGCAGCCCCCGCATGACGGTTTCGCAAGCCTGTCCAGTTTCGCCGCCTGCGCTATACTGGGAAAGCTGCATGACCTGTAACCGCGCGGCGGCATCGGCAAGGCGCTTATTCGCGGGAATCAAATCGACGCCGCCCTCCGTATGTACGACCGTCTTTGGCAAATGCAGTTCCACATCTTCGGGGGAATCGATCTCCGCCAGCAGCAGCTTCGCCAGCGTATTCCGGTACTCTGCCGGAGTGTACCCAAACGCCGCTGTCAGATTACCCTGCGGGTCGTTGTCGATCAGCAAGACCTTTTTCCCATCCGCGGCCAGCGCTGCCCCCAGGTTGACGGTGGTCGTAGTCTTCCCGACACCGCCTTTGGAATTTGTAAGTGCGATCACTTTGCAATGGTTCATAAATGCAACCTCATTTCAAAATAGATGTAAGTGGGGAACGGGGGATATCACCTCCTCGGTGTCAGCTATCCACGCGTGATTCCATGCCCTGCGCGGACGCACCCTGTTTTCTGGTCAATAAAATAGGGACAACGCCAGAAACCGCCCTGTTTCAGGGGATTTCCTGTGTTGTCCCTATTATAACTCACTCACATCCCCTGCACGATCCCGCCCGTTGCATCGAGCAGGCGCTGGTCGGTAACCCGGACCATCATCGACCGGCCGAAGCCGTCGTCCTCGCCGAAGATTTTGATGATTTCGACGTCATACCGGCCGACCTCCTGGCCGGAGACGTTGGAAAGGATCTGGGCCTTGCCAAGCTCGAGCTCGTCGCTGTGGGCGATGGGCATTGTTTCGAGGGACTGGTAATAGGCGGGGTCGGTGAACTGCCCGAAGATACCGGTTTCGGTATTTTCGCGCACGGTGCCGACCTCATGGGTAGGGTCGAACGCGCCTTGCAGTGCGCCCGGGTCGCCGGCCTCGCCGCGCTGGACGCTTTCGACGGAAGACTCCATCAGCCCGCCGGAGCCGAGGGGGATCAGCACGCCGGTATCGGCGTCGCAGATCCCGTGGCCGAGGGAGCCATAGGCGCCGGTTTCGGGGTCGATATAGGTGACGGTGCCGATCCCGGCGATCGAATCGCGGGCGATTACGCCGATGCGGTAAACGCCGTCGCGGCCGCGTGCGGGGGTCACGGTCAGCATACGTTCCTTGCCGTCCTGTTCGCACTGTACGGCGAGGGGCTGGCCCCCGGACAGGGAGACGGCTTTTTGGAGCTCGTCGTTAGACGAGATGGGCTGGCCACCGATGCTGCGGATGAGGTCGCCTTCGTGGATGCCGGCGGCTTCGGCGGGGCTGACCGAGCCCTCGTTGGTATCGACGCTGGTGAGCCGGGTAACGAGCACGCAGTCCGAGGTCATGCGGATGCCGACGGTGCGGCCCATTGGGATGACTTCTTCAGTGGCGGCGGCGCTGATGGAAAGGGCAGCGGCAATGCAGGCTGTCAAAAAAAGTTTTCGCAAAATCTCACCTCCAAAAGTACTATGCCCGGCCTGACGGTGAAAAAAAGCTGAAAACCTTTGTTAAGCGCCCAAGTATCTGGCGGAATTCTCAGCGCTGCTCTGGCCCTGCGCGGGCGGCGGTCCTGCGCGGACGGCGGTCCTGCGCGGACGGCGGTCCTACGCGGACGGCGGTCCTACGCGGACGGCGGTCCTACGCGGACGGCGCCAAAGGGACTCGTCCCTTTGGAATCCCTTCCGTCGCCTGCGGGCGGGACGGGGGACGGGAACGGAAATTTTATCCGCACAGGATCAGCTTTGCGGAAAACTGAAACGGTTCTTGCAATCCTTTCCTTGTGGGAGTATACTGGATACGAGAGAAAATGTTGGTTTTTCAGGAAGGGGACGGAAAATGCGTGTCGGTGTGATTGGCTCCCGCTCAGTAGGAGAGCGCTTTTATACGCGGCTGTGCGAACTTGTACCGCCGGAGGCAACCGAAATCGTCTCGGGGGGCGCGCACGGCGCGGACGCGCTCGGCAAACGCTATGCGCAGGAACACGGCCTGAAATATACGGAATTTGCGCCCGATTACGCGCGCTACCGCCGAGGAGCGCCGATCAAACGCAATGCCCGGATTGCGGAATACGCTGATTTTGTTGTCGCCCTGTGGGATGGAAAATCCCATGGGACAGCAAACGCTGTCCACACCTGCCTCAAGGTTCACACGCCGGTAGACGTCGTGATCTGCGACCCGGATAGCCCGCAGCCTGAAAACGGGACTGTGGGAGACGGTTGCAGCCAAACAGCGCCGGGGCAGCCCGCCCAGGCCGGGACCGCCGGGGAGACACAACGGATTGACCATGCTGGGAGCCGCCGCCGCATAGGCGAATGGATCAGGGGCCGGGTGCGTGGGCTGTACTGGGACGAGGACGTCAACTGTGCAGGAACCGCGCTTGCCTGTTTAAGTGAACTATTTGGGGTAGCGTTGGAGCCGCAGACGCGCTGGTCGGCGGTAGGGATGCACGGCGCGGGCGGGTACCGCGCGCAGTGCGGCCTCGTCGAAGGCGCGCTGATGTTTACAGGCATTTATCTGCATACGCTGGGAAAAACGGACGCGGAAATTGCAGCTGCCTGTTATCGGTTCGCTTCCGCCTTTGAGGAAACCTTTGGTTCCCTGCGCTGCTTGGAGCTGCGCCCGACAGGCTTTTCGGAAAACGACCCACCGCATCTCTGCGAAGGGCTAACCTGCCGGGCAATCGGATTTGCCTGTCATTATATCCAGGAAATCACCGGGCGGCAGCCCGTCGTATAGCCGTTCGCTTCGGGGAGGGCCGCTATCCTATTTTTGGGTCGAAAAATGCATAAAAATGCAGCCATATTGTGCGGTGACGGGATCAAGACGTTCAAAAACCATGAAAAAAGCTTGTGCAGAAAACACAGGCCGATACATCCAAAATTTTGCGAAAAAATGCACGGCAGGAGTTTCCCGCCGTGCATTTTATTGACTGTTTTTGCTTTTTTACCGCAAAATTTCCGTCCAGAGCTCGTTGTAATATTCGTTGATGTCTTCGGGGAGGTTGATAAAGACCTCGCCTTCCTCAACCGTCTGCTCGGACGGGTAATGGATGGGGTCGTTTTTCACCTCGTCGGGCTGCTGCTCGTAAACCTCGCGCTGAGGGCTGGAATAGCCGATATAGTCGGCGTTCGCCGCAGCCGCTTCGGTCGAGCACATGAAGTTGATGAACTTCTCAGCGTTCTCCACGTTTTTCGCGTTTTTCGGGATGCACATTGCGTCCACAAACACGTTGGTGCCCTCCTTGGGGATATAGAACGACAGGTCGGGGTTATCCTCCATCATGGTTACCGCGTCGCCGTTGTAATAGGGCGCGATCAGGATTTCCTCGTTGGGCAGCTTCTCGAGGATCTGGTCCATCCAGAAGCCCTGGAAATTATCTTTGCCTGCAATGATCTTGTCTGCCGCTGCGCGCAGCTCGTCCTTGTTGGTCGTATTCTGAGAATAGCCCAGCAGCTTGAGCGTCAAGCCGAGCGCGTCGCGGGAGTTGTCAAACATCGCTGTTTGTCCGGCGTACTTGGGGTTCCAGAGGATGTCCCAGGAACCGATGTCCGCTTCGTCGACCTCGCGTGTGTTGTAGATGATGCCCACTGCGCCCCAGGTGTAGGGGACGGAGTATTTCTGCTCGGGGTCGAACTCGAGGCCGAGGTATTTTTCGTCAATCAGCGCATAATTGGGGATGTTGTCAAAATTAAGCGGCTGAAGCATGTCTTCCTCGATCATGCGGGCGATCATGTAGTCGGAGGGGATGACAACGTCATAGCTTTCGCTTTGCACGCGGGAATACAGCCCCTCGTTGGTTTCGAACATGTTGTACACAACCTTGATGCCGGTTTCTTCTTCGAACTGGCGGAGCAGGTCGGTGTCGATATACTCGCCCCAGTTGAATACGTTCACGACCTCACCGGTGGAGGCATCGCCGCCGCAGGCAGCGAGGGACAGCGCCAGGAGGGCTGCAAGGATCATTGCGAAGATTTTTTTCAATTTTCTACCCCTTTCTAAAGGTACTGAATTTACAGCGTCATTTGTCGTGCAGCTGGGCTCGGCCCCTGCACCCCACGCCTACGCGGCGGGCGGCAGGGCTCTGCCCTGCACCCGCTGGGGCTTGCGCCCCAGACCCCGAGATGCTTTCGCATCTCTACCCCGCTGCGGCGGGGACGGGGGCTGGGTACTCTGCCCGATCGCAGTGCGCGATGACCCGCCCGCCATTATGACAGCGGGCGGGTCGGGTTTTATCGGTGCGGGAAACCAGGCTGCGTTACCGTGCTGGCATGCGCAAAGCTGCGCCCCTTGGCCGGACATTACTGTGCTGGGGGCAAGCTGCGCGTTTCGCACGTTTTTTTGCCGTGTGGCCGACGGCACGCCTTATGACGCGTGTTTTATTTTCTTCCTGCTGTCGCGCGACTGCCGGAAATTGATGATTACCAGCAGTACCAGCACCACCAGGAACAAAATCGTGGAAAGCGCATTGATTTTCGGGCTGATGCGCCGCCGGGTCATGGAATAAATGACCACCGAAAGCGGCTGGCTGGTCGTGCCCGCTGTGAAGTAGGACACGACGAAATCGTCAACAGAAATGGTAAACGCCATAATTGCGCCGGTGACAATGCCCGGCATGATCTCGGGGAGGATGACCTTGCGCAGCGCCTGCGTGGGCGTCGCGCCGAGGTCGAGCGCCGCTTCATAGGCGTTCTTGTCCAGCTGCCGCAGCTTGGGCATGACATTGAGCACGACATATGGCACGCTGAAGGTAATATGCGCTAAAATCAGCGTTAAATACCCCTTGTCGAGCGCGAGCAGCGCAAACAGCAGCATAAACGTCACGCCCATGATGGTGTCCGAGGTGGACATCGGGATGCTGTTGACGGTCAGGTAGGCCGCGCGGGTGCGCCGCCCCATGCAGTGGATGCCGAGCGCGGCGGCCGTGCCCAGGATGGTCGCGAAGAAAGCCGACGCGAACGCTACGATCAGCGTGACATACAGGCTGTTCAGGATGGTCGCGTCACGGAACAGCTCGGCATACCAGTCGAGCGTAAACCCGTGCCAGACCACGCGGCTCTTGTCTGCGTTAAAGGAAAAGAGCATCAGGGTAAAGATGGGCGCATAGAGGAACAGGAAGATCATGAGCAGGTAAAACTGCTGGAAAAAGCGCTTCACAGCAGCAGGCCCCCTTCCTCTTTGGAGCCGTCGTCAAAGCGGTTCATGATGAACATGCACAGGAAGACCAGCACCATCATCACAAGGGCGATGGCCGAGCCCAGCTGCGGGTTGTAGGCGTTGCCCATGAACTGCAAATCGATCAGGTCGCCGATCAGCATTTCCTTGCCGCCGCCGAGCGTCTTGGAGATGACGAAGGTCGACACCGCGGGCACGAATACCATCGTAATGCCGGAAACAACGCCGGGCATGGACAGCGGGAAAATAACCCGGCGGAAGACCGTCCGGGAGGGCGCGCCGAGATCCTGCGCGGCTTCAATCAGCTTGCCGTCTATCTTTATGAGCACGTTGTAGATGGGCAGAACCATGAACGGCAGGAAATTATAGACCATGCCGAGCACGACCGCGCCGCCGGTGTTGATGAGCGGCAGATAGCGGATCGGCGTTTCGGGCTGCAAAATACGGTTGAGCAGGTCGATAAACCCGACGTTCTGCAAAAACTGGTTAATAAAGCCGTTATTCTCCAGGATGGACATCCATGCGTAGGTACGCAGCAGGAAATTCATCCACATCGGGAGCATGATGAGCATCATGTAGAAGCTCTGCCAGCGCGGGGGCTGGCGGCTCATAATGTAGGCGAGGGGATAGCCGAGCAGCAAACAGACGACGGTCGCGGCGAAGGCCAGCAGGAAAGAGCGCCCGAAGATGGACATATATTCCATCATGCTGGTGAAATTGCCGAGGGTCAGCGCGCCAGATTTGTTGGTAAACGCGTAAAACACGACGAGGAGGATGGGGGCGATGATAAAGACGACCATCCACACGCCGTAGGGATAGGCCATATATTTTTTCACGGCGCGCCCTCCGCAGTCTTGTGCATGATGTGGATATCGAAGGGGACAACCGACAGGCCGACCGATTTGCCGACCGGCTCGGCGAGGGTCGAATGCACCATAAAGGTGAAGTGCTCGGTGCGGATCATCATTTCGTAATGGACGCCCTTAAAAACGATGGACTCAACCACGCCCTGAAGGAGCGCGTCGCCAGGGAAGACCAGTTTGACGTCCTCGGGGCGGATGACCACATCGACGGGGGTATTTTGGCCGAAGCCCTTGTCGACGCATTCAAATTCGCGGCCGCAGAAGCTGACGCGCTCGTCGCGGAGCATGACGCCGTCGATGATGTTGGACTCGCCAATGAAGTCGGCGACGAACGCGTTGACCGGCTCGTTGTAAATATCGGTGGGGGAGCCGACCTGCTGGATCTCGCCGCGGTTCATGACGACGACGGTATCGCTCATGGTGAGGGCTTCCTCCTGGTCATGGGTCACATATAGGAAGGTGATGCCGGTGGACTGCTGTATTTTCTTGAGCTCGAGCTGCATGTCTTTGCGCAGCTTGAGGTCGAGCGCGCCCAGGGGCTCGTCGAGCAGCAGGACGCGGGGCTGCATGACAAGGGCGCGTGCAATGGCAACGCGCTGCTGCTGCCCCCCGGACAGGGAGGTGACCTTGCGTTTCTCGAAGCCGCGCAGGCCGACCAGTTCCAGCATCTCCGAAACTTTCTTTTGAATCTCCCCCTCGCCGAGCTTGCGGATGCGCAGGCCGAACGCGATATTTTCGGTCACATCGAGGTGGGGGAACAGCGCGTAGCGCTGAAACACCGTGTTGATCTCCCGCTTGTAAGGTGGGATGTCGTTCAGGCGTTTGCCCTCGAACAGTACGTCGCCGCGGGTCGGGGTCTCAAAGCCGGCGATGATGCGCAGCGTAGTTGTTTTGCCGCAGCCGGAGGGTCCCAGCAGCGTTACAAACTCACGATTCCGGATGGACAGGGATATACCCTTCAATACCTGTTCGCCATCGAACTCTTTTTCGATGCCTTTCAGCTCGATCAGGCACTTTTCCAATCTATACGCCCCCAATTCTTTCATAAGTGGATTTCCGGGCGGCGGGGCGCCGTCCAGATTTGAATACAGAATACATTGTATAGGAAATACGCGAAAAGTCAATAAATTTCGGGAAAAAACAGCAAATTTTTCACTGGGAAAGGTGCACAAAATTCGGGGGCAGGCGGGGCGGATAACTGGCAGTGCCGGGTGCGTGCATGAAATGGTCAATATTTACAAAACCGGGTATCCATCGTTGTTGAAAATGCCCACTTTTCGCATTCGGCACGGTGCGGTATAATAAACCTGTTCAGAAATGGGGGCTGCGCGGGAGCGGAGCCGCCTGTATTTTGTGAAAGAAGCGGAAAAGGAGCCCATCATGCAGATTGACAACAACGAGCTTGCGATCCGGCAAAATGAGCTGGACAAGCAGGGGAAGAAGCAGGAAGCCTATGAAATGAAAATGGAGTTCCTGCGGCAAGTGCGGGAAGCGGGCGACCATTGCCCCTGCCAGGAAAAATGCCCGCACCACGGCAACTGTTTTGAATGCGTGACGATCCACCGGGGGCACCGCGACCATTTGCCGATGTGCCTGTGGGACATGGTAAACGAGCGCATCTGCGCGCTGTCGCACATCACAGAGCACACGCTGCGCGACTATGAAGACGCGCACAAAAACGAACCCTAATCCCCTGCCCGCCGCCCTTTTGGCGGGCAGGGGAACCGCAGGAAAAACGCCCCCTACAGGGATACAGCATTGCAAAAACCCGCTCCAGCCCGCCGCCCTTTTGGCGGGCTGGAGCATTGTGCGGAAACTCAAACGTCGTGAGAGGAAAACCCCTTCGTCCCGCCCGCAGGCGATAAACGGGATTCCAAAGGGGCTAGCCCCTTTGGCGCCGCCCGCGCAGGGCCGCCCGCCGCGCAGGCGCGGGGTCCAGGGGCAGAGCCCCGGCGCGGGCACCAGGAGCAGCACCCCGGTGCGGAGGAGAACAGGAGGATCGTGTGTGAAAGAAGTCCATTGCCCAGTCAGGCCGTCCGGCGGGAAAAGCATCCCCTTTGAACAAGAGCCCCGCCTGACCTGCATCAGCCGTACCCTTCCCGAGTCGCCTCCGCCCTGGACACTCCACAGCCACGACGACCTGTGCGAACTCGTCCTGATTTGCGAAGGGGAAGCCGATTACTCCATCAGCGGCCAGGAGCATCACGTGCGGCGGGGCGACCTCATCATCTACAACAGCGGCGTTGTCCATGACGAGCGCTCCGGCACCTCCATGCCCGTTTCCAGCTACTGCTGCTCTATGACCGGCCTGAAGCTGCACGGCCTGCGCGAAAACGCCTTCCTCCCCGACGGCGCATGCCCTGTGTTCCCCTCCGGCGCACACTTTGAAGCGCTGCGCGATACCCTATCCATTATGTTCGACGCACTCTCCGCCGGCGCGGACGGCTGCGCCCCCTTCTGCAATTACCTGCTGCTCGGCGTCCTCAGCCGCGTGTGGGCCCTGCGCCACCGCCAGCCCGCCGCCCCCGGCGCAGCGCAGAATCTGCTCGGCAGCCGCATTAAAGCTTATATCGACCTGCACTATACCGAGGATATCCGCCTGCAAACCCTTGCTGACGGGCTGCATATCAGCCCCTACTATCTGTCCCACGTGTTCAAAGACATGACCGGCTACTCGCCCGGGCAGTATATCACCCGGCGGCGCATCGGCCTTGCCCAGAACCTCCTCATTTCAACCAGCCTGCCCGTCTCCGAAATCGCCGCCCGCGTCGGCTATCCCAGCCCCTCCCACTTCAACGACCGCTTCGCCAAAAACGTCGGCATGAGCCCCCGCGCCTACCGCAAAGCCTACCTCGTCCCGACCGCACCGCAAGAATCCGCAAGTCCTTCCAGCGAAGCCCCCGAAAAACCGGAGAAAGCCGCCAAACGAAAAGCAAGAACCCAGTAGCGCGGGACGGCATTTTGCGGTATACTGGTTACAACATCAAAAACGGAGGGAAACTGTTATGAAAACGATTAAAATTGGCTCTATCGGCCTTGGCCGCCTGGGCTATGAGCACGCAAAGAACCTCGCCACCGCCGTCCCCGGCGTGCAGCTTGCCGCGGTCTGCGACATCGACGCCGCCCGCGTTGCGCAGGTGCGGGAAGAGCTGGACGTGCCCTTCGGCTACACCGACTTTGAGGAAATGTGCAGGAATCCGGAGCTTGACGCTATCGCAATCGTTTCGCCCTCCGATCTGCATGTGGAGCACATCCGCATCGCGATGGAGAACGGCAAGCATGTGTTCTGCGAAAAGCCCCTCGCTACGACGGTGGAAGCCTGCCAGGAGGCCGAGGCCATTGTCAACGCCCATCCCGGCCTTGTGTTTATGCTTGGCTTTATGCGCCGGTTTGACAAGTCCTACCTCGAAGCCAAGAAGAAGGTCGACAACGGCGATATTGGCAAGATCATCCTTGTCCGTTCCTACAACCAGGATTCGGTGGCTACCATCGAGAGCACGCTGAAATTTGCGCCCCATTCCGGCGGGCAGTTCCTCGATATGAGCGTGCATGAGATCGACCTGATCCGCTGGTTTACCGGCTCGGAGATCAAGAACCTTTGGGGCATCGGCGGCGTGTTTGCCTATGACCTGTACCGCGAGCTCAACGACGGCGATAACGTTGCCGCCATGGTGCAGTGCGAAAATGAGGCGATGGGCTTCATGTTCCTCGGGCGTGCGGCGGCGCACGGCTCGCATGTGGAAACCGAGATTATCGGCACGAAGGGGACGCTGCGCATTGCGGCGGTGCCCGCGTCTTCCCATCTTGAGGTTATGAGCCAGCACGGCGTATGCCGTGAGTGCTATGCGGATTTCCTTGAGCGCTGGCATGACGCTTATGTGACCGAAATGTGCTGTTTTGCCGATTATGTGCGCGGCAATGGCAAGCCTGAGATCACTGCGGCGGATGGGACGGCTGTGTCCCGCATTGCGTATCGCTGCAAGGAGTCTTTCGAGACCGGCAAGATGCTGCCGCTGTTTGACTGATCTTTTTGAATCGCTTCGTACCCGCCAAAGGCTACGGGGTTCTGCGAGAGGGGGAAGGGCACCTATGGTTCCCTTCCCCCTCTCGCGCTCTCCCCATCCCTCCTCCAGTCCGTTACCGACGTGCTGCAAGCCTGCACGTCCCGCCCCGTTCGGGGCGCGCCGCACAAAGGCTTGCAAAGCCGCTGCGGGGATTCGGGCTTCCGCGGGGGAGGTTTTTTGTTCTGCCTGCCGCCCCCGTTCCCGCCCGTTACAACCCGTTCGGCTTTTGGCGCAGGGGGGCTTACAACGGCGGCACGCCCGCCTATCTCCCGGCGGGCTCCGTTCCTTTGCGGCTGCGCCGTTTCGCCCGCCGCCGCCAAAAAGGCGCGGCGGGCGCTGCGCTGCCCATACGCACTGGCGGTTTCTTTGCGTTTGGTTGAAATGCTTCGGCTTTGGGCGTTTTTTCTGAGCTTTTTTGTGTGCCTTGCCGAAAAATGAAAAGCTTCTCAGATTTGCTTGACAAATCCAGTTAGCTGGTGTAAACTCATAGCGTAATCCGGGTTAGAAATCGCTAACCCGTCAATTGGATCTTATGATTAGCATTGCCTGATCTTTGGGAAGGAGCAATCAATTATGCCGCTTTCAATGGCAGCTACAGGCACGGTCAACACCGTCAAAGCCATCCGTGGCAGGGACGATACCCGCCGATTCCTCGCTTCGCTGGGCTTTGTCGGGGGCGCGGATGTAACCGTGGTCTCCGTACTGGCGGGCAGCCTGATCGTCTGCGTCAAGGATTCCCGGGTCGCCCTGTCCCAGCAGCTGGCTTCCCGCATTATGGTATGAAAAGGGGGGATACAATGGAAACGTTACGTACAACGCCCTGCGGGGCGACTGTCAGGGTTCGCCGCGTGCAGGGGGAAGGCGCTGTGCGCCGCCGCATTATGGATATGGGCATCACCAAAGGCGCTGAAATCTATGTGCGCAAAGTCGCCCCGCTGGGCGACCCGGTTGAAGTCACCGTGCGCGGCTATGAGCTCTCACTGCGCAAAGCCGATGCAGAAATGATTCAGGTTGAAAACAGCTAACCACATTACGGGCGCAGGCCCGTAAAAAAACCGCATACGGTTAGCGTTTGCTAATCTTGTGCCTGGAATTCACATAGGGCCGGTATTTCCTGGCCCGTACTCGGAAAGGGGATATCCATCATGCCAACCCGTTTGGCGCTCGCAGGCAACCCGAACTGCGGCAAAACAACCATGTTTAACAGCCTGACCGGCTCGGCACAGTACGTCGGCAACTGGCCTGGCGTGACCGTCGAGAAAAAGGAAGGGCGTTATCGCGCGGAGAAAGATATATCTGTCATCGATCTTCCCGGCATCTACTCGCTATCGCCTTACACACTCGAAGAGGTTGTAGCGCGCGACTACCTCACAGACGGAAAGCCCGATGTGATCGTCAACCTCATCGACGCGTCCAACATTGAGCGCAACCTCTATCTGACCACCCAGCTCGCCGAAATGGGCATCCCGATGGTCGCGGCGCTGAACATGATCGACGTGGTGCGCAGGCAGGGCGGCACGATTGACGCCGCCGCCCTCTCCGACGCGCTGGGGTTCCCGGTTGTCGAGACTTCCGCAATCAAGGGCGAGGGCATTCCCGCGCTCATGGAAGCCGCAAAACGCGCTTCCGGCGGCGCGCAGCCCCCTGCCATCCGTTTCCCGGATGTTGTCGAAGACGCGCTTTCCCAAATCGGCGCGCTGGTTTCCGACGTGGTTGACGGGCGGCAGCTGCGCTGGTTTTCCGTCAAGCTGTTCGAGCGCGATGAAAAGGTACTCGCCCGGTTCCATTTTTCCGGCACAGTGCAGCAGCAGCTGGAAGGCATTATTTCAGCCGTCGAAACCGCGCTGGACGACGATGCGGAATCCATCATTACCGACGCGCGGTATGCCTACATTGCCGGCGTGGTCAAGAAATGCGTCACAAAGAGCCGTTCTGGCATGACCGCCTCAGACAAGATCGACCGCATTGTCACTAACCGGATCTTAGCGCTGCCCATTTTTGCGCTGGTCATGACGCTCGTCTACTACATTGCAGTGACCACCATCGGCGGCGTCCTGACCGATTTCACCAACGACGTTTTTGTCGGCGAATGGATACAGCCCGCTGTGCAGTCATTCCTGGAAGGCATTGGGACTGCGGGCTGGCTGGTCAGCCTGGTTGTGGACGGCATCGTTGGCGGCGTTGGCTCGGTGATTGGCTTCGTCCCCCAGATGCTCGTGCTGTTCCTGATGCTCTCCTTGCTTGAGGACTGCGGCTATATGGCGCGTGTTGCTTTTATCATGGATCGCATCTTCCGGCGTTTTGGCCTGTCTGGCAAGTCGTTTATCCCGATGCTGATCGGCATGGGCTGCGGCGTGCCTGGGGTCATGGCCTCGCGCACCATCGAGCAGGACCGCGACCGCAAAATGACGATTATGACCACCACCTTTATCCCCTGTGGCGCGAAAATGCCTATCATTGCCCTGCTTGCAGGCGCGGTATTTGACGGCGCGTGGTGGGTTGCACCTTCGGCGTTTTTTGTCGGCGTGGCGGCGGTGATCGTTTCGGGCATCCTGCTGAAGAAGACCCGCATGTTCGCCGGTGAGCCTGCGCCCTTTGTCATGGAACTCCCGCAGTACCACATCCCGGCTGCCGGGAATGTGCTGCGTGCCACCTGGGAACGCGGCTGGTCGTTTATCAAAAAAGCAGGTACGCTGATTACCCTTGCGTCAGTGTTTGTATGGTTTGGCAGCAATTTCGGCATGGGCCCGGACGGCTTCGGCATGGTTGAGGACATGGATTCCTCCATCCTCGCGGCGGTCGGCGGTGCGGCTGCGGTGCTGTTCCGCCCGCTTGGTTTCGGTACTTGGCAGTCTTCGGTTGCGACCGTGCTTGGCTTGGTTGCGAAGGAGGAGGTTGTTGGCGCGTTTGGCGCGCTGTACGGCGTGGCGGGCGACGCGCTCGAGCTGGTCGAGGGCGGCGAATTTGCGGCGCTCAGCCCCATTGCGATCCATTTCACGGCGCTCTCCGCTTATTCGTTTCTGGTGTTTAACCTGCTTTGCGCACCCTGCTTTGCCGCGATCGGCGCGATCAAGCGCGAGATGAACAACGCCAAATGGACGTGGTTCGCAATCGGTTATCAGACCTTGTTCGCTTACTCTATGAGCCTGATGGTTTACCAGTTTGGGCTCCTGTTGACCGGCGGCGGATTTGGCGTTGGGACTGCGGCGGCGTTTGCCGTACTTGCGGTCTTCCTGTGGCTGCTGCTGCGAAAGGCCCCTTCCAATACTGCACAGGGGCTGCGTGCGGCTTCCGCTGCGGTTTAACTCGGCTGCCAGGCAGTTTCAAAAAGCTTTCTTTGTACATCATCTTTCATTTGTTTTTCTTTCTATGGAGGACGCCGCCCCTGTCTTGGGGGCGGCGTTTTCCGGTTCGCTTGGAACCCTTTTGCGTGTGCGATCCCACCTCTGGGATGTTATGTGCGTGCTGCAAACCTGCTGCGGGGATTGTGATTTCCGTGCCTGCCGGGGGGCGCGTCCTTGCCCACGGCTTTTCTCCTGCTTTTTTATCGGGCACCCCGCCTCAGTCTGTGCTTGTCTGGAACTGCCCCTCAAAGGCCCCGCCTGTCTACCGCGCCACCCCGGCCCTGCCCCGCCGCCACGGGCCGCACAGGGGCCCAACACGGCCTACTCCTGCCCGGGCGGCTGCTGGCCCTCCAGTTCAGCTTTCGTCTCCAGGAACTCCCGCACGGTAGGGGGGACGTGCTTCTCGCATAGCCGCGTCATAGCGTACTCTGTCGCTTTCTCGATGGTGGTGTCATTCTTGTGCAGGAAACAGGTCAGGGCATCCACTTGGTTCTCTGGCATAGAAGTCGTAATTTGTTTTTTCATATTGCTCTCTAGTGCGCCATCCAGTCAGAAAGCGGACTTGGGCTTGGAGCGGGATTTTCGCAGGGCAAGGCAGAGGACGCAGGCGGGCTGACGCCCGTCAAGGACGATAACGTAGCCGTGCGGAAATCCAGCCCAAGAACGAATTTGATTTCTAGCCGGATGGAGCACTAGTCTGCAAAAGAGAAGCCGGGCACACTGCCCGGCTTTTCTGCAAGTATTTATTCTGTTTACCATCCCAATGCGTCTTTAGTTGCCTCAAATCCAATACTACAGCTTTCGCACATGTTCTTGCGTTTTATGCTTCTTTTATTCCCGTTATCCGTATATTGTTTATGGCAGCTGGGGCATGTAACGGCAGTGACGTCCGGCATGGCGTGTCTGTCTGAATAGGAGGAATAGCCGATATTGCCGTCAATGAGAAACATGAGGACGACCAAAAACAAAACTACGTATAGGCTTACCATTCTTGCTGGGCGGGATTTCTTGCCCCCCTCCAGAAGCGTGGCAGGCAGGAAAAAGCCCGCCAGCATCAGCAGAGCATAAGAAGTGACGTTGGACACCATCAGCTGGACGCTTATGCCCATAAAGCTGGGCATTATGATATAAAGCAAAAGAATAAACGTCAGAGCATAAAACACCGGCCCATAAGAGCGAAAGTAAGGCTGCAGCTTATCTTTGCTGAGCCGGGAGCCCAGGGTAAGCATTCCCAAACCATAGACAAAGGGAGCCACAAAGTGACCAAAGTTGGGGAATTCTGCAAAAAGCCAAGGAAAGTTTTGGTAGGATTCCAGCGCAAAGCTGAGCAAAAAAGCCCCGCCCAAGAGACAACACAACCGGCTGATAGTCTTTGCAACTGCCTTACCGTTTGCGGTATACTGGAACAGCAGCACCAGCATGATAATGGGCGCCACAGATGTGACCGCGTTTATCAAGTAATACGCAATACCAAAGACGCCACCTCTCGCTAGGGAGGGGATTCTGGTAAAGAGGCCCAGCAGATTCCGGTAATTCACCACGATCTGTGCCACCAGAAGCAGCATGGACAGGGGCATATCTCTTTTTTTGACTGGTTGGTTCCTGTTCATAGTCTATCACTCCCAAATGTTATAAGCAGTTGGCTTTTATATTATATATTTTATGATACTACATAAGAAATATCATGTCAAGCCTACGGGAAGCAATTTTCACACCAAAGTGGGACAAGAGCGTTGGTCTCAGGAAGGCAGTCAAACATGATGTGGGAAAGAGGACGTTTGGAGGAAGTTCGCATTTTAGTGGTCTTGGGGGACGACGGCAAAATGAGGGCCTATCCGCTGTTCACCTATGAGCCGGTGCGGAGCGTGGAGATATTCTATTACTTTTGAAAAACAATCTGGGAAAATGATGTAGAAAGTGGTGAAATAGAGAACATGGAGTACATTGATTTACGAAAAATGTATATTGAGCTGTTTTCTCTGCCGCCCTATGCACTGAGAGTAATCCAGACGAATATCTCAATCACGCGCTGAAACTCTCGGTCCATTCTGGCGGCATACCTCGGATCAAATACGATATCCACCATTAAACAGCTTCCTTCATGCGAACTTTGCAACATTCTCGGAGCTGTTGACAAAGTGCGTGAAATTTTGGCATAAACTTGGTTTCAAACGAGAAAAAAGACGCTCATCAGCGTCAACTCAGGCATCGTATCATTCTTTTGAGGTTCAAAGCTGCAGCAGAAAGAAGGCAGTGGTCTTCCGCTGCCTCTAAACCTCGTCGTAAGACGCGTGTCAGGTTATGTCCCCACTTCTGGGCGGCAAAAGTACCCTCGCACCAGATCTGCCGCTGTTTTAGCGCCTCCCGATATTCCGGCTGCCATCGACTGGAAAAATGCTGCTGCACAACAGGTTTGAAATAACTGTCCTGGAGCTTTCTTGCACCGGCTTTGTCCGTCTCGTTCAGACACTTTTGCCGCAAAGGGCAACTGCAGCAGTCTTTCTTTTCTGCCCAGTATTCCCAGAACAGCCCACTGACACTGCGGTATAGCCGCTTGCGCCGTAACACTTTCCCGTTGGGGCACACGTATACGTCCTGCTGTTCATCATAGGTAAATACATCCCGTTTCAATTCAGCTTTTGTCCGGTCATGGGCGGGCTGAGGTACAACAAAAAAGCCAATTCCCATTTCCTCCAACACCCGATGCGCCAGCGGGAAGTCATAAGCGGAGTCCGCCGCAGCGGCCTTGATCGGTACGACGTTTTTATGGACATACTCCAGCTGTTGCAGGTAGGGCTGGGAGTTATGAACATCTCCCGGTGTCACAGTGACGGCGGTGATGATCCCGTGGTCGGAATCGGTAGTCTGGTGAGACAGGTAATAAAATCCATTGGGTTTGCCGGGCCGCTTCATGTAGTCGACTAAGTCGGCGGGATTCCTCCCGCTTTCTCGTCTAAGAACCGTACGTGAGCGTTTCCACTCATACAGCTCAAGCATTTCATCACGCTTTCGCGCGGCGTTCCAAGAAGATTTGCTGTCAATGTTTATGGACGTAGGCCATATTGCGCACCTCGTCCTTGCCACCCATGGCTTTCGGGACTTTGAAGAAAATCTCCCTCTCGTCGCTGATGTCCATGGGAAGTCCACAGTGATATTACTTTCGAGAAAAAAACTAGGAAAAGCGGAGCAACTATGGTATAATAGGTTGTATGGAATATATAGA
>QXXE01000045.1 GCA_009911355.1 Clostridiaceae bacterium | reverse complement strand
GATAATACGATCTCATCCACCTGCTCCAGCAGCGTGTTCATCTCATAGAGATACGCTTCCATCATATCGTTGCCCATTATCTCATCCTGCCTTTGCTCTATATTTTTCCAGTCCCGGGCCGCAGCCCGTTCCTGAGCATAACTCGATTACTCATATATATTTATCGACAACTCTTCAAAAAAAGTTAGCGCTTCCCGTGAAATTTTTTTCGGATTTCCAGCAATTCCCCTATTTGCACTTGGGCGGCAAATCTGCTATAATAAAGGAAACCCCTAAGGAGGCTGGATCTGCCTGGTTCAAAGACCCCCGCCGCAAGCGGCGGCAAGCCAAGCCTTTTCCTCCCGCCGCCGCGCGGCAGGAGTTTTGGAACAACGTTAAAAGGAGGACCCCACAATGCTACAATTCAAGCCGCACGCGAAGAAGGCGGCAGCACTGTTCCTAAGCGCAGCGCTGCTGGCGACTTCCGTCCATTTCACGCCGCCCGCGGCAGCGGGCACCGAATGGGTGCAGCCCTCGGTCGACAAGCTGATGAGCTGGGGCGTCATCACCGGGCGCGACGGCGGCGCACAGCAGCTGAACAGCCGCATCTCACGTGCAGAATTTACCGCAATGGTCAACCGCGCTTACGGGTACACCGAGCCCTCGGAAACGCCGTTTACCGACGTGCCCGCCTGGGCATGGTTCGCGGATGATATCGCGATCGGCTATAACACCGGGTATTTCAGCGGCACGACCGAGACGACCGCCTCGCCCAACAACACCCTGACGCGCGAACAGGCGATTACACTGCTGGCACGCAATATGCGCCTGCCCGAATCGTCAGGCGAGGTCACCCAGTTCGCCGACGGCCGCTCCTTCTCTAACTGGGCGAAGGGCTACATCAAATCGGCAGTCGACAACGGCATCGTCAACGGCTACCAGGACCAGACCTTCCGCCCGCGCAGCAGCATCACGCGTGCGGAGATGATCAAGCTGCTCGCCGACGCGCTGGGCACGCTGATCAACACCTCCGGCGTACATAGCCTGGGCGGCGTCGCGGGCAACCTGACGATCAACTCGCCGGGCACAACGCTGCGCGACACCGTAATCGCGGGCGACCTGTACCTGACAGGCGGCGTAGGGCTCGGCGCGGTGACGCTGGAAAACGTAACCGTCATGGGCCGCATCATTGTCGCCGGCGGCGGCGAGAGCGAGCAGGGCGCTTCGAGCATCACGCTGCGCAACGTCGCGGCGCAGTCGCTGCTGGTTGACACCCTTTCCGGGCAGTACGTCTCGCTGGACGTGCAGAACGACTCACTGATCCCGACGACGCTGGTCCGCAGCAACGCCTACATCAAGGACAACTCGCGCGACGGCATGGGCCTGCTGAACATCACGCTCGACGGCGATGATGAGGGCATGAGCTTCACCCTTTCGGGCAACGTCAAGAGCGCGGTCAACAAAACGCCGGGGTCGACGCTGATCATCGGCGACGGCTCGGTGGAAAACCTGACCATCGACGAGTCGGCAACCGATTCAACGCTGATGATCAACAACGACGCGGTGGTCGACAACCTGAACCTCGACGTGGGCATCCCCGTGCGCGGCGATGGCGACATTGGCAAGCTGACGGTCAGCGCAGCAGGCGCAAGCACAACCATGCTGCCCGACGAGATCGTCATCCGCCCCGGCATCACCGCGAACATTGCGGGCGAAGTGATGGATTCCAAGCTGGGCGCGGAGTCCTCCGAAGAGCCGCGTATCCTGTCCGGCTATCCCCGCGTAGACGATATCGCGCCCTATTCGGCGGTCGGCGTATTCTCGACGAACAAGCGCGGCACGCTGTACTACATCGTCACGCCGGAAATCTACGGCGAGATTGAGGACGACGAAGAACTGGTCAACCCACCGACCTACGGGCCGAACTACACGGCGCGCGGACGGCTGAATATTGCCGCGTCAAATACCGAATCGACGGTGCGCATCAGCGGCCTGACGGTCGACGGCACCTACTATATTTCCGCTGTGCTGGTGGACGCGCGCGGCGACCGCAGCAAGATCAAGTCGGTCAAGTTCACCACGCCGGACAACACCGTCCCAGCCTTCGCGGCGGGCTACCCGTCGATCAGCAAGGTAATTGACAACGACGCGCAGCTGTCCGCGATGACCAACAAGGACTGCGAGATGTATTATGCGGTCTACCCGCGCGGCAGCATGGCGCCGACCCAGAACAACTTCCTTTCCAATTCGCTGACCGGCGCGATTGCGGCGGGCAAGTTCAACATGGAGAAAAACACCCCGATCGCCGAATGGCTGACCGGCGACCTGGTCGACGGCGAACCGGGCAGCATCAACGGCATGCTTGAGGAAAAGGTAGATTATGACCTGTACCTGTGGCTGACCGACCGCGAGGGCGGCCTGAGCTCGACCGTGCGCCGCCTGCCCTTCACGACGAAGGACATGACCCCGCCGGAATTTGTCAACACCCTGAATGTCACGAACGAAGCCGCGCGCGCGATCACGCTGACCGGCGCGATCAACGAGAACGGCACCGTCTACTGGGTTGCCGTCCCCTCGGGCGAGCCTTACCCGAAGGCCCCCGACAACCCGAACATCGAGACCGGCGCGTTTGCGGTCACGGTCGTTGGCGGCACGGGCGGCGGCACGTATAAGGAAGGCGATACGGTCACGATCACGCCCGAGCACATGGACGGCAAGGTCTTTTACCAATGGCAGGCTGCGGTCAACGACGCGAGCATCCGCATCGAGCCCCGCCAGATACAGACCGAGGACGAAAACGGCGACCTCGTTGATACGGACAGCTGGGAGTTTACCATGCCCGCCAGCTCGGTCACGCTGACCGCCTATTTCACCGACCCCAACAACCCCGACGCGCCGCGCGTCGCCGGCACAACGGTAACCACGGGCTCGGGCGTGGCGCTCGACAGCGAATATGCCAAGCTGCAGGTGCGCTACGGCCTGAACGGCTTCCGCAACGGCGCGGTCAACGCGCGTGAAAACACCGATTTCACGTTCACCGTCACCGGCCTGAACGCGCAGAGCCGCTACGACATCTACTATGTCGCGATGGACACCGCGGGCAACTTCTCAACCCCGGTGCGTATGCTGACGGCAAACACCCTTGACAACGTCGCTCCGACGGTCAAGCAGGAATTCACCCGGTTCCCGGAGGGCGACAGCGTCAACACCACCCGGCCTTACGCGGATACCGATATCCGGCTGGTCTTTGACGAGGATGTGAAGAGTGCAAACTCCACCGCAAGCTTCCTCGAGCTCTATCAGGAAGTTGTCGCTTCCCGCGGCGACCCGACCGCGCTGCGCGAAGCCAAGGAACGGCTGGGCGCGGTACTCGGCGCAAACATCCAGCTGTACAGCGCTGGCATGGGCGGCAGCCTGCCGGTCCTCCAGGAAAGCGACGTCATCGACTACCGCAACGCGGTCGTGGAATTCAACGCTGACGGCCAGCTGGTTATCACCTTCAAGTCAACCAGCGACCCCGAAACCGACGCGCTGAACCTCGCAAGCGGCACGACCTATTTCTTCCAGCTGCGCGACATCACCGACACCTCGACGGCACAGAACCGCATGGGGCAGGTCACGCTCCCCCGCTTCACAACCATCGCCGCGCAGGTCTTTATCCAGTCGGAGAACATCACCCGCCTTTCCAACCAGCTTTACCCGGACGGGCAGCGCAAGGAAGCCGATATCGCATTCTCCCTGAACCCGCGTTCCACCTCAACCGTTGAGGACGATATCGACTGGGATATGCTGATCTGGCTGAACACCAGCGCCGACTTCGAGCTGTACCGCAGCACCTCCCCCGACGGCCCGTGGACGCAGGTGGAAAACAAAAACTCCCCCGACGGTTTGTACACGTACGACGTTGCAAACGACGGCAGCTTTGTCGGCTGGCCAATTGACCCCCGCGCCACAGCGGAAGACGACTTCCCGCAGCTGAACGCCACCCTTCTGGACGACCAAAAATACTATTACGCCATTCATTTTGTGCAGCTTGGCACCCTGTCCGACCGCAACTCGTGGAGTGCCAACATCACCGCCCAGATCAACATCGCGGCAGGGCGTTCCGCAGAGCTGAACAGCCTGCGCAACCCGAACGGCGGCAATTATGAAAGCATGATCCAGGCAGGGCGGGTCAATGACATCACTTCGCCGGAAAACTTCCGCGCCTACGTGACGTTTACCGACCATTCTGCGCCGTATTTCACGAACGGCTACCCGCAGTTTGAGCCCGGCGATACCACTGTCCTTATGAATCTGATGGCCAACCGCGCCGGCACGGTGTATTACCTGCTCTCCCCGGTTGATCCGGTCCCAAGCAAGCCCGGCATGACGACCTCCCAGATTCAGACCCGCGACCTGGACGGCAATGTCGTCACAGATTTCCTGTCGGTGCCGGAATCTGGCGCCAATGGTGAGTTCCTCTTGAGCGAACCGACCTACCGTGAAGCGATCAATTTCAGCCGCTACGCGAACAATAAGCGGATCAAAACCGGCACCGCGCCGCTGAACACCAGCGTCCAGCCGGTCCAGGTCAACGATCTTGAACCCGACAAGGATTATTATGCTTATTTCGTCCTTCAGGGCACAGACGCGACCTTCTCCGAGCATGTCTACCTGTACCGGTTCCACACCGAGAAGGTGATCAAGCCGATCCTGGACCTCCGGCTCAACAACCCGACCGTCACCATCCAGACCGACCGTACCGCGACGGTGCATTACATGATGTACCCCATCAACGGTGCCGGCTGGCTGTCCGATCCGTTCTACAGCTATGCGACACCGGAATGGCAGGATCAAAACAAAGGCTCAACCCTCACTGTTCTGGAAGCTCTGCGCAATGACTACATGTCGCTCGGCTCCGTCTTTGATAATTTCGCAACCCAAAAAGCAAAAGAAGACCTCGGTTATGAAATCCGTTCCGGCGGCCAGCTGGCTGGCCCTTCGGCCGGTGTAACCGTAGCGCCGACAAGCCCGGGGACCGTAAAGTGCGATACCACATGGAGCCTGTCGCCGGATACCGGCTATGTCTTCCTGGCGGTTGCAAAGAGCCCGCTTGGCTCCGGCGACGCATTCCGCGCGACATATACGATCTCGCTGGTGGATACTGAAGCCCCTGTAGTCGACACGATTGCCCCCGGCCTGCGCATTGAAACCGTTGGCGGGCAGCCGCGGATCTCCGGCTCGCTGGTCATCAACTTCGACGAACCCATCTACCAGGTTCTCAACCCCACGACCCCGCAAGAGGTCAAGTATAAGGTTGACTCCGGACCGGTTATCGGTGGTACTGTGACCCGAGACAAAGACTTCATCAGTGTGGAACGTATTGCCAAGGTGCTCGATACCCAAAACATGAATATCGTCACCGACCGTGACGCAGTCAACGTCCATACGCGAAGCGTTACCGTTTCCTTTAACAGAACCCCATCCCCTGGCGTTATCAACTTTGAGGCCAGCCTGAGCGACCAGTTCGGCAACTACCGCCGTCAGGCGCTCGTCGTGACCGTTTCCATTGTGAATAACGAAATCCAGTACAGCATCCAGCCCGCAGCTTGGGACGGCAGAGGCTCAGCCACCCGCCGCAACTAACCCCATAAGGGCACAAGAAAATCCCCCCTCCAAACGGAGGGGGGATTTTCTATCGCTTTACGCCTTCCAGAGCCCATGCAGGTTGCAGTACGCATATACCGCCTCGACCTCGTCACCTTCGCAGAGTGCAAAGCAGACGGCCGGCTGATCGCCGGGGTGCAGCAGCTTGCGCTGGTTGCCCTGCTTGGTTTGCAGCGAGACCCACTCGATAAAATGCTCGGGCAGCATGGGGTGGTCGACCGAGCCGACCCGCACCGTAACGATGTTGCCCTCGACCTGATACACCGGGATGTGCTTCTCAGCCGCCGCGTCGGTCGTACCAGGGACGATCTCGGTCATTTTCTGCCCGCAGCACATCACCGGTACGCCTGCGTCCTTCACCTTCGCAATGATGTTGCCGCAATGCTCGCAAATGTAGAATTTCTGTTCCATTCTGGTTTCCTCCTGATCACTTGTCGGTTTGTTTTTCTGTCTGCCGCAGCCCCATCATGGGGCCTCGGCACTTACAGCATATCCCATCCCGCCGGAGAAGTCAAGCGGTTTCCGGCGGGTTTGGGCGGCAGCGGCGCAGGAGCCAGCCAAAAGGAACAGCGCGGCGGAAGGCTCCTGCCTCACCGCCGCGCTTTCCCTTAACGGATGCCCTCCGCCTGGGGCCGGTTGCGGCACAGCTCCTCAGCAAGCGCCTGCGGAACCGCCCCCTCGAGATACACGAGGTCAGTCATATTGCCGTTGGTCAGCAGCACCCGCACCCGATAATACGGGTCGGTTGCCAGCCCGTAGCGGTCGGTGCTGTATTCGCTGACGAGCCCCGGCAGCAGCTGCGCGATTTCTTCGCGGTTGGTCGTCATGCCGGTATATGCCTCCCCGCCGTTCCTGTCATAGATGTCGTGCCGGTCTTCGATCTGGACGCGCGTGACCTCGTCCGCATCCAGCGGCACAGGTACAATCCCCGCGTATTCCTCGAGCAGCGCCAGCGTCCGCCGGTAAGACGGGTACACCGACACGCCGTTCTGAAAATCCCGCGCCGCGCCCGTTTTATAGCCAAAATACAGCTGGAATACCGCCCCTTCCTCTGCCGCCTGCGCGGGGGTAAAGTCGAGCACATCGGCCCGCATCGCTTCCAGCAGCTTGCGCACCTGCCCCTCTTCGCGCAGCATTTTCAGCGTGCTGCTGCGCATCACATCGTCGACCTGCACGAACGGCTCCCAATCCGGGTTGTCCTGCAATTTCTGGTCGAGCTCAGCGCCAAAAATAATCGCGTTGTTATGGAATTTCAGATAATCCTCCGAATAGATCACCGTGTTCAGCAGCGCCAGCGCCTCCTCGGTGCGCGGGATGGTATATTCCCTGAACACATGGCGCTCACCCTTGAGCCGGTAATGGATGATCGCCTCCATGTGGGAGTCCAATTTCTCTGGCTGATCGTCCAGACGGGTTGTGCTCGTAGCTCTCAAGTCCTGGTTTTCAATCCCCAGCCTTGCCAGCCCCAGCATCGCTTCCACGACCTCCGGGTCGGTCAGCTGTTCCTCCGCGGAAAAATTATAATAGTTCGGCAGGCTGTACGTATTGACTCCGTCGTAAAGATGCAGGTTATGGAGCTCAACCCATTCCAGCTGCCCCTCCTTCGGGAGCCAGTCCGTATAGCCGAACATATCCGCGCTCAGCCCCAGCGAGAGGCCAAGCGCCGCCGCCACAGTCACCACGAGCATTGGCAGCTGCCGGAACATCGCGCGCGTATCGGCATTATAGATGACTTCCATCACGCAGTGGCACACCGCAGCGCCGACCGCCGTGCACAGCAGCATCCAGCCGGTGCTGCTGTATCCGAACAGGACGGAAAACAAGCAGCCAAACGCAAGCCCGGTCACGATGCAGGTGTAAAGCTTCAGCGGCAGGCGGAGCGGGCCGAACGCGACCGCCTTGCCCGCGCACTCGCCGCGCCACCTGCGCATCAGCACGAACGACAATGCAAGCGCCGCTGCCGCCACAAGCACATAACAGAGCAGGTACATGCGGTAGCGCAGCCCCTCGTCGCAGCTGCGTTCGACCATCATCAAGCCATAGGCCGGGCTCAGGAGCCACGGGCTGGCGCTTAGGCTGTTGTTGCTGTAGGTCGGGTAGAAGCTCATCGCGTAAACTTCATAGACCATCCCTGCGATGAACGGGGAAGACAGCGCCCAGAGGGCCAGCACCGAGGAAAACGCGGTGTTCCCGCACAACGTGGTACACAAAATGGCGATGCTGTAGATGGTGAAGAATGCGAGCAGGTCGATGCCCATCGACAGGAAGAACTCGCCCCATGGGAAGGGGACGGACATCCCAAGCCCGGCGATGCCTGCCGCCGCAACCGCAGCGCTCGCGAACTTCATGACGAAATAGGCGGGCAGCACCAGCAGCACGCCGGTTACAAAACTGACCCCAAACAGCGTCTCCCGCCGGATGGGCAGCGCGAAATAGAAATCGACCTGCCGCCGGTCGTGCAGGAACCGGAACAGCGTAATACCGCACAGCAGCGCCATGATCATCAGCCCGGCGCAGGCGAGCTCGTCCGACAGGATGCTTGGCAGCCTGTTGATCAGGTTCTGGCGGACGGTCTCAAGCTCCTGGTCTGCAAGCCATTTCACCGTCCAGTTTTCCTGAAAGTAGATGACCACCCGCAGCGGCCCCGCGAACAGGAACCCCAGCACCGAAAGCGCCAGCGCCCAGAGATTCCGGCGCACCTTGTCGCGCACCAGTTTACAGAATAAGCTTTTTGACGTCATAGCCCGCCACCTCCGTTTCACTGATAAAGATTTCCTCCAGCGTCAGCGGGAGCATCTCGAAGAACATCGGCTGGAGCGCGTGGAATTCGCGCTGGATATCTTCCGCCGTGCCGCGCACGACCAGCGTATGCAGCGAGCCGCGCTGCTCACGCGACAGCACCCGGATGCGGTGGAACACCGCGTCCTCGCCGCCGCCGCTGAAAATGACCTGCAATTTGTGGATGCCGAGCCGCATCTCGTCCAGGTCGCGTGAGAACAGGATACCGCCGCGGTGCAGCAGCCCGACATGGTCGCAGATGTCCTCCAGCTCGCGCAGGTTGTGCGACGCGATCACCGGCGTGAGCCCCCGGTCGGCGACGTCCTGTGCAAACAGGCTCTTGACTGCCTGCCGCATCACCGGGTCGAGCCCGTCGAACGTTTCGTCGCAGAAGAGGTAGTCAGCCCCCGAGCACACCCCGCAGATAACCGACACCTGCTTTTTCATGCCCTTTGAGAAGGTGCGCACCTTCCGGCGGAGGTCGAGCCCAAACGCCTGCATCAGCTGCTTCCAGCGTCCCTCGTCGAAGCCGGGGTAATAGGCTTTGTAGTAATTTTTCAGTTCTTCCGGCGAGCAGCCCGGGAAAAAGAACTGTTCGTCGGAGATGTAAAAGCAGCGGCGTTTGACTGCGAGGTTTTCAAAGACCGTCCCGCCGTCGATCGCGAGCGTGCCGTTATCGGGCGACAGGATGCCCGCCAGCAGCCGCAGGAAGGTAGATTTGCCCGCGCCGTTCGAGCCGATCAGCCCGAATACCGAGCCGTCCCGGATTTCTGCGCTGACGTTGTCCAGCGCCAGGATATCGTCAAATCGTTTGGTTACGTTTTCCGCAAGGATCATGTGTTGCCCTCCTCCTCTAAGACCCAGCCTGCGATCAGGCGGTCGTCCGCGCCGAGGGCGCGGGCGGCCTTTGCGAGTGCGCGCAGCTGGGCGCTGATCTCGGCAAGCCTGCGGTCGCGCACTGACGCGCCGTCCGCAGAAACAAAATTCCCTCTGCCTTTCACTGAATAGATCACTCCTTTTGATTCGAGAAGCGCGAAAGCGCGCTGGATGGTGTTCGGGTTGATCGAAAGCTCGGCGGCAAGCTGGCGCACGCTGGGCAGCTGCTCGTCGGCGGCGTAAACGCCGTGTACGACCATGTCCTCAATGCCCCCGGCAACCTGCTCATAGATAGGCCGGGCATCCCGGTAGTCGATGTTCAGCATCATCGGCCTCCTCTCTGTTTTAAGTGTATTAGCTTAGCTAGTACACACAGTATACCGCATCCCCTATGCGCTTGTCAAGGGTTTTTTTACGGCCCGGCCAGCCGCCTGCGGGCGGGAGACGCCTGCGCGGCGGGCGGTCCTACGCGGACGGCGCCAAAGGGGCTAGCCCCTTTGGAATCCCTTTCTCCGCCTGCGGGCGGGAGACGCCTGCGCGGCGGGCGGTCCTACGCGGACAGCGCCAAAGGGGCTAGCCCCTTTGGAATCCCTTCCACCGCCTGCTGGCGGGAGACGCCTGGTCCTGCGCGGACAGCGCCAAAGGGGCTAGCCCCTTTGGAATCCCTTTCACCGCCTGCGGGCGGGAGCCGCCTGCGCGGCGGGCGGTCCTACGCGGACAGCGCCAAAGGGGCTAGCCCCTTTGGAATCCCTTTCTCCGCCTGCGGGCGGGAGCCGCCTGCGCGGCGGGCGGTCCTACGCGGACAGCGCCAAAGGGGCTAGCCCCTTTGGAATCCCTTCCACCGCCTGCGGGCGGGAGGAGCAAGAGGGGATATCCGTTGTCAAAAATATAGCGCTCAGGGAAATAAAAAACGGTATCCACAAGGCCCCAAAAATGGTTAAATCTCATGGATACCTGTTTGCTCTTTAATAATCCATCCGGACGCGCAGTTCCCCATTCTGATACGTCCACCCAGACAGTGCCCGCCTGCGGAGCGGCTCGGGCAAATGGAACCGCCGCGTCTCATTCCGGAAAGACAGGATCAAATCGCCGCCCTCTTTGACGGCCTGCAACGCCTCTGCCTCCGCATAGGGCAGCCTCGCGATAAAAATGCGCGTCCCCTGCTCTTCCTCAATGCGGAATGCCGTTTCCCGGCAAAAGACGGTTTCCGGGTTCTCTTCTGCATAAAGCTGCCGCGCAGCCTTTTCCAGCATCGGGATTCCGCGCAGCTCCTGTTCCATCAGCTCCAGCAGGAATACCCGCTGCTGCGGGAAGCTCTCCCGCGCCAGCGCAACCGTCTCTTCCTGCACCCCTATCCAGCCCTGAAAATACCCTCCGAGCGCTTTTTCCGGGTAGATTTTGTTGATATATACTGCGTCCACGCCGAAATCATAAAGCTGAAGCCAGGTGTAGCTGCGCCGCGCTTCATCCGTTACAATCCGCTCCGGGGTCATCACCAGCCGCACGCTGGCGGTCTCCCGCTCGCGCAGGATGCCTTGCAGCCGGTCGAGCTGTTTCACCAGTTGCCGGAATTCCTCAAACACGACGTCCCGCGGCTTGGGCACTGCGGTCGCCCGCGAAATCAGCCCCCCCAGCGCGCGGTTCATCCCCTGCACCGCCGGGAGCAGCGCGTCCGCCAGCACGCTCAGCCGTTCCGGGTAACGCAGCATTGAAAGCGTCTCCCCGGTCGGCGCGCAGTCGACAACCATCACGTCATACCGCCCCTCGTCGTAAAAGTCCAGGATGCGCAGCAGGGAAAACAGCTCCTCGAGCCCGGGGAACAGCAGCACCTCGTCTGCCGCAATGCCGCCGTCCGCTTTCTCTGCGATGATTTCTTTCAGATAAGCCCGCATGTTCCCCCACGCGCGCCGGCCTTCCTCCATCGGGTCGATTTCCAGCGCGTCAAGGTTTTCCATGATGGTGGAAACCCGCCCATCCAGCGGGAGCCCCAGCGAATCGCCCAGGCTGTGCGCCTGGTCGGTGCTGGCAATGAGCGTCCTGCGCCCCGCCTGCGCCAGATGGATTGCCGTCGCGGCGGCGATACTGGTTTTCCCCACGCCGCCTTTGCCGGTATAAATCAGGAGCCTCATCCCTGTCCCCCCTCGCTTCCGTCTGCGTTCTGGAAACTGACGCACAGCATCCCTTCGCGCAGCGCATACCCCGTCATCACCGCTGTCCGCAGCGTATCGGGCAGCGGAAGGCAGCGCGCCGCCCCTGGGAGATGGATTTCGAGGTCGTTCCCACGCCTGCACACCGAAACGCCGCCCTCAGCGCCGGGCAGGCAGAGCCGCAGCAGCCAGCCGCTGCTGGTTGCTTCATATGTTTCATTTTCCGCATGGGCGCGTATTTCAAACAGCCCAAGCGTTTCCGGCAGCGCGTCCGCCAGCTGCCCAGCCGCTTCCATCCCGCGCACCTCCTGCGGGTACCACGGGAGCCTTGTCATGGGATAGCCGTCAAATACCCGTTCCAGCTCGTCCAGGTACCTCTGCTGGGACTCCCGCCAGCGCAGCAGAAAGCCGCCGCCTGCCTCCTCCGGCAAAACGCGGTTGATATATGCGCCGTCCACGCAATAGCCATAAAGGTTCAGCTGCATCAAGCTTCGCTTGGTCTCCTCTACCGCCATTTTTTCCGGGATGCACACCAGCCGTACCGTGCAGGCGCTTCCGTCCCGCAGCAGCTCCTGCAATTCTACAAGGCTTTCATGCAGCCGCCCGATTTCGTTCATTGCCTTCCGGCTGGGCAGCTTCACCCGGTATTTCGCGCCCGCAACCGGGGCCATGGCCCGGGTGACCGCCTTGCCTACCGGATAGAATTTTTCCATGTACCATGAAAGCAGCTCGGGGAACTTGAGCAGCGCCAGCGTTTCCCCGGTCGGCGGGCAGTCCACGAGCAGGCGGTCATAGCCCCCGTTCCTGCAAAGCCGCCCGATTTTCAGCAGCGAAAACAGGATGTCGAAGCCGGGCAGCGGGAAAGTCTCCGTCAGGCCACCCGCTGCAAGCCCTGCGCCCGCCATCAGGTCGATGAGCGCCTGCCGGGCGTTTGGGAATTCCTGCCGCATCAGCTGCCCGGGGTCGAGCTCCTGTAGGTACAGGTGATCCGCAGCCCGTTTCGCTGCGCTGCCCACTTCTGTGCCGAAGAGGTCGCCCAGGTTGTGCGCCATATCCGCGCTCACCAGCAGCGTCCGGCAGCCCTCGCGCGCCGACCGTACCGCGTGCGCCGCCGCGACGCTGGTTTTGCCAACGCCGCCCTTGCCTGTAAAAATGATCGTCCTTGTCATCGGTCCGTCCTCCTCTGGAACAGGTCGGCCGGTTCGGGAACTGGGGATGTGCCGGATGCTTGGCGGCATAGGCGCACGGCAGGCGGTTCGCCAATCGTTTCCGAACCAGGCCAATGAGCCGCGTCAAGGGGTGCCCCTGGCGCGGCTCATGCGGAAAGAATGCAGAAGTCCCGTTTTTATCCCTGCCGGAATGTAACCCCTACGCCGCTTTGCGGGTGGCGCCATTCCTTGACGATCCGCCCATGCGAAAGGACGCGGCAGGTACCGCATTCCAGGCAGCCCAGATGGGAAAAGCTCAGCTTGCCGCCGATGTATTTGTAGCATTCTGCGGGGCAGGCGAGCAGCAGCTTTTTGATTTCGGCTTCGTCGGTACAGCCCAGGTCAACCTGGATATGGGATTCTTCCTCATCCGTGTGGAACAGGTCGAGCCCAAGCTTATCGTCAATGCTCATCTTTTTCATCTCAGAACGCCTCCAATACCGTTGTCACAAGGTTCACCAGCTCGGCGGCGCTGGTGCGCTCTGCAACCAGGCCGATCATGTACAGGATGATGTTTTGGCTGGGCTGGCCGTCCACACGGAACACCTTGCCCGCGATCTGATCGCACAGCTCGGGCAGCGACTCGAACACCGCGCGCTGGCTGAGTACCGTCGGGAAACCCTTGAAGGATTTGAGGTCCCGCATGACGAAGCTGTCATCCAGCGCCTTTGCGTAGCCGGACAGCACCTGTGCGCTGAAGTCGCCCAGCTCATGCGCTTTCAGGACCGTTTCTGCCGCTAAACGCCCGGACTCAATCGCAAAATCCATGCCGCGCACGGTAAAGCCGAGGTTTACGCAGAAGCCCGCCGCGTCGCCCGTGACCAGCACGCCGTCACGATAAAGCTCCGGCACCATGCCGAGCCCCTCTTCGGGCACCAGATGGCCGGAATACTCGATGGCCTCGCCGCCCTCAAGATAGGGCGCAATCGATGGATGCGCCTTGAAGCGTTCCAGCATCTGCGGCACGGAAATCTCCGAATGCCCGATATCGCCCAGCGTCGCGACAACGCCGATCGATACGGTGTCCTTGTTTGTGTACAGGAAGCCGCCGCCAAAGCCGCCCGCTGTCGGGTCGCCCGCGCTCAGCCATGCCATGCCCTCGCCGGGGGCCAGGCCGAACCGCTGGTTAATGATGTCCTCTCCCAGCCGGATCGTTTCCTTCGCGCCAACCGCGACCTGTTCCGGCTCGAGTTCCTTTTTCATGCCGATCTGCTGCGCCAGCAGGGAGTTGACGCCGTCGGCAAGGATCACCACGTCGGCATACATTTCCTCGCCCGCGGCGTTAATACCGGCGACCCGTCCGTCCTCATCGGTAATCAGGCTGTCCACCAGGAACCCGGTCACGATTTCCGCACCAGCCTCCTCAGCCTTTCCGGCTAGCCACTGGTCAAATTTCGCGTGCAGCACCGTATAGGACGCGCATTCCGGCGCGGCGCTCAGCTTTGCCGATCCGTAACCGATATCCAGTGAGCCGTCCGCGCTCATCAGCGAAACCTTTTCCTTTTTGACCGTGCGCTCTACTGGCGCTTCTTCGGCAAAGCCCGGGATAATTTTTTCCAGGCTGTGCCCATAAAGCCGCCCGCCGGTCATATTTTTCGCGCCGCAGTAGTCGCCGCGCTCGATCACGAGTACCTCAAGCCCAGCCCGGGCCAGGACGATTGCCGCCGAACATCCGGCAAGCCCGCCGCCTACGATGATGGCGTCAAATTTTTCCTCGCTCATAAGGCTCCTCCTTTTATTTGTTCATGGTTTTGTCAGGCCCGCCCCCAGACCAGGCAGCACGCGCCAAACATCCGGCATTCCGACTGCACCTTCCGCAGCCCCGCTTCGCGGAACAGCGCTTCCAGCCCCCTCCGGCGCAGGAACCGCTCGGTCGACTGGTACAGCCAGCGGTAAGACGGGGCATTTTTCCTGCCGCCGCCAAGCAGCGGCATCAGATGCCGGAAATACAGCCGGTAAAACGGCCTTACCAGTGGGTTTTCAGGGACAAACGAATCCAGGCAGTACAGGTATCCGCCGGGCTGCACGACGCGCCGCATTTCCCCGAGCACGCGCCCATAATCCGCGGTATTGCGCAGCCCGAAGGAGATGCATGCCGCCGCGAAGCTGTTTTCCGGGTAGGGCAGCTGCATCGCGCTGCCCTCCTCAAACCGGAGGTTCGGCAGGCGCTCCGCCCGGCGCTTTGCGGCCCGCAGCATGGCCGGGGAAAAGTCAATGCCCGTGATATGCAGGTCGGGCCGCAGCCGGGCCGCTGCCAGCGCGATATCCCCGGTACCGCAGCACACATCGAGCACGCCTGCGCCGGCGGGGGTGTCCGCCGCAAGCTTCCCGGTCAGCATCCGTTTCCAGCTTTTCTGCAGCCCCAAGCTGATGCGGTCGTTTGCACGGTCATAACCATCAGCAATCTGTTCAAACACACGGTAAACCTGCCGTTCCTTCACGTTATCCATGCAGCACCCCCAGCGCAAGCGCCGCCGCCAGTGCGGCGACATACGCGCCGTTGCCCCAAAGGTTGCTTTCTGCAATCGCCTTGATTTGCAGGATGCGGTCTTCCGGTTCCAGCCGGAAGCGCAGCAGCGCGCGGAAGCGCTTCCGGCAGAGCAGTGCAAGCAGCACGGGGCCTGTCAGCCCGGCAGGGCCGAGCAGCAGCACCGGCAGCAGCAGCAAAAGGATCAGCCACAGCGCGGCCTGCACGCGATACAGCACAACCGTTTTGGGCCGCCCCAGCATGCGGGGCAGCGTGCGCCTGCCCGCCCGGCCGTCCTTTTCAATGTCGCAGCCGTTGTTGGTCATCATGATCAGCGAGATGCCGAGGATGAAGGGCAGGCTCCAAAGCAGGACCCCGGGATGCAGCCGCCCGTCCGCGCAGGCCGCAATGCCAAGGGGGATCAGCCCGCCCATCTCCACGCCGGAGACCAGCTCCCCGACCGGCAGGTGGGAAAACGGCACCGGCCCTGCCGAATACAGCAGCACAGCCATCGCCCCGGCAAACCCGATCAGTAGCGGGAGCCAGCCCCTGCCGATGCTGCACAGCGCCCCCAGCCCCACGCCTGCGGCGAAGAACACCGCCGCCAGCCGCAGCGCGCTTTTCGGGTCGATGCCGCCGTAGATCAAGGTGGAATCGCTTTCCTCGACGTGGTCCTCCGCCCGGTCGGTCCCGTTCATAAAATCAAAGTAGTCGTTGAAGGTGTTGACCGCGCTTTGCAGCAGGACGCACGCCGCCAGCAGTGCCGCCGCCCTGCCCGCGCCAAGCGGCCAGCCGCGCACCCAGCAATAGCAGATGCCGAACAGCGCCGGGCAGACCGACGCAACCCACGACCGCGGGTTTGCCAGCTGCACCGCCAGCCGTATGGTCAGGGGGTTGTACGCCCCCGCCTTCCTTTTACCGCCTGCCAAGCTGGCACCACACCTTTCTCAGCGTCCGTAATGGTTCACCGTCTTCAAACGTATCCAGCAGCGCCCCGCCGGTCTCGAGGTACCGGCAGATCACCGCCCAGCTCTGCTCCACGCCGCCGTGACGGACGACCTCTCGTTCCATCCGGCGGAGCTCATCACCGGTCAGCTGCCGTTCGCGGCTGCCGCGCATAAGGGGCAGGAGCGCGGCCCGCCCCCCGCTGGACTGGAGCGCCAGCAGCACCGGCAGCGTATAGATCCCGTCCTGGAAATCCCGGTGCGTTTCCTTGCCGGCTTCCCGCCCGGAGAAGTCCAGCAGGTCGTCATGCAGCTGGAACAGGATGCCGAGGGTCTCCCCGAAGCAGCCCAGCCGCCGCAGGACGGAATCGGTGCAGCCCGTCTCCGCCGCACCCAGCACGCAGGCCGCGCGGAAGAGCGACGCTGTTTTCCCGCGGATATTCGCAAAATATTCGTCGGTCCCCGTATCCTCCCGGTAGCGGCAGGCGGCCTGCCCGATCTCACCGGCGCACATTTCCTCGATCGTACCGGCAAGGCACGCAGCTGCGTCTGCCAGCCCTTCCTGTGCGGCGCACAGGAACACGCGGGCGATCATAAGGTCCCCGGCATAAACCGCCGCGTCCTTCCCATACCGGCTTTGGACCGACGGGCAGCCGCGCCGGAGGGGTGCGTCGTCAATAATATCGTCGTGCACAAGCGACGCGAGATGCACCAGCTCGACCATTGCCGCCAGCATGCACAAGCGGTCCCGGCGCGCGTAAGCATCCGGCCCGAACGCCGCGCATTCCAGCAGCAGGCGGGCGCGCAGCATCTTCCCGGCCGTGCCGAGCGCAGACCCGATCACCGCACCGGTTTCGGTATGCGCGGCCGGGTCCCCCACGATTTCCCGCATATACCTGCGCACCTCGCCGAGCAGCCGTTCCTCCGCCGCCGTGTGCAGCCGTCCCATTGTCATTGCCTGCAAAGCAGCCCCTCCTTCCCAGTGCCGGGCGGTTATACCAGCCCGCGCTTCTCCGCAATGATTTCTGCGGTATGCTTGACCTTGATCCCGCTAAGGCCCTGCGCGTCCAGGCCGCCGCTGATCTGCATCATGCAGCCCGGGCAGTCGACCGCGACCACCTCCGCGCCGGTATCCCTGATATGCTGCACCTTCTTTTCCAGGATCGGCTTCGCAATCTCCGGATACAGCACGCTGTAGGTACCGCCGAAGCCGCAGCAGTTGTCGTGCTCCTCCATCTCGACCAGGTCGACGCCCGGTGTGCGGCTGAGCAGCTCGCGCTGCTCGCAGGTGACGCCCAGGCTGCGGCACAGGTGGCAGGAATCGTGATAGGTGACCTTCATCGGCTTGCCGTCGCCCTCGTCGGCCGCGCCGCCCAGGTCGTAGAACAGCTTGCAGAAATCGAAGGTTTTACCCGCGAGGGCAGCCGCCCGCTGATGCATCCCGGTGCCCTCCTCAAAGAAGGACGGGTACTGGCGCAGCTGGTGGGTGCAGGACGGGCATGCCGACACGATATAATCGTACTTTTCGGCCTCCATCGCCTCGATGTTGATCTCGGCCTCCCTGCGCCCGTTGTCCTTGTCGCCCATGTTGGACGCGGGACAGCCGCAGCACGCCTGGCCCATCGGGAAATCGACCAGCCAGCCGATCGAATTGAGGTCGGCGATCACATCCCGCGCAAGGTCGGTATAGACGAAATCGAGCAGGCAGCCCGCAAACATTGCGATTGTGCCCTTCGGGCTATCCACCTCCTGGCGGATGGTCGGGAAAATATCCCGGAACGGCACGCGCGCGATATTCGGGAAGCTGCGCCCCTCGGTGAGCCCGGAAAGGAACATCGGCAGATGGCGGATCATCGGCTGGCCCTTCGTAAACGGCCCCTGTGCCACGGATGCGATGCGCAGCATGGAATGGAACAGCTTGCGGTCGGAAACCGCGTCCAGCGCGAACTTCTTGACCGCGTCCGGATGCTCCTCCATGCTCTTTTCGCGCAGCTTCATAATCATTTCTGGGATTTGCAGCCCACCGCCGCAAACCTCCTTGCAGCGCCCGCACTGAAGGCAGATGCTTTGGATCTGCTCGGCACGCTCGCCGGAGACCAGGAAATGGGTCAGCAGCGTGCCGATGCCGCCGGTATAAACGTTCGAGCCATAAACATGCCCGCCGACCAGCGCAAACGCCGGGCAGACGTCCAGGCACGCGCCGCAGCGGATGCAGTCGTAAATCTGGCGGAATTCCGGCTCCGCGAGGATCTCACGCCGCCCGGGGTCGTCCAGGATCACCGCGTAAAAGTCCTTTTTCCGTTTGGTATCGCTTTCCTTGTCGGCCGTGACCTCGCACGCGCCGGTATACATGGAGATATAAGAGGTAATCCGCTGGCCGGTGCCGTTACGGGGCAGCGCCTTGAAGATGTGGCGCGCGTCCGAGAACGATTTGACCAGCTTTTCAATCCCGAAGATATACAGGTGGATGGGAGGCAGCGTGCCGACCATGCGCCCGTTGCCCTCGTTGGACATGGTGAAGACCGTACCGCTCTCAGCAACTGCAACATTTGCACCGGAAACGCCCATGTCGGCATGGATAAAGCGCTCGCGCATAACCTTGCGGGCGGTTTTGACCTCCTCCGCGATAACCGGCTCATTCTTTTCCTTCGTATAGCCGGTGAACAGGTCGGCGACCTCTTCCTTGTTCAGATGCAGCGCGGGCATGACCATATGCACCGGCGTGTTGCCCTCAAGCGCGATAATGAATTCGCCGAGGTCGGTCTCCTGCACCTGCACACCGTCCGCCTCCAGCGTCTTGTTGAAATGGATTTCCTCGGAAGCCATTGACTTGGACTTGACAATGCTCCTGACGCCCTTGTCCCGGACCAGCTGCCGGATAAAGCCCATCGCCTCTTCGGCGCTTTTCGCGTGGAACACATGCCCTCCGCGCGCTTCGCAGTTGACCGTAAACTCGTCGATCAGCCCGTCGATATGGCTGGCGGCATAGGACTTCACTTCCTTGATCTTCTCACGGACAGCGGGGAAATCAATGCCTTCATACGCCTTTTCGCGCTTGGCCGGATAGGTCTTGCAGAAGGTGCCCAGCGTTTTGCCCAGCGTTGCGTTGTCCAGCGCGTGCCGGATCTCCTGTTTCAAGTCCTGCATAGTTCTCCCTCCTCCTTATTCATCGTCCACAACGACAGCCGCGAGCTGGATGGGCCCATGCACGCCAACCGTGGTAACGCATTCGATATCCGCAGTGCGGCTCGGCCCGGTCATAAAGCCGACAAAATTCGGTAGCTCGGGTAGCCCGCACAGCAGGTCGAACATATCGTCGTACTGCTCGACAACCGCCGAGCCCCTGACCACGCCGACATAAAATTCGGACGCGGTCGCGGCAATGCGCTCGTCCACGCCGTCGTGCGCCTGTACCAGCGTGCCGAGCTCGGCAATCGCGTATTGGTTCTCGGAAACGCCGCCGCGCACCGTCTCCTGATGGAGACGGATATGGTCGGAAAATACCTCGATCCCGGCTGCGCGCAGGGCGTCGGCCACGCCCGCTTCCCTGAGCAGCGGCGTCTCCGCCAGGCAGGCGTCCCGGACCCCGGCGCCCTGGAAAATATCGGCAACCGCTTTGCCCAGCCCCGCTTTGGAGACGCGCACGCAGCTGCCGTTGACTGCCTCCAGGTTCTTTTGGAAAGCACTGTATAACGCATCTGTAATGTTACTCATTGAGTACGCCCCTTTCTGGGTCCAATATCATTCTGCCCCGCCGCGGACACCCGGCCCGGCCACCGCACCTCCCTCACAGGGGCACAAACGGCCCTGCGAGGGGTTTGGGGCGGCGCGGCAACCGGATAAGGGGGATTTCTGCTGATGGCATTCGCAGGGAGGCTCTATGTGATCCGCCTTGCGGCGGCGCACGGACAGCCCCGTACCGCAAGGGCGGCACGGCAAACGGCAGGCCCGGACGTTACTTCACGCCCATCCAGCCGGAAATGACCATCATCTGCACCTCGGAGGTGCCTTCATAGATTTCCGTGATCTTTGCGTCGCGCATCATGCGCTCAATGGGGTAATCCCTCGTATAGCCGTAGCCGCCGTACAATTGCAGGCAGCGGCGGGTCACGTCGGAAGCGTTGCGTGAGGCCACCAGCTTTGCCATCGCCGCCTTATGCGAGAAGTTTTCGTGGTCGTCCTTCGCGCACGCCGCCTGGTATACGAGCAGCTTCGCGGCTTCGGTATTCGCCTGCATCTGCGCAAGCTCGAACTGGGTGTTCTGGAACTGCGACAGGCGGCGGCCAAACTGCTTGCGCTCCTGGACATACTTGACGGTCTCCTCAATCGCGCCCTCCGCGATGCCGAGCGCCTGCGCCGCAATGCCGACGCGCCCGCCGTCAAGCGTCATCATCGCGTACTTGAAGCCCTTGCCCAGCTCGCCGACCAGGTTCTCCTTCGGGACGATGCAGTCCTCAAACACCAGCTCACAGGTCGAAGACGCGCGGATGCCCATCTTTTCCTCATGCTTGCCGATCGAGAAGCCCTTGAAGCCCTTTTCTACGATAAACGCCGAGATGCCCTTTGTCCCGAGCGACTTATCGGTCATGGCCAGCACAAAGAATACGTCGGCCGCGCCCGCGTTGGTGATAAAGATCTTGGAACCGTTGAGCACCCAGTGGTCGCCTGCATCGACCGCAACGGTCTGCTGTCCGGAAGCGTCGGTGCCCGCGTTCGGCTCGGTCAGCGCGAACGCGCCCAGCCATTCGCCCGAACACAGCTTGGGCAGGTATTTCTGCTTCTGCTCCTCGGAGCCAAACTGGAAAATCGGCGTGCAGCAGAGCGAGGTATGCGCCGACACGATAACGCCCGTGGTCGCACAGTATTTGCTCAGCTCCTCGACCGTCTGGATATAGGCGAGGGTATCCATGCCCGATCCGCCATATTCTTCCGGGAAGGGGATGCCGAGCAGGCCCATTTCGGCCATCTGCCTGACGTTATCCATCGGGAATTCCTCGGTCTTGTCGATCTCCGCCGCGAGGGGCTTGACCTCTTTCACCGCAAACTCATGTACCATCTGATGGATGTCCAGATGCATTTCGTCCTGTTTGAAATCCATGTTCCATTCCTCCTGTAAATCGGTTTCCCTTGTTTCTTCTTTTCCCTTTTCCCAGTCCTGCCAGATTGGGGCCGCCCGCGCCGCAGGGCACAAGCAGGGAAACCCCGCCTGCCTCCGTCGCCCGCATGCGCCGCCCCATCAAAAGCTTACGCCTTGCGCGCGCGGAACGCGGCGGTCAGCGCTGGGACAACATCGTTCAGGTTGCCGACGATGCCATAGTCAGCTACCTCGAAAATCGGCGCATCCGGGTCGCGGTTGACCGCAACGACCGTATCCGCACCCGAAATCCCCGCAAGATGCTGGATCGCGCCCGAAATACCGATCGCAAAATAGATCTTCGGTGCAACCGTCTTGCCTGACTGCCCAACCTGATGGGCGTGCGGCATCCAGCCCGCGTCCACAACGGCGCGGCTGCACCCAACGGTCGCCCCCAGCTCGGCCGCAAGCTCCTCAACGATCTTAAAGTTTTCCGCCGAGCCAACGCCGCGCCCGCCGGAAACAATGATCTCCGCTTCCTCAAGGTTAACCGCTTCCGCAACCTCGTTGACCCGCTCGACCAGGCGGGTATGGATTTCCTCTTCCGCGGTATGCAGCTCCTCGTGGACGATCTCGCCTGTGCGCCCCTCGTCATACGCAGCCTTCTTAAAGACGCCCGGACGGACCGTGCCCATCTGCGGGCGGTGCTCCGGGCACATGATGACCGCCATCAGGTTGCCGCCGAAGGTCGGGCGCGTCCACGCGATGTTCCCGCTCTCCGCATCGATGTCAATCGCGGTACAGTCGGCGGTCAGGCCGGTCTTCAGCCGGCAGGAGACGCGCGGGGCAAGATCCCGCCCATTGTTGGTCGCGCCCAGCATCACGGTTTCCGGCTTATATTTCCCGACCAGCCCGGTCAGCGCCTTCGCAAACGCGTCGGTCGTATAATATTCGTACTCGGGCGCGTCCACCACGATCGCCGAATCCGCGCCGTAGCAGATTGCATCCTTCGCCACCTGCCCAACGCCCTTGCCGACCACGACCGCCACGAGCGGGCAGCCCTTCTGGTCGGCCAGGGGGCGCGCGGCGGCAAGCAGCTCATAGCCGACGTTTTTCGCCTTGCCGCACTCGGTCTCAATAAATACCCACATATTCTTGTAATCGTTCAGGTTTGCCATCTCCAACCCCTCCTTACAGCAGCTTTGCGTCTTCCAGCAGCTTGACAACCTGCGCCGCAGCGTCCGCCGGTTCCAGTCCGGCCAGCTTGACCCCGTTCTTTTCGCGCACCGGCGTAAAGGTCTTTTTCACCCGCGTCGGCGAACCGTGCAGCCCGCACTGGGCGGTGTCGATCGCCGGGATCTCCGCCTCGGTCAGCACCGGGACTTCCTTCTTCTTGGCTGCCATTTTGCTCTTGATGGTGGGGTAACGCGGCTCATAAGGGAGCTTGACCACAGTGACGACCGCCGGGAGCCGGGCCGAAATGATATCGTAACCTGCGTCAAATTCCCGCTTGACCTCGATGCTGCCATCGTCCTTCGCTGTGATATCCAGCGCATAAGTCACCTGCGGTAGCCCCAGGTGCTCGGCGATCTCGGGGCCGACCTGTGCGGTATCGCCGTCTGTGGCCTGCTTGCCGCAGAGGATGAGGTCAAATTTCAGCCCTTCCTTTTCTTCCACCGCCTTGATGGCTTCGGAAAGGATATAGCTGGTCGCAAGCGTGTCCGAGCCGCCGAACGCACGGCTGGAAATCAGGTAGCCGCCGTCCGCGCCGACCGCCAGGCAGGATTTGACCGCTTCCTTTGCCTGCTCGGGGCCCATCGTCAGGACGACCAGCCTGCCGCCTGACTGCTCCTTTAGCCGCACGCCGACCTCCTGCGCATAGGTATCAAAGGGGTTGACAATGCTCGGCACGCCCGCGCGCACCAGGGTGTGGGTCACCGGATCGACCTTGATCTCGGTCGTATCAGGCACCTGCTTTACACAAACACAAATATTCATAGAATGACTGCACCTCCTGTATCAAATTGCCCCTCCGCCCCCTGCCGGAAGCCCGGCGCGGGCACAGCGAGAAAGGCCGGTTGGCTGATTGAAGAAACCGGTATCCCCATAAGGAATCCCCGGAAGGGACGGCGGCAATGGCGCCTGCGCCGGTGGTATGGGCTATCGCACCCCATATGTACCCTGCCCAGAACCCGAAAGCTCGGCAGCAGCGCGCCACGGGAAACCTCCCACGCCATCGCCCAGGATTGGCGGCAACCCGCGCCGCCGGTCAGGCAGACATATCCACGCCCCCTTTCCTTCCGTATCCGCAGCAATTCAGATGGTATGGATTCGCAGCGCTGCGGGCTGCGGTTTGCAGATTCGCTTGGTTTTATAATCCCAGCAGGGAGCCTGCATAGCAGATCACCCCCGCCAAAACGACATAAAGCAGGAAATAACCCATCACGCTGCCGAGGATCTTGCTTTCAGACCCCACCGCGCCAATCGCGCCCGCGCCGATCGCGATGCCCTGCGGGCAGACCATCTTGCCGATCCCCGCGCCCATGACATTCGCGGCGGCAAGCCAGGTTGGGCTGAGCCCAAGCGCAAGGGCAGTCTCGCTTTGCAGCCCACCGAACAGCACGTTTGTCGACGTGCCAGAGCCGGTCACGAACGCGCCCAGCGCGCCGATCAGCGGCGCAAACAGCGGATAGAACTGCCCGGTCGCCGCAACCAGGAATTTCGCGATATCCGAGATCATACCGCTGTAGCCCATGACCTTTGCCGTCGCCAGCACCGAGCAGATGGTCAGGATGGTTTTCCAATACTGTTTCATCGTCGCGCCGAACACACTGAGCATCGTGCCAAAGGACGCGCCCTGGATCAGCCCGCCAATCACCGCCGACAGGAAAATCATCACGCCCGGCGTATTGACCCAGCTGAAAGTCAGTGTCCCGGCGCCCTCCCCGGCGTATACGGACACGCTGGTCTTGACGCCCGCGATCGCATTATGTACCGGCGGGACAAGCGTCGAGGTCAGTGTCAGCAGCAGGAAAATCAGGATAAAGGAGCTCCACGCCCTGACGCCCTCGCCGACCGTCAGCGCGCCCTTCCCAGCCCCCGCGCCACTGAGCAGGTATTCCGGGTCAGGCTTAGGCGGGAAAACCCGGATCGCCGCCAGCATGCAGGCCATCGAGCAGATCGACCCGACAATATCCGGAAGCTCAGGCCCCAGCACATGGGCGGTAATAAACCAGGGGACAACGAAGGAAACCGAGGCAATCACCGTTACCGGCAGCATCCCCTTGAACGCCTTCCACCCGCGCCCGCAGATAAAAACCATCAGGAAGGGCGAAAGGAGGGTCAAAAGGCACTGGATCACGGCAACGCTGCCCGAAAGCGCGAGCGGGTCGGTGCCGCTGACCGCCGCCAGCGTGGCCGTCGGCACGCCGACCGAACCGAACGCCGTCGGCGTGGAATTCACAACCAGGCAGGCCAGCACCGAACTGATCGGGTCCAGCCCAATCCCAACCAGCATGGAGGCCGGGATGGCAACCGCCGTGCCGAAGCCCGCCATGCCTTCCATGAAGTTTCCGAAGCCCCAGCCGATAATCAGCGCAAGCACACGCTTATCCCGGGAAACGCCCGCGAGCATCTTTTTGATCTGCTCCATCGCCCCGGTCCGAAGCGTCAGATTATAGGTAAATAAAGCCGCAATAATGACCAGGCAGATCGGCCACAGCGCATTGAGGATGCCCTCTGCCGCCGCAGTCGCCGTATTGAGGACGCTCAATTTCCAGCCCGCGACCGCCAGCACCATCGACAGCAGGAACGCAATGACACAGACCTTATGCCCCGCCATCTTCAGCCCACTGAGCGCCACGATGAGCCATAAAATCGGCAGCATCGCAAGGATAAATTTCAAAAACAGCATTGATGTTACACCCCTTCTTGACTGGTATTCCAAACCATCCGAATTTCCCTTCTTCCGTTTGCCGGAGCAGCGGCCGTGCTCCGCGTCTGCGGCGCCAACCCTGTTCCGGCCGGCGCCCCCGCCTACTGTGGTCGAACCAATTTTCATCCAAAGAAATAAATTGGCCCTATCAATTCATTTCCATAACTCTACTTTACCATATTTTTCACGAATTACAAGACCCTATTTATTTTTCTCCCTAACCCACAAAAAAACCGTCATCTTTTGTTGATATCAAACAAAATTTCATTTTATATCAATCTTTTATGGACATTTTGACGAAATCAGCTATAATATAATTAGGGTTTTATACGCAAGACCAAGACATGCTTTCCCGGCACATTTTTGGATCAACCATTTTGCTCTAAATTGGTCGTACCATACAAGCGCTGTGCCGCACCCTCGCGCACGGCGATCAACGCGCAAAAAAACAGCCGGGAATCTTTCCCGACTGCAACTGCCCCCGCTTCAGAGGATATTCCCTTCAGCGATCGATCTATCGACGATTTCAAAGTGATCCCAGACCGTCCGGAAGGCCGCGTCCCCGTCATGGGCCGCCAGCGCCTCCACCAAATGCTCGTGCGACAAATACAGCTTCTCCGCCTGTTCGGAATCCTGGATGATCCGGCGGTGCATGGTGGTAATAAAGTCCTCAAACAGCCGCAGCATAGCGCTGAAAAAAGACAGGATCAGGTGGTTACCCGAAGCCTCGCAAAGCAGGCGGTGGAAATCCAGGTCATAGCGGTATACCTTTTCCGAGTTGCCCTCCGTGCGCATCAGCAGCGCAAGCTCCTGCATACGCGCCAGCTGCTTGGGCAGGATGCGCGCCGCTGCCAGCTTTGCCGCTTCACTCTCCAGCCCGCAGCGCAGCTGGCTGATCTGCAAAAAATTGGTTTCCCCAAGCAGCATAATATACCGCATACTCTCGCCGACACAGCGCTCAAAATCGCAGGTCACATAATTCCCCGCCCCCTGCGTGCTGGAAATAAACCCCATATAATCCAGCGTGCGGAGGGCCTCCCGCACCGAGTTGCGGCTTACGCCCAGCGCGTCCGCGAGCTCACGTTCGGGCGGGAGCTTCTGGCCCCGTTTGAGCGAACCGAGCCGTATTTCATTTTTAATATATTGAATGACCTTTTCATATGCCTTCTCTGCCTTGTCCATTTTTTCTGCCTTTATATCTTTAATCGTCCTTACCTTTTTCTCGTTCATTCATCATGCTCCTTTACTATGTCCTTTCCAGTATAACATTTTTTTGCATTTTGCACAAGAACTTTTCCCGCCCCTCCATACCGGAAAAAACCCCTTCCTCTTTTCCCCTTTCTATGATATACTATACTTGTTTTCACACACCAGCCCAAGCCATGCCCCTCCCGTCCCGCCCGCAGGCGGAATGAAGTTTTTACTCGATTTTTTTACAAAAAAATCGCAGGGGTGCAGGGGACAGCGTCCCCTGCCGCTGCCCGCGCAGGGCCTGCGCACGTGCGGAGGGCGCGCAAACGCAGGGCTGCCAGGGAGGGGATGAGCCGATGAAATGCAAACGCGATTTTCCAGGGATGTTTGATGTGGCAAAAGGCATCCTGATGCTGCTGGTCATACTGGGCCATCAAAAAGGCTTTTTCCGCACCTTCTTAGGGATCGAGCATCCGCTGCTCCCTCTGCTGGGCCCGAGCACCCGCTACGACGTGGTCATTATGGGGCTGTTTTTCATCATGGCAGGATACACCACGCACGCCGAAAAAGATTTAAAAAGCTTCCTTAAAAAAAACGCCCGTGCAATCTGCGTCCCATACCTCTGGACAATGGTGGCCCTCGCCGCACTGATGTCCGCCCGCTACCTGCTCACAGGCGGGTTCCGCTTCGAGATCATCCGCCCCATCCTGCTGGGATTCCTTTACGGCAACGGGATCGCAGGGTTCCAGCTGCCCGGCGGCTTTGCCGCCGAATCCGTAGGCGCCGCCTGGTTCCTTCTCGCGCTGTTTTGGAGCGGGCTGATCCACCAGCTGTTCCTGCGGATCCCAAAGCCAGCCGCACGCGAAGCCGCAATCTGGTGCTTCACCGCAGCAGCCGTCGCCTTCCCCAGCGCGCACCAGCTCCAGCTGCCGTGGTGCATCGTCCCCGGCTGCGCAGCCGTGGGGCTGCGTGAGCTCGGGCGGCTGCTGAAAGCCCACAAAATCCTGTACCGGGACATCAACTGGCCCTTTGCAGCTGCCGCAGCCGCGCTGACAACCGTCCTGCACCTTGTTTCCACCGCAAAATTCTGGTCAAATACCTGGCAGTTCTGGATGCTGGACTACCTGTCAGCCGCCGCCATCGGCGTGGTGCTGCTGCAATGCTACGCCGCGTCAGGGCTGGCTGCGGCCCGGTTCACCGACGGCCTTGCATATATCGGCCGGTATTCCCTCTTCTTTTTCTGTCTTCACAACATCGAAATGCTGCTGTTCCCCTGGCAAAAGCTTTACACCCGCCTGATCGTGCCGTCCCATCTCCCATGGGGCGCGGCCTTCCCGCTGATGTACCTCAGCAGGGTTGCGCTTGCCGTGGCAGGCTGCCATTTGATCCTCTGGGCCAGCGGCCGGTTCAAAAAATTCAGGAGGTCCCGAACATGAACCACGAAGCCATCCAAGCCCGCATCCTCGAAATGCTGCAAAAAGCAACCGGCGAAACGTATGCGCCCGATCAGGACCTGATGGGCGAAGGCTGCCTGTCGTCCCTCGAGCTGATGGAACTGCTCGTAAATGCCGAGCAGGAATTTCAGGTAAAAATCCCCACCCGAATGCTCCGGTTCGTCGCCACCGCGGCCGACCTGGCTCAGCTGATCTGCGAAAAGGCTGGCAAATCATGAGCCGCGCCCGGATGCTCTACGAGGAATACCAGGATATGACGGTATTCCAGATGCTCCAGAAAAACGCGGGCAAATTCCAGGAACGCACCATGCTTTCCTATTGGCGCGACGGGCAGGCCGTGTCGGTCACCCACAGCGGTTTCCTCCGGGATGTGCAGCGGCTGGCGGCATATTTTGACCGCCTGGGCCTGCGCGGCCGCAGGATCGTGATCGACGGCCGCAATACCTACGAGCAGCTCGCCGCCCTGTTTGCCGCCATGTCAATGGGCGCAGCCGCCGTCCCGCTGTGCTTCGATTTGCAGTCTGACGACCTGCGGCAGCTGTTCCAGCGGCTAACCCCGTCTCTGGTCCTCTTCGACGAAGAGGACAGCGACCTCCTTCCCGAGCTTCCCTGGGACGGCCCCACCCTCGCATGCCTGGGGGAAAACAGCGTCCGCGCCATACTCGACGGGGACGGCCCGCTGTATCAGGACGACGCGGGCATAGCGCCCGAACAGGCGGCGCTCATCCTCGCCACCTCCGGCAGCAGCGCACAGCCCAAGCTGGTCGTACTGTCCCATCTGGCGCTCCTGCCCCACGGGCACCGCGAGCTGGAACGCAGTATTTTTGTTTTCCCCATCTACCACGTCGCCCTGGTTTCACTGATTGACGATATGGCAAACGGGGTGCCAAACTGCCTTTCCAGCTTCCGGCAGGCGTTTTTTGACATCCAGTGGTACCAGCCGCACGATATTTTCGCCGTGCCCAGCTTTGTCTCGCTGCTTCTCAAACGCGCCCGCATGGGGGCGCTGGAGCTGAGCACGTTCCACTCAATCACCAGCGGCGGGGCCCCGCAGGACCCCGGGCTGGACGAGTACCTGAAAGAACGCGGGATTTTCTTCTGTTCCCTTTACGGCGCGACCGAAATCAGCGGCCCCGTCGTATATTCCACGCCGGAGCAATCCCGCCCCGGCTCTGTCGGCAGGATCGGCCCCTGGAACGAGGTGCGCTTCTCGGAAACGGGCGAGCTGCTGGTGCGCAGCAAGCATATTATGCTGGAATACCTGGGCGACCCGGAAGCGACCAGCGAAGCGCTGGAAAACGGCTGGTACCACACCGGGGACGTCGGCTATCTGGACGAGGACGGCTTTTTATTTATCACCGGGCGCATCAAAAACATGATCGTACTGTCAAACGGCGAAAATATCAGCCCGGAGGCAATCGAAAGCAAGCTTGCCGCCTGCACCGAAATCCGGGAAGCCGTTGTTTCTGCGCAGGGGGACCAGCTTGCGGCTGCGGTCTGGTGCGGGGAAGCCCTCGATGCGGAAACCGAGAAAACGGTCCGCGCCTTTATCGCGCAGTACAACAAAAAAGTACCGTCCTACCAAGCAGTACGGACCATCCATTTCCGGGAGGAACCCTTCCCCAAAACGTCCTCCGGCAAGATCAAGCGCTGATACGCCGCTTTTCCATCCAAACATCAAAATATCAAAGCACAACAAAATTGCCGCGGGGCTACCATGTCCCGCGGCAATTTTTATGATTCCTGTGCAGCGTCAGCAGTTTTTTCCGCCTCGCCGTCCTCCGGCACAGCCTCCTCCGGGTATCCTTCCCCGCCTGCATCCGCTGTGCCCTCTGTATATTCCGTCCCGTCTTCATAGCCGGGATCTTCTTCGTATTCCGGTTCGCTTTCATAACCGGGCTCTTCTGAGTATTCCAGCTCCTCTTCATACGCAGGCTCTTCCGCGTATTCCGCTTCGCCCTCGTACTCCGGGCCCTCCACGTACTCCACTTCGCCTTCATATTCCGCGTCATCTACAGAGACTAACCCCTCCGGGTAATCCGTATCCAAATAAGCGTCCTCTTCCTCTGCACCAGCATCCACGCCTTCCAGATAACCGGCCCCTTCCGTGTTGCCCAGCTCCTCGTCCTCAACAGCTTCCTGGTCGAACAGTTCCCATTTCACAGGTACAGGCTGCACCAAAGGCACTTCCACTGCCAGCTCACGGGGAGCCACCGCCGGCTTTGCACGCAGCCTTTTCGACAACACGCGCGGCGCAAACCCTGCACATAACACCGCCAGCACAACCGCGCAGCCCAGCACGCAGCCCATACCGAAGCAGCTCCCAAGCACGCCCGCCGCAAACGGCATCACCGCTGCGCCGATGCATTCCCAGAGCATCATTACCGCAAAGGTCGGCGTCCCGGCGTTCCCAGCAAGCGCGCTGCCAGCCAGCAGCTGCCACAGCCCGGAGAGCCCTAGCCCTGCACCGAACACCGCAATCCAAAACAGACGCCCGTCCGGCACGGCAGCGCACAGGCACAGCGAAACCACAAGCACGGCTGTCAAGATCATAAAAAGCCCCGCCGCATTCATAGCCCCTGCCAAACGGCTGCACAGCATGCGCCCAACGCAGACGCACGCCCACAGCAGCGTCAGCGCAATCGCTGCAATCGCCGGCGTATAGCCAAGCGCTTTCACCATGTACCCCGACATCCAGCCAGTTGCAGAAATCTCCACGCCAGCATAGAAGGCCAGCGCGATATAAGCAGGATACAGCCGGCGCAGGCGCAGCGCGGAACGGAATTCCGCCTGCCAATCGCGATCCGGCGCAAGCTGCGGGAAGTGGACAGCGCCGCTGAACAGCGACAGCGCCAAAACGGCAGCGCCGAGGAAAAAATAAATCTCCTGCCAGCCGTGCCCACACAACAGCATCAACGCGCAGTAGCCAGCGCCCAGCGTCGCCCCGCAGGCCATCGCGGCAGCGGCAACCGGCACGCAGCCCGGGAAGCCGCCCCCCGGCAGCGAGCAGAACACCCCCATTCCGGCAATCAGCACAAAAACAGCCGCAGCCCCAAGCGCCGCAACGCCGGCTGCGGCAAGCGGGAACCAATTCGCAAAGGAAAGAAGGACCGCTGCCGCCGCGAACAGCGCAAGCCCGACAGACATGGAATGGTGCCGCCCGAAAACGTCTACCAGCCGCCCGGCAAACAGGCAGGCCGCGAGGCCAAACATGTAATAAGCAACAAAAAGGAGCCCTGACCAGGCAGTGCCGAAGCCGAAGCCCTTCCCGATCAGGAGCACAAGCGCAGCGAAGATGCTTTGAGATGCAGCAGAGGCACCGACCGCAACGCACGCCACAGCGACCGGAAGGCCGTGTTTGAACTTCATGAAAAGACCTCCATAAGAACTTCCGATTACCATTATAAACAATTATAGCAGAAATGCAAGCTATTTTTTCTACTTTCATCATATAAACGAAAAAATACTTGCTTTTTACCGGCGCTGCGTTATAATGGAAGGAGTGAAAAAGGATGTGGCTGCTGCATTGATACCGAAAGAAATACCTTATCGGATTATCCGTTCAAAGCGCCGGACACTGGCGCTGGAGATCACACGGGACGCGGAAATCATCGTGCGCGCCCCGAACCGCTGCCCGTTGCGCGAGATCGAGCGCTTTGTCTCCGGGCATCAGGGCTGGCTGGACGAGCATCTCACGCGCGTGCAGCAGCGGCTCGAACGCCACCCAGAGCCTACCCCGGAGGAAGCCGCCGCGCTGCTTGCCCGCGCCCGCGAGGTACTGCCGCAAAAGCTGGCGCATTACGCGGCGCTGATGGGCCTGCATCCCACGGGGCTGCGCATCACCTCAGCCAAGACGCGTTTCGGCAGCTGCTCGCCGAAAAACAGCATCTGTTTTTCGTGGCGGCTGATGCAGTATCCCGACGCGGCGGTCGACTATGTTGTCGTGCACGAGCTTGCCCACATCCAAGAAAAAAATCACGGGCGCGCGTTTTATGCCCTTGTCGGGCAGTTCCTTCCCGACTGGCGCGAACGCCGCGCGCTCCTGAAGGAGTAATCATGAAGAACACCTTTTTCTTCCTGCCTGCCGCGCTCCTGACCCCCTGGTGCGGCATACTCGCCGCAGCCCCCGGCACGCAAGCCCCCGCGCCGCTCGTCTGGGCAGGGCTGTTGCTGCTCTGGTGCGGCGGCTTCCTGCTGTCCCGGCGGGTGATCTGGGGTGCGTTCTGCGGCGCGCTGCCGGGGCTGCTGCTGATTTACCAGAGCACCAATGCCACAGGCGGCCCCCTGTACCTCGGGATGCTGCTGGGCCTTGCGCTGCTGCTCTTTTTCATGTTCTGCGTCTGTGCCCTCTACCAAAAAAGCTAAGCCGTTTTCAAAAAAGGGTTCTCATCCTTCGTCCCCGCCCGCAGGCGGCGAACGGGATTCCAAAGGGACTAGTCCCTTTGGCGCCGTCCGCGCAGGACCGCCCGCCGCGTAGGCGAGCGAAACGGCAAGATGCAGCGTATATCTTAATATGCTTATCGGTTTAACTCAGCAGGGTACAAGATATAGAGACGGCAGCGGCGAGACGAGAAAAGAGCTGATAGG